>NZ_DAMCJP010000008.1:0-114056 GCF_032097965.1 Moraxella sp. CTOTU49803 | reverse complement strand
CGTTGAAGCCAAAAACAAACGAGCTAAAAAAGGCAAACATACCGACAATACCCAAGATAACGAAGCTGCATACGTCAGTAAAAAAGACAGCACAGGCAAAGTAAAAACCACCTACGGCTTTAAAATCCATCTTAATTGTGATGAAGACAGCTTTGTCAAAAAGATTCAAACTACCCCAGCCAATGTCCATGATTCACAATGTTTTACCACGCTTTTAACAGGTGATGAATCAGCCGTTTACGCCGACAGTGCGTATAAAAGCCAAGCCCATGACAACTATCTTGCCGAGCATGAACCGCCTATCAACAATCATATCCATGATAGGGCATGGCGTAATACACCACTTACCGAACAACAGAAACGTACCAATACCCAAAAGAGCCAAACCAGAAATACGGTAGAACGGGTATTCGGTCATTTTAAATTATGGGATGAGCAAGGCTCGTCATCTTGGCTTAATGCAATTTCATACCCGTACATTGCTTGCTAGCATTGTGCATAATTTAAAAACTGCCCTAGGTTTGAAGCGAAAATACGGACTATCTTAGGATTATTGTGTCTGTTGGTTGGCAAAACTAGCCAATAGACGTTAATTTACTGCAATTTAGGAGACTTTTATGCCAATTCGGTGACTTTTTTCGCTTTTTTAACACCAATTCCAGTTTTTAGTTGAGTTTGAAATTGGTGTCGAGAGATAGTCGCTGGTTTGTGCAAAGGTCTCTAACAATTAAAAAACCATGAAAAAATGCCTGTAACTACAGACGTTTTTTCAATTTTGGTAAGCCATTAAGCTAAGCAGGCTGTTTATCAGCTTTAACCACATTGATAAGGTTATCAACCACCTCTGGTTCTGCCAAGGTTGAAGTATCGCCTAAACCTTCAAATTCATGCGCGGCAAGTTTACGCAGAATACGGCGCATGATTTTACCGGAGCGCGTTTTTGGTAATGCTTCGACCAAGTAGAGCGAGTCTAAGTTGGCGATTGGACCAATCTCACCACGGACATGACGGTTGATTTCACCTTTAAGCATTTCGCTTGGCTCTTCGCCCGATTTTAAGATGACGTAAGCGGCAACGCCTTGACCTTTAAGCTCATGCGGCATACCGACAATAGCCGCTTCAGCGACGGAAGGATGCGATACTAACGCACTTTCAATCTCTGCCGTACCTAGGCGGTGACCAGAGACGTTTAAGACATCATCCACACGACCTGTGATCCAATAATGACCGTCTTCATCACGCAGGGCACCATCGCCTGTGAAGTAAGCGCCTGGATAGGTGCTAAAGTAAGTTTCTAAGAAGCGTTTATGGTCTCCCCAAATGGTACGCATTTGACCTGGCCAACTGTCTTTGATGATTAAGTTGCCTTCGGCAGCACCCGTTAATTCAGCACCTTCGGCATCGACAATCGCTGGCATGACGCCATACAGCGGATTCATCGCAGAGCCTGGTTTAAGATCAACCGTATTGGGGATTGGCGTCATCAAAATACCCCCGGTTTCAGTTTGCCACCAAGTATCGACAATCGGACAACGTCCTTCGCCCACCACGTTATAGTACCAGTTCCAAGCTTCAGGATTGATAGGTTCACCCACCGAGCCCAACAGACGTAAGCTGGAACGGTTTGATTTACGGACGTAATCATCGCCTTCTTTCATCATCGCGCGAATGGCGGTTGGCGCAGTATACAAGATGGTAACGTCATGCTTGTCAACAATATGACCGATACGCGCCCAATCTGGGTACTGTGGCACCCCTTCAAACATCACGGTTGTTGTACCATTGGCAAGCGGCCCATACACCACATAGGTGTGACCGGTGACCCAGCCCACATCGGCAGTACACCAAAATACGTCATTGTCTTTGATATCAAACACGTCACGGAAGGTGGATAGCGCATAGGTCAAATAACCACCGGTGGTGTGTAACACGCCTTTAGGCTTGCCAGTTGAGCCTGAAGTGTAAAGCAAAAATAACGGGTCTTCGGCATTCATTGGCTCTGGTGGACAGTCTTCAGAGGCATTGTCGATTAAGTTGTGATACCAAATATCGCGGCGTCCGCTCATGGGGATGGATTCACCGGTACGGTACACCACAATGACATTTTCAACACATTCGGTGCCGTCATGGTCTAGCGCACGATCCACATTTTGTTTAAGCGGCGTATGTTTACCGCCACGCACAGATTCATCAGCAGTGATGACAATTTTTGATTGGCTATCGATGATACGGCTAGCTAGACTGTCTGCTGAAAACCCGCCAAATACCAATGAGTGAACCGCGCCAATCCGCGCACAAGCCAGCATCGCAACCGCCGCTTCAGGAATCATGGGTAAATAAATGGTGACCCGGTCGCCTTTTTTGACGCCTTTACGACGCAGTGCGCTACCAAGGCGGCATACTTCTGAATGTAGCTCTTTGTATGAGATGATTTTGTGAAGTGAGGGGTGATCGCCTTCCCAAATAATCGCAGGCTTGTAAGGGTTTTCAGCAACGTGACGGTCAAGACAGTTGACCGATAGATTAAGCTCACCATCTTCAAACCATTTAATGCTAAAATTGTTTAGGTCATAATTGACGTTTTTGATTTTGGTGGGTTTTTTTATCCAATCAATCCATTCAGCGCGTTTTGCCCAAAACGCTTCGTTATTTTCCACAGATTCTTGATAGGTCTCGGCGTATTTTTGGGGAGTGGTGTTGGCTTTAGCGGCAAATTCAGCGCTATGAGGGTAGCTCTTCATAAAACATTCCTTGTTATGACAGGGGGGTGGGGTAATACTCTAAATGGCTACGAACTGACAAACGGCTCAAATAGGTAGCGGGCTTAACTTAAAAAACAACATTTTCACGTTGATAAGCTAACATTGACAAGTTGGCAGTAACACGGGCTAGCAACAGAGCGATAAAACGAGCCATCAATAAACGTCCGCTCACTATGAAAATGCAATACAATCTAATCCTTGATTCTAGAGTGCCTTTTCCTTAGTTTGGCAAAAAATCACAAATTTTGCAATGTTACTCAGGATATTTTTAAGGATATTTTTTCCGATCTTGGGCAAATATCTTTATTGTAAGCAGATTCTCATTTGGTCTTTTACTTGATAAATAGCGGTCATCATGCAGCAACAACATATTTCACCAAATACTTCACCAAAGATTGACACGGTTCAAAATCACGCTGGGTCAACAAACGCACCGTCCACGTTGGCGTATGATGTTATCATCATCGGGGCAGGGGCATCAGGACTATTTTGTGCATTGACAGCGGGCAAGCGCGGACGGCGGGTACTGGTGCTAGATCATGCCAATAAAGCGGGCAAGAAAATCCTTATGAGTGGCGGTGGGCGCTGTAATTTTACCAACTATGACATTGAGCCCAAGCATTATTTAAGTAGCAATCCGCACTTTTGCAAATCAGCATTGTCACGTTATCTAAATTGGGATTTTATTGGTATGGTTAGCCAGTATCAGATTCCCTATCATGAGCGTGAGCATGGGCAACTGTTTTGTGATACCTCTGCCAATGATATTTTGCAAATGCTACTGACTGAGTGTCGCGCCAATCAAGTGACTATTCAACTAAAAGCCGCCATCCAGCAAATCCAAGCGTTACCCGACAATACGGGGTTTGTGTTAACTGTCAATCAACCAGCTAGTCAACAGCCTCATCAACAGGCTAATCAACCAGCCAATCAAAAAAGTATCGAGCAAACCTTAACTTGTCACTCCTTGGTAGTCGCCACAGGCGGACTGTCAATTCCGACCATGGGTGCGACAGGATTTGGTTACCAAGTAGCGCAGCAATTTGGGCATACCATTGTGCCAACATCGGCAGGACTAGTACCCTTTACCTTTACCGATAAGATTGGCGATGCGATTAAATCGTTATCGGGGGTTAGTTTTGAGGTCATTGCGTTTAATGAGCGCATCAGTTTTAGGTTACCCGTGCTATTTACCCATCGCGGTTTATCCGGACCTGCGATGTTACAGCTATCGAATTATTGGCACGTGGGCGAGCCGATTTTTATCAATTTATTCCCAAGCCTTGATATGGCAGTATTTTTAGCCGAGCAAAAAAAACAGCACCCAAAACAGCTGATCAGAACCGTGCTAAATGACCAGATAGGCGCGGCGGCGTTACCTAAAAAAGTGATTGCTACTTTGCAAAATCTATTGTGGCAAGACATGGCTGAGACTGAGCTTGCCAATATCAAAGACGAGAAGTTAGCGCAGCTTGGTGAGCAGCTCAATGCTTGGCGTTTGACGCCATCGGGCACTGAAGGCTATCGTACAGCTGAAGTCACCCGTGGCGGCGTTGCTACTGATAAAGTCTCCTCAAAAACCATGCAAAGTCAGTTACAACCGAATTTGTATTTTATCGGCGAGGTGCTCGATGTTACTGGTTGGCTAGGTGGCTACAATTTCCAGTGGGCTTGGGCAAGCGGGTTCGTGGCTGGCGAAGTGGTTTAGGTATAAAATGGTTTAGGTTTGAAGGGGGTTAGGTATGAATGAACCTAAAAAAATGGTTAAAAAAGGCATCAGTGAAATGCCTTTTTTAGTTTAACCGATTTCTTCTAACGCATTTACGTTAATCAAGTTTGGTAGGTGTTTAGTGCTGGCGAGCAACCGGTTGTTGCAGTGCTTGAGGCAACTCAAGAATGGTCAGATTACTGGCGGCAATATCATCGGGACGTGCCACCACCAAGGCTTCAAAACCTGTGTCAGTAGCAATGCTATTGACCACATCCACGTTGCCAATTTTTTCACCTGCGTTAGGTATATCACCGGTACCTGCTACGCGGTGGAGCCAAGCTTTTGGGCTGGCTTTAAAATATAACCGCGCAATGATTTCTTGACCTAAATAACAGCCTTTATCGTAGTCAACACCGCCTTGTTGATGTAGACGTAACTCTTGGGGTTGCCACAAGCCTGCGGTGGCTTTGACAATCCAGTAATTGCCTGTAGCGATACTCGCTTTTTGCCATGCTTTGCGGTCAACATCGGTGTCAGTGCCATTCTCTGACTCGCTAAAACTAGGTAACCCATTGTTAACAACCGTAAAAATATCACGCGGGTTTGATAGGGTGAGTTTTGAGAACGCGGCATATTTTTTGATATGCTTGGCAAACTCATCGGCACAGTCTTGACTGATGACGATTTGGTAAGCGTCATCCGCTATTTTTCTAATCCAAATACCCAACGCAACACGCCCTTTGAGATTACTAATCGCGGTCGCTTGGAATTGGTCGCTGAGTTTGGTGACGTTGCAGGTTAATTGTCCTTGCAAGAATTTTTGGGCATCGGCACCGGTTATATCAAAGACGACGAAATCTGTCATGATGGTTCTCTTTTTATTTGCTAAAAAAATTATGATCAAAGTTTTGCACAATTGGGCTCGGACTGCAATCATGCTTTACTAGCTTATGCTTGACTAAGTACTGTTACTAGGTCATTTGTCAGAGGGTTTGTCTGTGCTGGCTGATTACTATTATTGGGGTGACTTATCGCGTACAATACATCATTTAACGACTGTTAAATTTTTTCTAAGATAATTGAGCGCGTGCTATGAGTTTACCTGCCTGTCCCCCATGCCCCAAGTGTAAAGAAAATTATACGTACCAAGATGGTGATTTACTGATTTGCCCGATGTGTGGCTTTGAAGCAGAACAGCAGGCATGGCAAGCGGGCGAAACCGAAGCAGCCAGCGAACAAGTTATTAAAGATGCCGTCGGCAATGTGTTACAAGATGGGGATAGTGTGACGGTTATTAAAGACTTAAAAGTCAAAGGCGCAAGCACGCCCATTAAAGTTGGTACCAAAGTCAAATCCATTCGCCTGCTCCATGATGCGCCCGATGATCATGATATTGATTGTAAAATTGACGGTTTTGGCGCCATGAAACTCAAATCCAGCGTCGTCAAAAAAGCCTAGCTTGGGAAGGGTTTGGGCTTTGTTTGGGGCTTTGGGTTTGCAACAGAAATTGACACCCAAAGCTTATCTTTTTTTATGACATCCCAAAAGCTGTCACAATAAATTCAGTAGGTGATTGTAGAAAAATACGTTACAATAAGGCTATTTTTCTACAAATTTAATCATATACTTTTTTGTTAGTAGGTAATTGTGACCGCCTTATCTCATATTCGTAATTTTTCTATTATTGCCCATATTGACCACGGTAAATCCACGCTTGCCGACCGCATTATCCAAATGTGTGGTGGTCTACAAGCACGTGAAATGCAGGCGCAAGTACTTGACTCGATGGATATTGAGCGCGAGCGCGGTATTACCATTAAAGCTCAATCTGTCACGCTGTATTATAACCACCCAAACGGTGACAAATACCAATTTAACTTTATTGATACCCCAGGGCACGTCGATTTTTCGTATGAAGTGTCGCGTTCACTAGCGGCTTGTGAAGGCGCTTTGCTGGTGGTTGATGCCGCACAAGGCGTAGAAGCGCAGTCGGTTGCCAACTGTTATACCGCGATTGAGCAGGGGCTTGAAGTATTACCGGTACTCAACAAAATTGACTTACCGCAAGTGGATCCCGAGCGGGTGATTCAAGAAATTGAAGACATTATCGGGATTGAAGCGATGGATGCACCGCGCGTTTCTGCCAAGACAGGGGTGGGCGTGGATGATTTGCTACAAGCGATTGTTGAGCGTATTCCTGCCCCTGAAGGCGACCGTGATGCCCCTTTGCAAGCGTTAATTATTGACTCATGGTTTGACAATTATCTTGGGGTTGTGTCACTGGTACGTGTGCGTCAAGGCACACTCAAAAAAGACGATAAAATCCATATCAAATCCACCAAAGGCACGCATATTGTGACATCGATTGGGGTATTTACCCCAAAATCGTTTGAGACCAATATCTTAGAAGCCGGCGAAGTGGGGTTTGTGATTGCCGGTATCAAAGACATTGGCGGCGCGCCTGTGGGCGATACAATTACCCTTGCCAAAACCCCAGATGTAGATAGCATACCAGGGTTTAAAAAGGTCAAGCCGCAAGTCTATGCAGGCATGTTCCCTGTTGATTCGAGTGACTTTGAGGCGTTTCGTGAAGCGCTACAAAAACTGCAAGTCAATGACGCTGCGTTGTTTTTTGAGCCTGATACCTCTGACGCACTTGGGTTTGGTTTTCGCTGTGGTTTCTTGGGGATGCTCCATATGGAAATCATCCAAGAACGTCTTGAGCGTGAATACGATTTAGATTTGATTACCACCGCCCCGACCGTTATCTACGAAATCAAAAAACGGAGTGGCGAGATTATCCAAATCGATAACCCATCAAAAATGCCTGACCCAGGTCTGATTGATGAGTTTCGTGAGCCGATTGCGCGCTGTCACATTCTGGTACCACCCGATTATCTGGGTAACGTGATGACATTATGTATCGAGCGTCGTGGTATCCAAGTTGATATGAAGTTTATGGGACAGCAAGTGCAGTTGACCTTTGATATTCCGATGGGCGAAGTGGTCATGGACTTTTTTGACCGTCTAAAATCGGTGTCACGTGGCTTTGCGTCACTTGATTACGGTTTTGAGCGCTTTGAAACAGATAAACTGGTGCGGGTAGATGTGCTGATTAATGGCGAAAAAGTTGATGCATTGGCGATGATTTGTCATGCTGAGCAAGCGCGCTATCGCGGTAATCAGCTGGTTGAAAAAATGAAAGAATTGATTCCGCGCCAAATGTTTGACGTGGCAATTCAAGCGGCGATTGGTAGCCAAATCATTGCCCGTAGTACCGTCAAAGCCATGCGTAAAGACGTACTTGCCAAATGTTATGGCGGTGACGTGTCACGCAAGAAAAAACTACTGTCAAAGCAAAAAGAAGGTAAAAAACGCATGAAGCAAGTGGGACGTGTTGAGATTCCACAAGAAGCGTTTTTGGCGGTGTTAAAAGTGGATAACCAGTCGTAGAGGCAAGTATGGATTTTGATTTTAATTTGATTCTTGTCCCTGCGACCTTGATTTTGGGCGCTATTTGGCTACTGGATAAATTGGTACTAAAGCAAAAGCAAAGCAAAGGATTGGAGAAATCGACTGCGCCGGTGCGATGGGCTTATGATTTTTTTCCGATTTTAGCCATCGTCTTGGTGGTGCGCTCGTTTTTGATTGAGCCATTTAATATTCCCTCATCGTCGATGGTGCCAACCCTGTATACGGGTGACTTTATTGCGGTCAATAAATACGCGTATGGTATCCGCTTGCCACTGGTCAATACCAAGGTGCTTGATTTGGGCGCGCCACAGCATGGTGATGTGGTGGTATTTCGCTATCCTGAGAACCCAAAAATTTATTATATCAAGCGGGTGATTGGCGTGGGTGGTGATACGGTGAGTTTTAACAACGGGCAGTTAAGCGTCAATGGCAAAGCGATTGCGACCACGCCAGCAAACTTTACCCCTGACCCTAAGATGACAGCGCAGCTATATCCGCCAGGTAAAACCGAGACTGGTGAGCTTGTAACAGCTGAACAAGCAGCGCAACTGGGCAATCAAGAAGAACAAACAGCCCAGTATGTGCAAGAATCGCCCAGCAGTAATCATCAACATTTGGTGCGCTATTTGGGTGACAAAAATTGGTTTCAATATGCCAGCTTTTTGCAGCAAGCCTCACCTCAATTGATGGTAAGCCAAGGTCAACAATGGCAACTAACAGTGCCTGAAGGACACTATTTTGTGATGGGCGATAACCGTGATCGCAGTGCTGATGGTCGTTTTTGGGGGTTTGTACCCGATGAGAACCTAGCGGGTAAAGCCGTGTATGTGTGGACGCACAAAGCCAGTGGATTAAGTCTACCCACCTTTAATCGCAATGGCGCAATACACTAACCGCTTGCTTTAAAAAATTGGATATCAAAGCCTTTGTTGTTGAGAATATTTAATTAACTAAAGCTTACATTAACCTATCTTGAGCGATGATAAAAGGAGAATACGGCATGAACCTACCAAGTCATCAGCGCGGCGCCAGCGTAACGGGTATCGTGATTATGATTGTACTCATCGTCGTGTGTGCCAAACTCGGTTTAGCTATTATCCCTGCCCAAGTCGGTCACTACCAACTCAAAAAATCGTTGGCTTTTGAACTCAAAAAGTCCAATGACAATAAAGAAAGTGTCAAAGATTTTTTAGCTAATGTCAATTCCCAATGGCATATCAACGGTCTCAGCCAAAAGGCAGAGGACGTCGTGGAAGTGGTGGATAATACGCCAGGTGCGATGTCAGTGAAACTGACATACGATGAAGCAAACAACTTTTTTGGTAACGTCGATATCGTCAATCGCTTTGAAGATACCATTAGCGCAGAAGATGCCAAAGTTGCTAAGCCATAGTTAAATAGTTAGTAGCTATTGAGCTTATAGCCCCAATCTTAAGTAAATGCTAGCCATGTTATGATTTAATGGCGAATACTTTTCTAACAATTTGAAGCAGATGAATTTACCAATCCCTATCCCTACCTTTAATCTCAAAAAACTACCGCCACAAGTGCGTCAATTAACCGCACTGTTTTATCAAATGGGTTATCAGTTCGATAATGTGAATTTACCCATTATGGCACTCATGCATCGCTCATTTGATAGCGAACACAATTATGAGCGATTAGAGTTCTTGGGAGATGCATTGCTCGGTGTGATCATCGCAGAAGCCTTATTTTTGCGCTATCCCGACTATAATGAAGGTCGGCTCAGTCGCTTACGTGCATCGCTTGTGCGCGAAGAAACTTTGGTGATTATTGCAAAGCAGCTCAATTTGTCGGATTATTTGATTTTAGGGGTGGGCGAGCGTAAAGGCGGTGGTCGTCAGCGTGCCTCAATATTGGCAGATAGCGTTGAAGCTTTGATTGGCGCCATTTATCTTGATAGTCAAAATTTTGACACGGTTAAAGCTTGTGTGCTGGTGTGGTTTGAAGATTTGTTCGAAAAAGTGAAAGAACAAAAAGTGCTAAAAGATGCCAAAAGCCGTTTACAAGAGCTGTTGCAGGCACACCAACTTGCGCTGCCACGCTATGAGGTGACCGAAACCATTGGCAATGCCCCCAATCAAATTTTTGTGGTCAGCTGCCAAGTCGACATTGTTTTTGACAATAAAACCGCCAAACCCATAGCGCCAACCCAAGCTTCAGTCACCGCCCAAGGGGAAAGTCGCCGTATTGCCGAGCAGCGCTGCGCCGAAGCCATGCTGACTAAAATCAGTGACTTGTTGCCGCCGCTGCGCTAATTTGCCAACCTGCTATACCGTCAACACCTAAATTTGATGAAATGCTTACTGAAATTTGCTCAAAACTCTTCTACAATAATTTGTACCCTTTAAACCAATGTTGAGATCCCACTTTATGTCTAACCAAACAGACGCTACCCAACAAACCACCACTGACCCAGCTGTCGACAATCCATCAGCGGACAACAACCATGATGTCATCAGTCAATTCTTTAGTGGGCAAAGTGAATCAGCGCCCGCGCGTGCGGTGGATTTTCGCACGGGATATGTAGCCATTGTCGGACGTCCAAACGTGGGTAAATCAACATTGATGAATCATGTGTTGGGTCAAAAATTGTCGATTACCTCGCGAAAACCCCAAACCACCCGCCATCGTATTATGGGAATTTTGACCAACGAGCAATTACAAGCGATTTTTGTTGACACCCCAGGTATCCATAGCCGCGAAGTGCGCGCTATCAATGAGCGCATGAATAAGGCAGCAACTTCGGCTTTGGCAGACGTTGACGCGGTATTGTTTGTGATTGATAGCCTAAAATGGGTGGAAGATGATGAGCTGGTATTTGCCAAAGTGCAAAATTTGGGTGTCCCTGTGATTGCAGTGATTAATAAAAGCGACACCATTAAGGACGAAGCTCAGCTGTTCGCGCTACTACAAAAACTGCATGACACCCAAGTATTTAGTGATATCGTGCCCGTATCTGCATTACGGGCGCATAACTTAGATGAGCTAATACGAGTCATCGGTAAGCACTTACCAATTGCAGCACCAATCTATGATGCAGAGCAAGTCACTGACCGTTCAGAACGCTTTTTAGCCAGTGAAATCATTCGTGAAAAAGTGATGCGCGCATCGGGCGATGAGATTCCTTACGATTTAACGGTGCAAATTGATACCTTTAAGGATGAGCCCGCGCATCAAGACCCAAAAACAGGCAAATGGCGTAAAGCCGTGACCTTCATCGATGCCACGATTTTTGTCGAGCGTCAAGGTCAAAAGGTGATTGTCATCGGTGATAAAGGCGAAAAAATCAAACAAATCGGCATCGAAGCGCGCCAAGACATGGAAAAAATGTTTGATAAAAAAGTGATGCTAACACTGTGGGTGAAAGTCAAAAAAGGCTGGTCAGATGATGAGCGTGCGCTAACGAGCTTGGGCTACTAGGCTATAGGCTACTATGCGCAATCAACTGCTAACAGGTTATATTCTGCACCAAAAGCCGTATGGTGAAAGCCGTAGTTTAATTTACCTGTTTAGTGAAGAATGGGGGGTAGTACATGGAATTGGTAAAAAAAACTTACCGCTATTTGTCCCCATACAATTTTTTAGCAATGGTAAAAACAGCCTAAAAACCTTTAGTCAAAGCCAAATTTTGCAAAATCACATTACCCTCACAGGACAAAGCCTGTATGCAGGCATGTATCTCAATGAGATTTTGCAAAAACTATTGCCTGTTGAAGAGCCGTTTGCTGAGATATGGCAAGCATATCAGCAGTGCGTTGTAAACATGGCAACGCTGTTTGTCGAGCCAGCGCAATCGTCACATGACATGACCCATTTAAAGTGGCATTTAAGGCGCTTTGAAAATGTATTGTTTGAACAATTAGGCTATGGGTTCGATTTTGCTAAAGATGCGTTAGGGGATTTAATAGTCCCATCGCAGCGTTATCAATACCAGCTACAGCAAGGGTTTATGCCAGTTTTACCCTTGGATAAACCTGATATGTTAATAACAGGTGAGCAGCTGCTAATTTGGTATCAATGTTTGCAAGATGAAACGAGCTTTAACCAAATGATGCAACAAGATTTTGATTTAGCCAAACAATTGGTCAATAGCATCAGTGCCATGCACCGTCATTTGATGGATAATTTACTCAATTATCAAACCCTGCAAAGCCGAGAACTTTGGCAGCAGCTTACCCAATATCAATAAGCTTACTCAGTATCAATCATAGACAAAATAGGGAACGTCATGACCAGCAATCAACCCTTACTCGGTGTGAATATCGACCATATTGCAACCCTGCGTCAAGCTCGCGGCGTGGCGTATCCCGACCCTGTGGCAGGTGCGTTAATTTGTGAGCAGGCAGGGGCGGATGGTATCACGCTGCATTTGCGTGAAGATCGTCGTCATATTCAAGATGATGATGTTTATCGGCTTGCCAAAGTCATAACGACTCGTATGAACCTTGAAATGGCAGTCACTGACGAGATGGTAGCGATAGCCTGTGATGTTAAGCCAGCTTGGGTGTGCTTTGTCCCTGAAAAACGCCAAGAACTGACCACCGAAGGCGGACTTGATGTGATTGGCAATCAGGACAAAATAGCCAGTGCGATTCAACAGTTACATCAGGTCGGCACTCAAGTATCACTATTCATTGATCCAGAGTTGGCACAAATTGATAAAAGCATTGCGTTGGGGGCAGATGCCATTGAACTACACACAGGCGCTTATGCTGACTATTGTTTGCAACATGACCAAGTTAAAATTAGCCATGAAATCACCCGTATCAAAACAGCCGTGACTCATGCCCACGAGGCAAAAGCAAGTTTACTGGTCAATGCAGGGCACGGTCTTACCCGTGACAACGTTGCACCCATTGCTGATATTGATGGCATCCATGAACTAAACATCGGTCATGCCATTATTGCAGACAGTGTGTTTATGGGACTTAGCGAAGCGGTGAGCGCAATGAGAAAAGCATTTACAGCAAAAGCCTAGCTATTAGGGGCAATTAAATTGTTCAACTGAGTAGGGCTTATATTTAATAATGCCTGTTTTACTAAAACTTACCTTTAGTCGATTATCGACCTTACCATCTAAAGGGCAGTATTGAATATTACCCATATAACCAATGGGTCTAGCGTTTTCTGGCTTAAAAATAATATAGTTGTTATTCAGCGAGATATTTGCCGTCAGCACCCCCCAGGACAAATCTAACGTAAGCTGATGATTGAGTTTGTCTACCGTTGCCTCATAGCTGTTATTGTTATTTTTATCGATAAAGCTAATCAGCTGATGACCGCCAGTTGTCACGCAAGCCAAGTTATCATTAGCGACACAGGCTATCACAGGGTTTTGATAAATCAACGCCTCTTGTTTTGCACTGCTTAAAAAATTCATTAAGCTTGAAGCGGTGCTTTTTGCTTCCATTTGCTTTAAGCTGTTGGTAATAGTAATCGAAGCCATCGCTACGATGATAGATAAAACAGCCACAACGACAACTGTTTCAATCAAAGTAAACCCCTGTCTTTTTATTGAGAACACGTTGGTTTTTGCATTATTCATTCTATTAAAGCTACCGTTAAGTGATGATGGGATAACACAATAAAAGACTTTAGTTCATTATTATATAGAGTTCAAAAGAATTAACAAACAAATATTGAACTATAAGGTAAGGCTGGTGGCTAGAAAGTGAAGAAAGCGACTAAAAAACTGATGTTATCAGGGAATGGAATGTCTATTCTACATAGTAAGGATTTCATAGGCACAGATGGGTTTAAATGTTCAAATACCTATTGTTACTGGTTCTAAAACATTATTGAGAAAAAACTGTTGTGCCTGAAACGTAAATGTCTTACTCATTTAGTAAGTGAATGTCACTAGAATGTATCATTTAGTGAAAGTATGAATTTAAGATATGGTAAATTTAAATAGACTGTATTAAAATCCTTCTCAAGATGAGTGTATAGTTTTGATGTGTAATGTCGAATCATTATGATAGTTGTGGAATTCTTAGTATCGAGCGTAATTAATAAGCTTAGCTACTAAAAAATAAAAATATAACATATTGTGATGTTCGTGTAATATTGTGTAGCAATGTAAAAAAAAGAGTTGTAAACACAATTTTTAGGCGTTAAGCTATATTTAACAAGTTCATAAATTACATGTGTTTTGATGTGTTATTTTGTGAATTAACTGTCAGGTTATTTTAATTTAAAATGAGCCAATCCTTTGGAGGACTTCTATGAAGCTAAATAAAATCGCTCTAGCAGTTGTTGCTGCAGCTGTTATGCCAGTAGCCGCTAACGCAGGCGTTACTGTTACACCTTTACTACTAGGTTACCATTATGTAGACGGTATCAGCAAAACTGAAGACAAACAAGGCGAGCAATTCGCAGGTACTCACCAAGATAACGATTTGTACACTGGTGCAGGTATTGGTATCGAATTGACACCTACTATCGCACTTGAATTAGAGTACGGTGAAACTGATTCTGACGCATTAAATGGCAACGGCGATAAAGTTAACGGACATGAGTTTGAACAAAAATCATACTCAGGTAACTTTACTATCGGTACTGAAACCTTTAGTGGCTACACTAACAGCCCATTCAAGCCATATGTGTTAATCGGTGCAGGTCAATCAAAAACCTCAATGGCATTTGATGATGGCAGCAAAGCAACTTCTAAAGACACAATTGGTAACTTAGGTCTTGGTGCTTACTACCGTATCAATGACGCATTAAGCTTACGTGGTGAAGGTCGTGCGATTTATAACTTCGATAACGATTGGTGGGAAGGTCTAGCATTAGCAGGTCTTAACGTGGTTCTAGGTGGTCACTTAGCACCAGCAGCACCAGTAGTTGAGCCTATCCCTGTTGAACCAATCGTTGTGACTGATGGTGATGACGACCAAGATGGCGTACCAAATAGCGTTGACAAATGCCCAGGCACTCCATTAAACGTTGTTGTAGATGCTGATGGTTGCCCACGTGAAATCCCAATGGATGACGCATTACGTATGGAATTACGTGTATTCTTTGACAATGACAAAACTGTCATCAAAGATCAGTACAAACCAGAAATCCAAAAAGTTGCTGAAAAAATGAGTGAATATCCAAATTCAACAGCTTCAATTGAAGGTCATGCTTCAAAAACTGGTCCATCTGCGCGTTACAACCAACGTTTGTCTGAAGCACGTGCAAATGCGGTTAAATCAATGTTAGTTAACCAATTTGGTGTTGCACCACAACGTATTAGCACAGTGGGTTACGGTTATGACCGCCCAATCGCAGACAACAACACTGCTGAAGGTCGTGCAATGAACCGTCGTGTATATGCTATCATCACTGGTAACAAATCTAGCACAACCGTTCAAACTAAAGATATGAACGTACAATAATTAGCTATTAACTAAAAAAAGCTACCCTCGTTGGTAGCTTTTTTTATTTTTATTATCAGCTATAAACTCAACTTAGATAAATTTAATCTATTTTTAACGATAAGATGTTATACTACCGCGTGTTTTAATTTCCCTTCCTAGCCGAATTTTCAAGAGCTATTTTTTTATGTCAGATTCAATCAAAAATCTTCGCAATATTGCGATTATTGCCCACGTTGACCATGGTAAAACTACTTTAGTCGATAAACTGTTACAACAATCTGGTACTTTTGGTGAGCGTGCCGCAGAAGTTGAACGTGTCATGGACTCTAACGCATTAGAGCAAGAGCGTGGTATTACCATTTTAGCCAAAAATACGGCGATAAAATGGACCAATCCTAAAGACGGCGTTGAATACCGTATTAACATCGTCGACACCCCCGGTCACGCCGATTTTGGTGGTGAAGTTGAACGGGTAATGTCGATGGTTGACTGTGTGTTGTTGTTAGTTGATGCCGTTGATGGTCCTATGCCACAAACCCGTTTTGTGACCTCAAAAGCATTTGCCCGTGGCTTAAAGCCAATCGTGGTGATTAATAAAATTGACAAACCAAGCGCCCGTCCAGACTGGGTCATGGATCAGGTGTTTGATTTGTTTGATAATTTGGGTGCGACAGATGAGCAGCTAGATTTTCCAATCGTTTATACCTCTGCCATGAATGGTATTGCAGGGTTATCGCCTGACGAGCTTGCAGAAGATATGCAGCCATTGTTTGAAACCATCGTTAATGTTGTTGAGCCACCACAGGTGGATACGGAAGGTCCATTCCGTATGCAGATTTCAAGCCTTGATTATGATAACTTCAAAGGTTTGATTGGTATCGGTCGTATACAACGTGGTTCAGTTAAAACCAACACACCTGTAACGATTGTTGATAAAGAAGGTAATAAACGCAACGGCCGTATCCTACAAATCATGGGTTACCATGGTCTTGATCGTATCGAAGTACCTATGGCGCAGGCCGGTGATATCGTCTGTATCACGGGTATCGATGCGTTAAATATTTCTGATACTATCTGTGATCCACAAAACGTAGAAGCCTTACCAGCGCTAAGTGTCGATGAGCCAACCGTATCGATGACTTTCCAAGTGAACAACTCACCATTCGCGGGTAAAGAAGGTAAATTCGTGACGTCACGCAATATTCGTGAGCGTCTAGAACGTGAGTTAATTCATAACGTGGCACTTCGCGTAGAAGATACCGACAGTCCTGATAAATTTAAAGTCTCAGGTCGTGGGGAACTTCACTTATCTGTATTGATTGAGAATATGCGCCGTGAAGGTTTTGAGCTGGGTGTGTCACGTCCAGAAGTAATTGTTCGTGAAATCGAGGGTGAGAAACAAGAGCCATTTGAAAATGTGATTTTTGACGTTGAAGAACAGCACCAAGGCGCAGTAATGGAGCAAATGGGCTACCGTAAAGGCGAATTGACCAATATGGAAGTTGACGGTAAAGGTCGTATCCGTATTGAGGCGGTGGTACCGTCACGTGGTTTGATTGGTTTTCGCTCTGAGTTCTTAACCATTACCTCAGGTACCGGTATCATGACCTCAAGTTTCTCACATTATGGTCCTGTGAAAACAGGCGATGTGGCAAAACGCCAAAATGGGGTGTTGATTTCTATGGTGAATGGTACTGTATTGGGCTATGCGCTATTTAACCTTCAAGAACGTGGTCGCATGTTTGTATCACCACAAACTGAAGTATATGAAGGCATGATTGTCGGTCAAAACTCACGTAGCGATGACATGGTAGTCAATCCAACCAAAGCAAAACAGTTGACGAACGTGCGCGCCAGTGGTACCGATGATGCGATTATTTTAACGCCGCCAATCATTTTTACCCTTGAACAAGCGCTTGAATTTATTGAAGATGATGAGCTGGTTGAAGTGACACCAAAATCAATTCGTCTACGCAAAAAATACTTGACTGAAAATGAGCGTAAACGTAACGGTCGTAAATAATAGCGAGTTTACGCTATAAGACTTGCGAAAAAGCCTAACATTTATTTACAAAAAGCTTGTACCTGTTACAAGCTTTTTTAATTTAATCTACACACTGGCAAAGTAAAGGTTTAAAATTTTACACAATTCCTTATGATGATAAGGGCTTTTTAGTCAACGATTGTAGCAATTAGTTTGAAAGTAGGAGAAGTTATATGAGTATGATGTCAGAATTTAAAGAGTTTGCCCTCAAAGGCAACGTGATGGATTTGGCAGTGGGTGTCATCATCGGCGGCGCATTTGGTAAAATCACCACGTCATTGGTAGAAGATATTATTATGCCGATTATCTCTGCGATTATGGGTGGCAGAATCGACTTTACCAATATGTTTGTGGTGTTAGGTGATGTACCTGCAGGCACCGCCATGACGTATGATGCACTTAAAAAAGCGGGCGTGCCTGTGTTTGCTTATGGTAATTTTGTCACCATCTTAATCAACTTTATTATTTTGGCATTTATCATTTTTATGTTGGTGAAAGCTATGAACCGCCTACGCCGTCAAAGCGAAGCACAAGAAGCGGCTGCACCAGAACCTTCAGAAGAAGTACTATTGCTACGTGAAATCAGCAGTAAATTAAGCAAATAACGGTTTGTAAAAAAGCTGATAGATTAAAATTTCAGCCCATGTTATTTATAAATGAAAAAAAGCCTCCATGATAACTGGGGGCTTTTTATTGATTGCTAGTCAATCTACATTTTTTATCTATATATTCATCAGCTAACGACAGTAAGGCAAGTTATGACAAAGCAGGTAATCGTGCTTGGTGCAGGGGTGGTGGGTGTCACCACTGCTTGGCAGCTTCGACAAGCAGGATTTGAGGTAACGGTAATCGAGCGTGAAAGTAGTTCGGCATTGTCAACATCGTTTGCCAATGGTGGGCAAATATCTGTGTCACATGCTACGCCTTGGGCAAATCCTGATACACCCTATAAAGCGCTAAAATGGTTACTGCGAGAAGATGCGCCATTGTTGTTTCGCTGGCGTCGGTTGTTGGGTTTGCCGGGCAACGCGGGACAAGATACAGCCCCTGATATGGCGCTGTGGCGATGGGGTTGGCAGTTTTTGAAGCAGTGCAATGCGAAAAGTGCCGATGCTAATTTGGTGCAAATGGTCAATTTAGGATTATACTCTCGGCAAGTACTGGGGGAGGTTAGGGCGCAAACGGACATTGATTATGACTGTCTGACACGCGGTATTATGCATTTTTATACCGATCATGCTGAGTTTCAAGCAGCGATAGCACCTACCAAACGGATGCAGCAATTGGGTTGTGATCGGCAAGTCATTAGTGTGGATAAAGCGATACAATTAGAGCCTGCGTTAACTGGTATTGGCAAAGAATTGGTTGGGGCGACTTATACCGCACTTGATGAATCAGGGGATGCGCAAAAATTCACCCATCGCTTGACAGCACTTTGTCAGCAGCAAGGGGTAACATTTTTATTTAATACTGCCATCAAACGACTTATTTATCATAACCAACACATTGACGGTGTGGAAGTAATGTCCGTTGATAGTAAAGATAATGCTGCTTTGCCAGCGCAGTCACAGATACTATCTGCGGATGCGTATGTACTGGCGTTAGGGAGTTATAGTCCTGCCTTTGTCAAAGATTTGGGTATCAATCTACCCATCTATCCTGCCAAAGGCTATTCAGCCACGTACCCCGTGTTGCGACCCGATGAGACACCTTATGTAAGCTTGATTGATGATGAGTTTAAACTGGTATACTCGCGCTTAGGCGATCGCTTGCGAGTAGCAGGAACGGCTGAATTTAATGGTTTTAACCTTGAGCTCAATCCTGTTCGTTGCCAAGCGATTACGCGGCGGGTGAGAGAGGTGTTTGGGGATGCGGTAGATTTGACTCAGCCAAATTATTGGACAGGGCTGCGACCGATGACACCGTCAAATGTGCCGATTATCGGTCGCGCGGTCAATCGCCACGGACGTATTGATAATTTATATCTCAACACCGGACATGGCACTTTGGGCTGGACGCACTCGAACGGCTCAGCAAAAGCGATTGCTGATATCATGCAAGGGCGTCCGCCACAAGTAAATTTTAACTTTGTGGGCTTGCAGGATTAAGGGATTGGGTTGGAATACTGGCAGATTTTGGAAAGGTCACAGTAAAGGTCGAGCCTTTGCCAACTGTGGAGGTGATATCAAGGGTGGCATGGTGCTGATATAAGACATGCTTGACAATTGCTAACCCCAAACCGGTACCCCCTGTCTCACGGCTTCGACCCGTGTCCACGCGATAAAAACGCTCGGTTAAGCGCTGAATATGGCGCTGCTCGATGCCAATGCCATTGTCGGTCACGCTAAAACATACCCCTGCGTCACACTCATGCCAGCTAATACTAATCTCACCACCTTTTGGGGTGTATTTCATGGCATTGGTAATCAAGTTACTGAGCGCACTTCGCAGATAATCTTCATAGCCCAAAATATGTAACGTGCTGTCGATATGCAAATGAATCATATGGTCGTATGACTTGTTGTACATCTGCGCATCGTCAAACAATTGCATTAGCATTTTGGGAATATCAATATCTTTGGGCTCAGTGGGCTTTTCATCGTTCTCTAGTCGAGATAATAACAGTAAGTCATTAATGATGTTATTCATGCGCTGACTTTGCTGCATCATCTGAGTAAACGCGCGAGCAATACGCGGATCTAAATCAGGCTGTTCACTCAAAGTCTCCACATACCCCATGATGACGGTAAGCGGTGTGCGAAGTTCATGCGAAACATTGGCCACAAAGTCTTTTCGCATCTGTTCTAAATGCTGAAAACGGGTGACATCATAAATCAGCAGTAATTTTTCTTGCCCAAATTTGGTAATCTTGCACTGCACATAGCGCTCGATATTAGACGGGTTATGGATACGCACACCATCTGGATAGTCTTCAATGTGGTGATAATATTGATGAAAAAGCGGGTTGCGAATAATGGTCAACACATTGCGACCTTGGTCGGGCGCTTTAAAATGAAAAAGCCGCTCGGCAGAGTTGTTCCACCATTCGATACAGTCGTTTTTATCAATCAGAATAATCGAGTCTTGCAATGCGCTCAGCGAGTCGCGCACTTTTTGCACCAGCGAAACGGTTTGCTGATGCGCCAATTTCTCTTGGCGATTGACTTGGTAGATATTACTGGCGATGACATTAAGGTTGGGCTCAAATGCAGGCGGCGGCTCATCGGGGTTTTTGTTATACCATGCTTTAAAGCGTTGTATCGACCATAAAAAATATAGCTGATACAGGCAAAGCCCTATCGCCAGTCCCCAACCCCAAAACCCTAATAGCCCGCCAATCAACAGCCCGGCAACCCCAGCTGTCACGACGGGTGAAATGCTCGCCCACATATTAATTTTTCTAGCATCCATTGAGAAAGCTTACTATAGCGAAGTTGGGATAAGTTGGCAAAAATTTCAATGCGATTAATAAGGCTATTGTTAGTCGATTTTATTAGAAAAGCGATAGCCTGTGCCACGTACAGTTTGGATATAGTCCGCAAACCCAAATGGCTCAAGCACTTTACGCAGGCGGCGGATATGCACATCAATGGTACGATCTTCGACATACACATTGCCACCCCACACTTGATCGAGTAGCTGGGTGCGAGTATAAGCCCGCTCGGGATGACTCATAAAGAAAGCAAGTAGCCGATACTCTGTCGGTCCGATATCCACCGCTTTGTTATTGGCACTCACGCGCTGGCTGGCAGGGTCTAGCGACAAGCCGCCTACGTCAATGGGTTTTTCGCCTGACAATGCGCTACTGCGGCGCAATACCGCTTTGATACGGGAAACCAATTCACGGGTGGAAAACGGCTTGGTGATATAGTCATCTGCCCCAGCGTCAAGTCCTTGAACTTTGTTGTCTTCTTCGCCTTTGGCGGTGAGCATGATGATAGGAATTTCAGAGAGCATTTCATCTTTCTTCAGGCGGCGGCATAAATCAATGCCTGATAGCCCATTGGGTAGCATCCAATCTAATAAGATGAGGTTGGGACGATGATCGACCACCAAATGATGGGCTTGAGAGACTTCTGAGGCTTGCAAACAATCAAATCCTGCCATCTCTAGTGTGGTCACGATCATTTCTCGGATGGCAGGCTCATCTTCCACTACCAAAATAGTTTCATTTTTCATAAATTTCTCAAGCGATAAAAATAGGCAAGTGTTTGTCAAAATAATTTTATGACAACAATATTACAATGCCCATATTACAACTTCAGAATATGACAAAAAAATGACAACGATAAGTTTTTAATGGTTTTATTTGTGGTGTTGTAAAAAATTCGGTGTTTGACTCAATTTTTATTACTTAATACACGTCGCATCACAGTTCAAAAATAAAATTTATCGGACCATCATTGCAACTGCTGACTTGCATATCTGCGCCAAATTCGCCTGTCTGCACAGTTGCATATTGCGTCTTGGCATACGCTACTATCTGCGCAAACAAAGCTTTGGCAGTGTCGGGCGCCATCGCAGGCTTAAAATCAGGACGTCTACCCGATTGGGTGTTGGCAAGGAGGGTAAACTGCGACACTAACAGTAAGCCGCCATTGACTTGTTGCACGTTTTTATCCATTTTGCCTTGCTCATTTTCAAATACGCGATAGGTGAGGATTTTATCAATCATTTTTTGCCCCATCGCGAGCGTATCATCATGCCCAAGTCCAAGATAAACAAGTACGCCATGTGCAATCTCGCCGACGATTTGTTGTTGGTGAGGCGCTTGGCCAACTTCTACTTTGGCAAATTTCACCCGTTGTAGTACTGCTTTCATGATTGTTCCTATCCGTCAGTTTGAGCGTAAGCGGATTAACTGAAAAGCTAGCTTGTCGCTTAACTCGTAGCCCAGTGTTTAATATACCGTGATTCTAAGGGGGATTTTGATTATAATAAGCCAACTTTAAAATGCCAATCTCGAGTAACTTATGACCTTGTTTACGACGTTACAATCGCTTGTCCCACAACAAAAAATCAGTGAAATCGCAGGTCGTCTTGCCCAAAGCCGTCATCCGATGGTGAAAAAAACCTTTATTCGTACCTTTGCTTCGGTGTATGGCATCAAGCTAGAGGAATATGCGCGCGGTAGTTTTTCTCAGTATGACAGTTTTAATGATTTCTTTACCCGTGAGCTCAAAGACGGCGCGCGCAAGATTGACGATGACCCAGATGCGCTGATCTGTCCTGCAGATGGCATGATATCGCAATTGGGACAAATCGATAAAGACCAAATCCTGCAAGCCAAAGGCAAATCGTATGAAGTTGGGCAATTGCTCGCGGATTATGAACTTGGCAAAGCCATGCAAGAGGGGAGTTTTGTCACCGTGTATTTGGCACCGACCAATTATCACCGCGTGCATATGCCGTTTGACGGTACCTTGGTAGAAACCATCTATGTGCCAGGACAGTTATTTTCGGTCAATAATGAGACCGCTGAAAACATTACCGATTTGTTCGCCCGTAATGAGCGCTGCGTGTGTGTGTTTGATACCGAATTTGGTAAAGCTTGCGTTGTGCTAGTCGGGGCGATGATTGTAGCAGGGATTGAAACAGTGGCCACAGGCAAAATCAAACGTAGCGATCGCGTGCAGCGTCAAACCCATCACATGACATTGAAAAAAGGCGATGAACTTGGGCGGTTTTATTTGGGTTCAACGGCGATTGTGGTATTACCAAAATCAGCGGGCATGGCTTGGGGCGCAGGTTTTTATAATTCAGTGCCAGTGACAATGGGTCAACGTCTGGGTACTTTTTTGCAGTAAGCTGTCAAGGTATAGGCTAAAAAAGGTAGCAAAGGCTGCCTTTTTTATGCTGTGTTTTAGCCAATCTGCATGGTTGATTGCTCACATAAACTAAACGATAACGAAAAATATTTTAGGGAAATTTGTTTATAATAGCCGACTTATAATTTTTGCCTGCTTTTTTATTTAGACGCGCTTTTTTATTTAAATTGATCACTATGAACCTACCGCCAACACCGCACCCCCAACCATCGCACGACTTAGACTATCCAACCGTTTGGATTATGATTTTGGGGTTGATTATTGCCATCGGTCCGCTGTCGATTGATATGTATTTGCCGGCTTTGCCCAGTATGGCACAAGATTTTGGCGTGGCAACGGCTTTTATGTCCAATTCGGTGCCTGCCTATTTTGTGGGATTGGTGGTCGGGCAGTTGTTTTATGGTCCGATTTCGGATCGGATTGGGCGCATTAAGCCCTTGTATGTGGGCATGGTACTGTATGTGATTGCTTCGGTGATGTGCGCCACTACTACCAATGAATACGTGTTGTTTGTCTCACGAACGCTACAGGCGTTGGGCGCGTGTGTGGGAACGGTGGTGTCGCGGGCGATGATTCGTGACCGCTTGCATCCCAAGCAAATGGCAAAGGCTTTTTCGCTGATGGTCCTAGTGATGGGGATTGCGCCGATTTTGGCACCAAGCTTGGGGTCGTTGTTGTTAAAAGTCGCCAGTTGGCGGGTGATTTTTTGGTTTTTGGCAGGGTTTGGTATTTTAAATATCGTGCTGACCCGGCTGTTTCTGCATGAAACCTTGACCGATGAGTTTCGCAACAACCGTCCGATGAATGACGTGCTCAGTCAATACTGGGATTTGCTTAAAGACACCCAGTTTAATTATCCTGCGATTGGTGCAGGGCTGCTGATGGGTTCGATGTTTGTGTATATCAGCGCGGCACCTGAGCTAATTATGGAAGGGTATGGGGTGACGCCGCAGCATTTTAGCTGGATTTTTGGCATGAATGCGGCAGGTTTTATTGGGTTGACACAGGTCAATCAATGGCTGGTGAACCGTTATCGTCTAGTCAGCTTGCTGCGATTTGGGGCGGTGATGCAAGTAATCGCGGCGGCGTGTTTGATGCTGCTAGGCTTAGTTTTTGGCACGCAAGCTTGGCTACCGTTGGTGCTCGCCAGCATTTTTTGTTGTATTGCAGGGTTAGGACTCACTCAGCCCAATTCAGGTGCGATTGCTTTGGCATTTCAAAAACGCCGCGCTGGCATGGCGAGTGCCTTGCAAGGCTCACTTAACTTTGTCGTCGGTATTTTTGGCGGATTAGTATTAAATATCCTGCCCTTTAATCCCGTGGCCAAGCTGGGTATTACCATGTTTATGCTCATGACTATTGGCGCATTTTTGGTATTTCAAATCGACAAAAATCTCGATGTGGCGGATGTGGACTAAGGATTAATCAAACCGATACACATCCATACCCAAACTAAAATGGGCAAAACTTTCATGCACGATGCTCATCTTTGTGCCTGCGCCTGCCGCAAAAAATAACGGCAATAAATGCTCAGGGGTGGGGTGATTGTGATGGGCAAATGGATGCGCCCGCCAATCTAAAGCCGTTGGCATATGTTGTTTGAGTTGATGAATCAACCAATATTTAAATTCACGTGCCTCAGCATCCACCTCACCGCTATCAAACTGTACCTGCGCCAAATTATGGGTGACACTGCCAGAGCCGATGAGTAATACTTGCTCTGCCCGCAGCGGTGCCAATAAAGCCCCCAACTGAAAACACGCATAACTATCAAAATGCTGCGGTAGCGAAAGCTGCACAATCGGCACATCGGCCTGCGGATACAAATGCACCAGTGGCGACCATACCCCATGATCAAACGGACGCAGTCGATTGACCGACGTGCTAACGCCCAAAGCCTGCAACTGCTGTGCCAGCTGCTCAGCAATCAGGCTGTCGCCTTTGACAGGATAATCGATGGTATACAGCGCTTTTTGAAAGCCGCTAAAATCATGCCAAGTAGCGGGCGCGGCATTGCCATTGATTTCTAGATGCTGGCTTTGCCAATGCGCAGAGATGATGATAATCAAGCGTGGTTTTGGCAGATTTTGCCCAAATTTGTTCAGCGCTTGGGTAGTACGGTTGTTTTCGATGGCAATCGTCGGCGCCCCATGTGAAATAAACAAACTGGGCAAGGTATAAAGTTGGTACGGTGTTTTGGGTAAAAATGGCTGCAGGCTGATTGGTTGTTTTTCGGTTTTTTCCATCAATTTTCTTAAAGTTGCCGTGATAAATAGAAATGATAACGAATTAATAAGGATTAACTAAAAAGGATTAATAGGTTAAATAAGGGAAAAATCCGCAAAAACAAGCCATGTCAGCGATTTCATACACAATCAAACATAACAGGTCAACTAAAAAAAATTAAAAATAATCACCGCGGTGATACGGATGATGATGAATAATGGTCATAGCGCGGTACAGCTGCTCCATCAGTAGCACGCGCACGAGCGGATGCGGCAAGGTAAGATTGGACAGCGACCATTTGAATGTCGCATTGGCTAATACCTCTTTTGAAATGCCATCAGCACCGCCAATCACAAACGCCATGTCATCACCCAGCTGCATGGCTTCGCCAACTTTAGCCGCTAAATCTTCGGTTGATAGATTTTTGCCGCGGACGTCTAGGCAAATCAGCTGCTCGCGTTTGCCTGCTGAGTTTTTGGCTTGGTGCGCTTGCAGAATTAGCCCACCTTCGGTGATAGCATATTTTTCAAGCTCAGCAGGCGAGGGGTTTTTGGCACGTTTGCAGGCGGGGATTTCAACGATTTCGGTGCTGAGCATGGGCTGAATACGTTTATAATAGTCGTCAAATCCCGTCTGCACCCAAGCTGGCATTTTTTGTCCAACGGCTAAAATTCTTGCTTTCATGGGTTCCCCTCTGTTATTTTTTTGACCAATCTATGTCGCTGTCTATATCACTGTGGTAATTCACCGTTAGCCATTGAACACTCGCTATCGAAGCCAGCTATATTAAGGCTTAATTCCAGCTATATTAAAGCTTAAAACGAACCATTTAAAAACCCACCATTTAAAAACGCTTGCAACGCACCCATATACAATGCGATAAAGCCTAAAAACCTAAGCTGAGCTAAAGCCTGAACTAAAACTAAGCTTAGCAACAAAATTTTAACATGATTTTATCGCTGTGATGGATAATACTTCCCCTAGCATTTAACGAAGGTGATAAAATAATTTGCATGACAAAGTTTAAATGACAAATTTTAAATGATAAGAAAAGACGACAACAATATGAAAAATTGGCAAGATCCCAATGCCGCTGTTGAAGCAGCCAACTATGACAACCCGATTCCAAGCCGTGTACTGATTTTGCAAACCCTACTTGAGCGCGGACAAGCTACCCAACACGAGCTTGCGACGATTTTTGATTTAGATGACGACGAGTACGACGCACTGGGCAACCGCTTAAAAGCCATGCTGCGGGATGGACAATTAAGCCGTGATGCCGACGGTGGCAATCCTTATATTTATCGCCCATTGACTGAGAACGATGCTGTGGCTGGCGTGGTCGCTGCCCATGCCAAAGGCTTTGGCTTTGTCGTGCTTGAGGATATGCCTGATTTGTTTTTGAATGAAACTGAAATGCGCTGGGTATTTCATGGCGATAAAGTAAAAGCCATCGCTACTAGCACCGACAACCGTGGTCGTATGATGGGTCGTGTGTTGTCGGTGGTATCCCATGCCCAGCTACAATATATTGGCAAACTTGCAAAAGATGACGATGGTTACTTTGTAGAACTCATTAGCCCAAACAATCATCAACCGATTACGGTGACGGAAGAAAACGTCGAAGCGTTACAACTCAAAATGGGTGATCCCGTCAAAGTCGATATCATCGACTATCCCACCCAGCATGAATACGCGACGGGGAAAATTACTGAAAGCTTGGTCGATGATAACGAGCGTGAATTGATTATCAAAACCACGCTGCTAAATTACGATATTCCCCATGAGTTTAGCCCAAAAGTCATGCAGCAAGTCGATGCCTACAAAGAGCCGACGCAAAAAGACTATCAAGACCGTATCGACTTACGTGCGTTGCCGCTAGTCACCATTGATGGCGAAGACTCGCGCGACTTTGATGATGCCGTCTATGCCGAAAAACGTCGCGGCGGTGGCTATCGCTTGGTGGTCGCGATTGCCGATGTCAGTCATTATGTGACTGCCAACTCAGTACTTGACCAAGAAGCCTATGAACGTGGTACATCGGTGTATTTTCCGCATTTTGTGGTGCCGATGCTCCCTGAAAAACTCTCCAACGGGCTTTGCTCGTTAAACCCAAGTGTTGACCGCTTGTGTATGGTAGCCGACATCATACTATCGCGTAGCGGCAACGTGACCAGCTATGAGTTTTATCCAAGCGTGATGCACTCTCAAGCGCGATTGACTTATAACCAAGTCAATGATTATTTTGCCCAAGCGCAAGGGGAAACGCCCAAAGCCGAAGTGCCTGTCACTATCACCGGTAATAAAGCGGTCAAAAAATCGATTGATGTGCTTTATGATTTGTACAAAGTGCTATTGGTCAAACGCGAACAGCGCCATGCGATGGAATTTGAAACCCAAGAGACTTATATCAAGTTTGATGAAGCAGGCAAAATCAGCGCCATTGTGGCACGGACGCGTGGTGACTCGCATAAGCTCATCGAAGAGATGATGCTACTTGCCAATACCTGCGCGGCTGAGTTTTCGCTCAAGCATGAATTGCCGGTCTTGTATCGCAATCATGATACCCCAGAGGCAGAAAAAGCCGCTCGCGTCAGTGACTTTGTGAAGCATTTTGGTTTGTCATTTCCTGAAGAAAACCCGACACAGGCAGATTATCAGCGTATCATTGAAGCGACACGCGAGCGCCCTGATGCGATTAGTATCCATAGTGTGCTACTGCGCTCCATGCAGCAAGCTAACTATGCACCGACTAATATTGGACACTTTGGGCTTGCGTATGAGGAATACAGCCACTTTACCTCACCGATTCGCCGTTATCCTGACTTGATGCTACACCGTGCCATCAAAGCCAAAGTGACGGGCAAAAAGGCGCCGCTGCCAGATTGGTCACTAGAAGATGCGGGTGAGCAGACCTCAATGACAGAGCGCCGTGCCGATGAAGCCAGCCGTTTTGTTGAGCAGTGGCTAAAAGCCCATTATATGAAAGACCATATCGGTGAAGCATTTGATGCAGTAGTTACCACAGTGACCAATTTTGGCTTGTTCGTGACTCTCACCGATTTATTCATTGATGGCTTGATTCATATCTCGCATTTGGGCGAAGATTACTTTGTATATGATGACAAGGCGCAGCAGTTATTTGGTGAAAAATCAGGACTGGTGTTCGGACTCGGTGATAAAATCCGTGTCAAAGTCGCTGCCGTCAATATGGAGACCCAGCAGATTGATTTTGATTTGGTGGCACAGCTGGAAAAATCGTCATTTAATAATCGCGGTAAAGGCAAAAGTCGCGGTCAATCACAAGCGGCCTCTAATTCTAAGGCTCAATCCAATCCCAACGCGCCATCTAATCCTAACGCGCCATCTAAGCCAAATGAGAACGTCAGGAAAGCAAAAAGCGCTAAAAATAAAAGTAACGCGCGCAACAAATCTCGTTAATGAAAAAAAGGGGCAATACAATTTGCCCTTTTTTATCGTTCAGACAAATACCTGCTAGAACAAAAAACACCTTTGACTACTTAATCTTAGCTATTTAATATTAGCCACTTGATGCCCTTTAACCAGTCTTGCTTGGCGTTACTAGCAGCTAATACGCCAAATTATTATTGCGTGGTTTTTTCTGCGCTTGCCAAGTTGTTGGATGACGTCTGAGCGGCTTGATTCAAATCTGTTGTTGCTTTATCAAGCACTTGTTTAGGCTGCTCGCCAATCGATGACGTATCGTTTGATGCTATGGCTAGGGGCGCCGAGGCGGCACTACTATTGGCTTGATTGGATGCAATGACTTGCTGGGTACGATGTGATGATATTAGGTTAAAAATGGCGAGTGCGGTGATGCCTAATATCGCAAAAATAATGAGTAATTTTGGCTGCATGAGGATTTCCAGTGTAGCGTCAATTTGGCTAACCGACGTGTAAAGCCTGACGTCTAAAGTCTGTGGCTTAAAACGTCAAATCGGGTTTCGCTAGGACAAAAATTGACAGTCATGTCTATAAAAATTGCTAGGCTACCTTGCTGCAAAAATCATGCAAGTTTAATCTGTTAATCTTTTAATGTCTAATCTGGCAGCAGACTGACTTCGGCACTAACCGGCAAATGGTCAGAGAGATTTGACCAAGGTTGTCCCTTATGCACCCAAGCACGGTGTACTTGTAGGTTACGGACATAGATACGGTCAAGGCTTAATACCGGAAGCTTGGCAGGGAAGGTGGGCAGTAATTTGCCATGGTGGGTCAGCACGGCTTCTTGTAAATTAAGGTCACAGCCAAGCTTTTGACAGGATAACTTTTTCCAGTCATTGAAATCGCCTGCCAATATCAGCGGCGTGGATTGGTCGATTTCGTTATTGATATACTGGCTTATCACCTCATATTGTTTTTCACGGTCATTTTCCCTTAAGTTTAGATGCGCGCAAAGCACGATAATGGGCGTATGCCAGCCTTTGGGCTGGATTTCGCAGTGCAATACACCACGCTGCTCAAGGCGGCTCACTGTAATATTGACATTGTGTTTGGGATCGAGCGGATGGCGACTTAGTACCGCATTGCCATGATGACCGTGGTTATATTCGACGTTTTTGCCATAGCTGTTTTCAAGCTGTAGATACTCGCCAAACCATTCATGTTGGGACTGGTCGGGAAATTCATTGTATTTCACCACCCGTTTGAGATTTTGACCTTGGACTTCCTGCAAACAGATAATATCAGATTGCACTTGGTCAAGTGCAGCGGCGATGCCTTCGATTTTGACAAAACGATTGAGGGGTGACATGCCTTTATGGATGTTATAACTGGTGATGATTAGGCTGTTTTTTGGTTGTTGGGCGCCTGCTACTTGGTTAGACACTATTTCGTTAGATGCTACTGGGTTAGGTGTTATTTTTTTAGGTGTTAGTAAGCGCATAATAAAATCACAGTGATAGACATGGCATTATTTTAACGTGAAATTGTACCGCTGGCTTGTTTTGACAAAAAATTGTCACAATATAATGGTTGTCGACATTTATGTCGCAAACGTATGTAGCAAAGCTGCGTAGCAAAATGGGGTAGCTTTGCCAAGCGTTGCGGTTTTTATGCTAAAATTTTGGGCAATGACGACTTTTACTCTCAATCATCAATGAGCGATAAAAAATTGGAAAACAATATGACCAACGATGTAGAAAATCCGACAAAAAATTTGCACCTTGCTGAATTTAATCAATTAGCGCTTGAGCGACTCAAAACGGCAATTGATGAGGCGTTGGCGAATGGATATGCGTTTTTGACTATGCTCGATGATGAAGCTGGGCTCGATGACCTCGATAACAAAGCTGAGCAAGCTAATAGCCAAGTTAACGATACAAAACTCAGCAGCCAACAAGCACTCAATGATATCATCGCTTTTGACCATGTGAATTTGGCATTAGACCGCAGTTGGGGGTTGCTATCGCACTTAAATAGCGTGGTCAGCGATGAGCCAATCCGTGCGCTGCATCATGCATTATTGCCCGCGCTTTCTGCTTACGGCACGGCGGTTGGTCAACATCTCCCGCTATATCAACGCTATCAGCGTGTGGTGAGCGATCAATCATTTTTTGCGCGTTTAGAGCCTGCCAGACAACGCTCATTGACATTGGCGCTACAAAGTTTTGAATTATCCGGTGTGGGTTTGGCGGAGGCGCAAAAACAGCAATTTGCTGCGCTTGCCAGCGAGTTATCTACGCTATCAGCCAAATTCTCCGATAATGTGCTCGATGCTACCCAAAGCTACTTTTTACCGTTAAGCGAATCGCAACTGGCAGGACTGCCGGAATCTGCGCTTGCCATGTTGGCAGATGCGGGCAGGCGATACACAGAAAAATTCCCTGAGCAAGTATTGGCAACGCCTTATGTCGCGACACTTGATATCCCAGTTTATCTTGCGGTGATGACCTATGCCGATGACCGCGAGTTACGCGAAACCTTGTATCGTGCGTATGTCACCCGTGCCTCTGAATTGTCAGCGCAGCCAGAATTTAACAATGCCGATATTATGGCGGATATCTTGGCAAAACGCGCACAAAAAGCCCAGTTATTGGGCTATGACAATTTTGCTGAGTTATCGCTTGCCACCAAAATGGCGGACAATGTCGACACTGTAGAGCAGTTTTTACGGGATTTGGCAGACAAAGCACGACCCTTTGCCATGCAGGATTTAAAACAACTGCAGGTTGAAGGTTTGGCGTTTGGCATCGGTGATGAGGGCGATGAGGTGCGACCTTGGGATACGGCGTATCTGGCAGAAAAAGTCAAACAACGTCAATTTAATCTATCGCAAGAACAAGTGCGTCCTTACTTCCCAGTGCCGACAGTCATCGCAGGCTTATTTGAGATTGTGCAAAAACTGTATGGCATTCAAATTGAAGATAAAACTGCAAGCACGCAGCGCTGGCATGATGACGTGCGTTTTTATCAAGTTTTTGATGAACATCAGCAGCTTATCGGTGGTTTTTATTTTGATTTATATGCTCGCCCTGGCAAACGCGGTGGCGCATGGATGAGTGGCTTTCAAGCGCGTTATCAACACGATGATAGCGGTTATAAGCAGTTACCCGTTTGTTTTATGGTGGCAAATTTTAGCCCTGCGCCAACGGGCACACAGCGTGGCAAACCCAGCTTATTAACCCATGATGAAGTGTTAACGCTCTTTCATGAGTTTGGACATGGGCTGCACCATCTGCTTACTGAAGTGAATGTTGGCGATGTGGCAGGCGTGAATGGGGTCGAGTGGGATGCAGTTGAGCTACCCAGTCAGTTTATGGAAAACTGGGCATGGCACCCTGAAGGGATTGCATTAATCAGCCGTCATGTCGATACCGGTGAAACGTTGCCAGAGAGCATGCTACAAAGTATGCTCGCTGCCAAAAATTTCCAAAGCGGCATGCAAACCCTGCGCCAGCTAGAGTTTGCGCTATTTGATTTGTTATTGCATGCCAAAACCCCAGCACCCGACTATCCCCAGTTATTGGCGTTACTCGATAGCGTGCGTGCCGATGTGTCGATTATGCCGACCGCCAGTTATAACCGTTTTGCCAATGGTTTTAGCCATATTTTCGCAGGTGGCTATGCGGCAGGGTATTATTCTTACAAATGGGCAGAACTGTTGTCAGCCGATGCATTTAGCAAGTTTGAAGAGACCAGTATTTTTGATAAAAACGCTGGTAAATCTTTCCGCGATAACATTTTAGCCAAAGGCGGTAGCCAATCTGCAAAAGCCAACTTTGAGGCATTTCGCGGTCGTGAAGCCCGTATTGATGCGCTGTTACGCCACTCGGGATTTTTAACCAGCAGCTATGATGAACTGCTGAGCGATGACACCGATAACGCCAATACCCAAGCTTGGTAACACGGTTGTCAAAATACAGGCTAGTAAAAAGAAGAAACTATGAGATATCAATCCAATCGCCCCAAACGTCAATTTTTGGCAGGGGTGGCTTGTCCAAGCTGCAAAGCACTGGATAAAGTTGTTCAGATTCAGCTATATCAGCCCGAGTATGATGAGTATATCGAATGTACGGCATGTGGCTATACCGAGCGTCGCCCAACACCCGATGATATCATTGACATTCAGCAGTCCAATCATCAGGAAACTGTTCATTATGGCGACGATGGCGCGGGTATTGTTAGGTTTAAATAAGCTAAGTTTAAGCGGTTTGGGTAAATTTTGGCAAGGTTAACGAGTTTAAGCGTCCCTGATACAATTAGGGTAGTCAAAGTATGGCGTTCAAAGTAGGTTTTTGTCTCAAAAGTTGTTATTTTTGATTGCGGTTTGTTATAGTAACAAGCAAACGAATGTACACCATCATTTTCATGCCAGCATGGTATATACATCGCTAGCATGAAATCGTACAGACATCTGACCCGCCCGACATGGATAGGGATATTGACCCAACATGAAATTATTTAGCCTAAAAAAAGACAATGACTCTACAGCCCCGACTAGCGAAGATGCCAATCCATCATCACAGCTGGCTGAAAATCCAATGATAGGCGTGTCAGATAATGCGTTGCAGCTTGATACAACTAATCAGCCACCGATGCAAGCGGCTAACTACCCAGACACACCTCCAAACACATCCCCAAACACGACAGCAATCAAAAATGCGTTTTCGCTAGATAGCATTGATTTAAACCAGTTAGAAGATGAATTACTTCATGGCAAAACGGACTATACGGCAGATAACACAAAAGCGGCTGATACCCTCGCACCCAAAAAGCTCAGTTTTGATGATTTTGATTTGGATGAGTTACCCAGTGATGTTGAAGCCAACACCACTGTGACTATCGAAGACACTGCTAATACAGCGACAGTATCACAGCCGGTACCGTCACAGACAACCGATAACACGCCGATATTTGATATTGATAACCTACCGCTAGCAGCTAAGCCAGACCCAGACCTAAAACTAAGCCTAGAATCAGACCCCCATAGCGCGCAAGCACAGCCCATCGCACCACAAATTAGTGATGAAAGTAGTGATAAAAAAATTATCGAGGCTATTGAGACTATCGAAACTATCGAGACGACGCCACCCGTTCTATTAACCAAAACAAAACCCGAAATTAAACCGATTATCGCCCAGACGCCAAACCCATTTTTAAGGCCGGCAGGTAAAACACTAGCGAAACGGACGTTAAAAAAACGCAATCAACTTGGGTTGCTAGTGGGTGCAGGGTTGGTACTGGCTACCTTGGCATGGTTTTTTATGGGGCAGTCAAGCGAGCCGAACAAATCCACCGCGCAGTCACAGAAACAGACACAGACGCAGACCCAAGCACACGCAACACCCAAAACTGCAGCGCCTATAGTAAAACCACAAGCTAGCGCTAGCTTACCTGCCGCGTCAACCGTCGCAGTGGATGCAACCACTAGCTTAGCCCATGCGACCGCAGCGCTACCGGCAATCACGCCAGAAGAAATTCTTGCGCCGACCCTACCTGAAGATCCGGCGATTGCCAAAGAAGAGCTGAGTCGATTGTCAGAGCAGAGCGCGCAGCTAAAAGAGCAAGAAGCCATGATGCAAGACCAGCTGCGTATGATGAATGAGCTGAGTAGTAAAAAAGAAGAGCGTATCCAGCTGCTAGAACAGCAAGTTGCACAGCTTGAACAGCAAAAAGCCGCTAACAAATAACCACCCACAAATAATAATCAATAAATAACTGGCAGGTTAAGTAGTGCTGACCCAAGTCGATAAAAAAACCTTGTTTCAAGACCGCTATCAAGCGCTCATCATGCCCGTCCCGGTGTCAGGTATTTTTCGTCATCGTGCCTTACTTAAGTACCAATCGCTTTATCCTGAGCATTACACCGTTTACAAGCAAGCCTGTGAGCGTTCGCAGCTGTTACTCGGTGATGTGTTAAAGTTTACGCCGCAGCGTGATTTGGCGGGTATGGCAGTCGGTGGGGCGTTGTCAAAGCCACAGTTCATCGTGGATATGGCAATCACAGAATTTACCGAAAATCCGCCGCATGTTGAGTATATCGTGTCAGCGTTACAAAAGTTAGAGAAAATTGTGTTTGATTGGGGACGGTATCAAGGTATTCGCCGTGTGGCGATATTGGCAAGTGATGAACTGCTTGTGCCTGATGGCATGGATTTTGTTGACGATATTTTACCGTTGATGGAAAAATACCTTCAGCCTGTTAGTAATTTGAATTTAGTGTTATACAGATAGTATTTTTAATCTAGAAAATTAAAAAGGAGTCGCTCAATGCAAGCTTTATTTAATAGTAAAGGATACCATATAGCAAATTTTAACAACAATCAACTTTATAATACTTCAGGCGATAATATAGGACATTATCTTGATTCTTATCAAATATTTATAGACATGGATGGTAAGTATTTGGGCGAAATATTATATAAAAATCGATTAATTTTTAACAATTCATCACCGTATAAGAGTACAAATTTTGGAATGCATGGAAATTACGGTAGCATCGGAAGTTATGGTAATTATGGAAACTGTGGTTCAATAGGACTTTTGGCAAATTATAGTGATGTAAATTTGTGATAAGTTAGGGTTTAAAGATTTCTAACTTTCGACTATTCCAATAAATTTTGACTAAAACTTTGTAAAAATAAAAAACCGCCTTAACTAAGACGGTTTTCTTGCTTGTAACAGATGATTATTCAGCTGCAGACGTTTCAGAATCAGCAGATTCAGTTGGCGCAAGTGTTTGATCCACCCCTTTCATGGTAAGTTTAATACGACCACGGTTGTCGATGTCTTGTACCAGTACATTCACCATTTGACCTTCTTTTAGCACATCATTCACATTCTCGATACGCGCATCAGAGATTTGTGAGATATGCACCAGACCGTCAGTGTTAGGTAATACATTGACAAACGCACCAAACTCAACAATACGAGCCACTTTACCTGTATAAGTCTTGCCAACTTCTACTTCTGCTGTAATCGCCTCGATTTTAGCAATCGCGGCTTTGGTCGCTGCTTTGTTTTCACCAAAGATACGAATGGTACCATTGTCATCAATATCAATCACTGCGCCTGTTTCTTCAGTCAATTGGCGAATGGTTGCACCACCTTTACCAATCACGTCACGGATTTTTTCAGGATCGATATCAATCACCGCAAAGTTTGGTGCATGGGCGTTGATTTCTTTACGGCTGGTTGAAATCACTTCATTCATCGCATTTAAAATATGGATACGACCCGCATGCGCTTGGTGCAGGGCTTTTTCCATAATCTCTGGGGTGATACCTTCAATTTTGATATCCATTTGTAGTGCAGTCACGCCATTGGCAGAACCCGCGACTTTAAAGTCCATATCGCCTAGGTGGTCTTCATCACCCAAGATGTCAGACAGCACGGCAAAACGCTCGCCTTCTTTAACCAGACCCATTGCGATACCAGCAACAGGCGCTTTTAGTGGTACGCCGGCATCCATTAACGCCAGTGATGCGCCACAGACAGATGCCATTGACGATGAACCATTGGATTCGGTGATGTCAGATACAATACGAATCACGTATGGGAAACGGTCACTATCTGGCAGCATGGCTTGTACACCGCGGCGTGCTAGGCGACCATGACCGATTTCACGGCGTTTTGGACCGCTGTCGCGACCCGTTTCGCCCACTGAGTAACTTGGGAAGTTATAATGCAGCATGAAGTGGTCTTGTTTGGTGCCCGCAAGGGTGTCAATCATGTTAACATCACGGCTGTTGCCAAGCGTGGTGGTAACGAGCGCTTGTGTTTCACCGCGCGTAAATAGCGCTGAACCATGCGTGTAAGGCAGTACGCCGACTTGGATGTCTAGGGCACGGACAGTTTGCAAGTCACGACCATCGATACGGGGTTTGCCAGACAAAATATTGTCACGGACCGTACGATATTTTAGGGTCTCAAATAGCTCTTTGATTTGTGCCACGTTGTCGGCATAGCCTTCGGCTTCCGCATCACCGGCTAAGGCTTCAATGGCTTGGTTTTTGATTTCATCAAGGCGAGTATAACGGTTGGCTTTTTCGCTGATGGTATATGCTTCTGAAATCGCTGCAGCAAATTGATTTTGTAGGGTAGTTTGCAAGGCTTCGTTGACGGCAGGGGCAACGAATTGGTTTTTTTGTACGCCAACTTCTTTGGCAAATTCATTGATGGCATCAATCACGACTTGTTGCTGGGCGTGACCGTATAGTACCGCGCCAAGCATTTGGTCTTCTGACAATTCTTTGGCTTCAGATTCGACCATCAATACCGCAGACGACGTGCCCGCGACCACCAAATCGAGCGAGCTTTGTTTTAGCGCTTCATGGTTTGGGTTTAGCACATATTCATCATTGATAAAACCGACACGTGCCGCACCAATCGGACCATTGAATGGCGCTGATGAAATTGCCAATGCCGCTGAAGTACCAATCATCGCTGCGATATCAGCATCTTGTTTTTTGTCTGACGAAATCACCGTGGCGGTCACTTGGATTTCGTTAAAGTAGCCTTCTGGAAACAATGGACGAATCGGGCGGTCAATGAGGCGTGAAGTCAAGGTTTCCATCTCAGATGGGCGACCTTCACGTTTGCCATAGCCACCTGGGATTTTACCAGCAGCGTACATTTTTTCTTGGTAGTTGACGGTCAATGGAAAAAAGTTTTGACCCGCTTGCGCCTCGTCTTTTACCACAACAGCCACTAGCACAGAGACGCCGCCCATATGGACGACCACTGAATTAGCTTGGCGTGCAATACGACCCGTTTCTAACGTAACTTGTTGATTACCATATTGGAATTCTTTAGTAATGATATTAAACATAATGCGGTTTTATCCTTTGTGTGATGAATAGGGCGATTTAAGTTTTAGTAATAGCCCCTAACGTTTGTGTTCTTTTCAAAAAATACAAACGTTAGAAGCAATCTACCAATTCGCTTGATAGCAGCCTTAAATCAGCCTAAATTAAAAAATACTTTGAAAAAAGTAAGTGTAAACTGCGATTGTGCAGGCACAATGCGTTGTCTATTTTACCTAGTTTTGTGGCGAATCACCACCTTTTAACTGCGCTTTAACCCCTAATAGCAAACGATGGGTAATAACTAAGCTAACAGCGAGGGTAAAAGTGAAAACAAAATTGGCTAAAAATATTGAACCCATAAAAAAGCGGCTACCCAAAAGCAGCCGCTGATTGAATAAAGCTCATAACGTGCTGATAAATTAGCGACGTAAGCCTAATTCATTGATCAATGCAGTATAACGGTCTGCATCTTTACGTTTTAAGTAATCAAGTAACGTACGGCGTGAGTTAACCATACGAATCAAACCACGACGGCTGTGATGGTCAGCTTTGTGTGCTTTAAAGTGTGGTTGTAAGTCATTGATACGCGCTGTTAATAACGCCACTTGAACTTCTGGAGAACCTGTGTCATTTTCAGAGCGTTGAAATTTTGCGATTACGTCTGCGCGGTCTTGGTTAGTCAACATAATGTTTTCCTAGCTTTTTTAGCATAAAATGAGAAGCCTAATCGGCTAACAATCGAGTCGATTAGTGTAAAAAAATCAGGATAACCACGCTTCTCAGTAGTTAACCGTCAAAAAGGAGCATTATTTTAGCAAATATTGACCAATAAAAAAACCCTAATTTGCATTAGGGTGTTGAATTTATTAAGGCTTTTAATAAATTCAAGCTTTCAACTTACTGGTTGCCCGTAGGTTGTTTGGGTGTTTCGCTATGCAGACGGTCAAGCTGCTCTTGTGGCGCGGTGGTGAGTTTATCAGAAGTCACTTCATCCGCATCATTAGGCGTTGTGTCAGCAACAAACGTCGCTTCGGGCGCTTTCTTTTCCATTTTTTCAAAATCTGTCATGGTGGTTGGTTGCATGGAAATCTCCTTTTCTTATGGTTCTTATAGTTATTCACACTTATTTAGTCAATGCTTGGTCAATCGCTTCAGCAAAATCTGGAATATCTTCAGGTTGACGACTGGTAATCAAATTACCATCTATCACCACTGATTTGTCTTCAAACTGCGCACCTGCATTTTTTAGGTCAACAGCAATGGTTTTATAAGCGGTTAATTTTTTACCACGCGCAATTTCGGTATCCGCAAAAATCCACGGTGCATGACAAATCGCTGCGACAGGTTTACCCGCACTCATGAACGCTTTTACCATCGCTTGGGCATCGGTATTCGCCCGCAACACATCGGCATTGGCACCGCCACCTGGTAACACAATAGCATCATAATCGGCTGCGTTGGCTTCACCAATTAATAAATCAGCGGTAAAGGTGTCAGCAGGGTCAGTATGATTAAGCCCACGCACTTGTTTTTGTGGTTGTGTGGTGATTAAAGTGGTTTGGTGACCTTTAGCTTTAAGGAGGTCATTGGTTTGGGTATATTCGACTTGTTCAAAGTCGGTATCAAGTAAAATAGCAATCTTAGCCATGGTAATTATCCTATTATTTCATTATTTAAGTTAAAGATAGTTAAAGAAAAAAATTGTTGTTCTTATTGATTCATCTGTAAGGTTGGCGCTTTATTTTGAGATTATTATTTGATTTTTCTATTTGATTTTTAATTTATTAATTATATAAAGTTCTCTAAATAAACCGCTGTTTGTTCTTTATTAGCAAAGCTTGCTAAGCAAAGAAGCAAATGAATCAATATCACTAAGAATAAAGAAATCGCTGGGTAAAAACTGCTAGCAAAGCGTCACGTTTTGTATCAATGCATAAAAAACGTACTCGCTTTGTGACATCGCATCGCTCATTGAGCAAATTATGTGAATACAGCAAAAAATTAGCAAGATGGATAGATTTTTTGACTTATCGTGGCTAATTTAAATTGACTAGCTTCATCGGTTGTAAACGCCCATTGGGTTCAAGTAGTCCGGTACCCAAAAATTGCTGCTGGTCGTCAAACAAGCGAAACATTTGATTGGCGGTTAAGATGAGCTGCTGAGTTAACATGGTGGTCTTGACATTTAAGCGTTGACCTTGTCGGATGCGCTTTGATTGGCTATCGTCTAATAGTAAGCTTGGTAGTGAGTGAATGCAGGCATCCACTGCTAATAGCTTATCAAACCGCGCTGCAATATCGAGCGCGGCAAAATCGGCTAAGGTGATGGCATTAGCAATCTCAAAATCACCCGTCTGTACACGCCTAAGCGCTGTCAGATGTCCTACTGTGCCCAGTGCTTTGGCAATATCTTCAGCCAGCACGCGCACATAGGTTCCTTTGGAGCAAGTAACGGTTAATTGCAATTGTTGATCGGATAGGGGAGTGAGTGACAGCTCATAAATGATGAGAGGACGTGCTGCTCGCTCCACCTCAATACCTTCACGAGCTAGTTCATACAGTTTTTTGCCGTCTTTTTTGAGCGCGGAATACATGGGCGGCACCTGCATTATCTCACCCAAAAATTGCTCAGTGACGCTTTGTAACATTGCTTGTGTCACATGCGGTACAGGGCTCGTGGTAATTATCTGACCTTCAGCATCCCCGGTATCGGTTTGCTCGCCAAGTTTGATAATGGCTTGGTAAGACTTGACCGCATCGAGTTGGTAATGGCTAAACTTGGTCGCTTCTCCCAAACAAATCGGCAGCAAGCCTGTTGCCATTGGGTCAAGGGTACCGGTATGACCCGCTTTTTTACTGTCGTGCACATCAGATTTGAGCAAGTATTTGACTTTTGATACCACTTGCTGGGAGGTCATCCCTTGCGGTTTATCAATCAGTAAAACACCAGAGACGATGGATTTGGCTATTTTTGGTTGGGTCATCATGTTATGGATTTATCAATTCATTAAAAGTCGGTTCGAATCAGCTGCGAGTAATCTGCTGCGCTGATAGGGTGGTTGACAGAATACGGCTTTGACTTTGGGTTAATATGTGCGCGTTGTTGCCACTGCTGCAAGCTATAGCGGTTATCAATCAATTGCTGGTCATACAGATAACTGGGAATATAGCCCGATAACAGGATACGATAATCAAATGGCAAAGGTTGGATATCATCAATCAGCTCATAAATTGCCGTGGTACAGTTATTTACCAATGAATTATACCATGTCGGCTGCGTTTTTAAGGACTTAGCTTTCGCGAGATACGCAAGCAGCAGCGCTTGAATATGGTCTTTTGGCATATTGATGGGATAAATATAAACATCTTCATGACGGATATTACTACGGGTATAAATAATATCTTTTTCATCCGCAGCGATAATCACCAATTCAAACTTGCGAAAAAATCCACCCAGCGTACTAAATTGTTCATTGACTTCTTTGCGAATCTCGATAGATAACGCAAGCTGCTTTCCATCACTAAACCCAAAACTCACTAGCGTATGGGCAATGGCATCGCCCATCCAATAAGAGGCAATAAAATCGACAGTTTGCAGCTTTGCCAAGTCGTATTGCCTAGTTTCCCAGCGCGGCTGAAAATGGGTTTTATCTTGCCAATCAAAATTTCTAACATTGCTAATGGTGAGTGTGTTGCCATCACTGTCAAGCCGATAGTCTAACATTTGGGCAACTTCGGGGTTCCAATCACGCTCATTGCTAGCTGACATCGAAAAAAAACTGACAATGGCAATCGCCACCACCGCAAAAAAAATCAGTAATAAAGACTGATGAGAAAGTAGGGATGAAAATAGGGTCGGTTTGATGATACTGACCAAAACAGCGAGGGTAAAAAATACCCATACGCTAATCAGTGCCAGACTGACATATCTGCCTAAGGGCTGATGCGTCCATACAAATACCCCGACCCACAGGCTTGAGAGAATAATGACGATAAACTTAATGATACCCCAAAGTAACTGCATTCAACATCCCTGTTAATGACTCAAAGTGACAAATAAGCTTATTATAGCCTGCAACGCATCAGTCGTCTGATGGCTGACCTTCGCTACTTTGTACCGCTTTAGAAATGAGGTTCATCATATAGTTAGCGTTAGCTGTCACTTCATCATAGTGAAAGCGCAGACGTGGGGTAGTGCGGGTTTTTAGCAAATGACTGAGCTCAGTACGCAAAAAACCTGATGCTTTGTTCAGCACTTCTAAGCTCTCGGTATGATAATCTTTTGCCATGGCATCATCCATCGACTTTTCCATGATGGTGACATAAATATCAGCATAACCCAAGTCCGGGCTGATTTTGACACTAGAAATGGTCACAAACCCAGTCAAGCGTGGGTCGTTAATCTCGTCACGAATCAAAACCGCTAGGTCGCGCTGAATTTGATCGGCAAGACGTTGTAAACGTTGATTCATTGGTAATCCTTTTTATAGTAAAAAAAGGTCTAATTAACCTAGATTAATTAGACCCCTGGAAAGGTTGCTAATAGCAAGCTGGCAGTATTAGGTTGTCAGCTTAACTTATAAGGTACGTTTGACTTCATGAATTTCGAAGACTTCAATCTTATCGCCTTCTTTTACTTCATAACCTTTCACCGCTAGACCACACTCCATACCAGCGCGCACCTCATTAACATCCTCTTTGAAGCGACGTAATGATTGTAATTGACCGGTGAAAATAACTTGGTCATCACGCAATACCCGAATTGGCTTGTTACGGATGATATTACCTTCTGTCACCATACAACCGGCTGCATAACCAAAGCGACTAGAGTGGAAGACTTCACGTACTTCAGCGATACCCAAGATTTGCTCACGATGTTCTGGCGCAAGTAAACCGCTCATTGCTGCTTTCACATCATCAATCAACCCATAGATAACACTATAGTAGCGAATATCTAGGCCTGCTTCATCCGCTTTGCGTTTGGCGGCGCTATCAGCACGAACGTTGAAGCCTAATAATACCGCTTCACTTGATTCGGCGAGTACCACATCCGATTCGGTGATTGGACCGACACCCGATGAGATGACTTTAACTTTAACTTCATCGGTAGATAACTCATCAAGCGCGGTTAACAAGGCTTCTAGTGAACCTCGAACGTCAGTTTTGAGAATCAAATTAACGGAAGGCAGTTTGGCATCGCTCATTTGGTCAAACAAGTTTTCTAAGCGTGATTTGGCTTGACGTTCAAGCACTTTTTCACGCTCACGATCTGCGCGATATTCTGCAACTTCGCGCGCACGTTTCTCATCTGAGACCACCATAAACTCGCTACCAGCCGCTGGCGTATCAGGCAGACCTAGGATTTCAACAGGGATAGAAGGACCCGCTGAGGTAATTTTTTGACCGTTTTCATTGGTCATAGCACGGACACGACCATAATATTCACCAGCAAGTACCAAATCACCTTGGTTTAAAGTACCTTGTTTGACCAGTAGGCTGACCACTGCACCGCGTCCTTTTTCAAGACGTGATTCAATCACCACACCTTGTGCTGCACCGTCAGTAGCGACTTCAAGTTCCATCACTTCTGCCTGTAGGTTAATCACTTCAAGCAGTTCATCAATACCTTGACCTGTTAACGCAGAGACTTTGACTACCGGTGTGTCACCGCCCCATTCTTCAGGAACGACTTCTTTGGTGGTCAGTTCGTTGAGGACGCGGTCTGGATCGGCACTGTCTTTATCCATCTTGTTGATAGCCACGATAATCGGGGTACCTGCGGCACGCGCATGGTCAATCGCCTCAGCGGTCTGTGGCATCATACCATCATCGGCTGCGACCACTAACACCACGATATCCGTCGCTTTGGCACCACGAGAACGCATCGCGGTAAATGCGGCGTGACCTGGGGTGTCTAAGAAAGTAATAACGCCTTGGTCAGTCTGCACATGATAAGCACCGATATGCTGAGTAATACCACCTGCTTCGCCCGATGCCACTTTACTTGAACGGATTTTATCCAGCAGGGACGTTTTACCATGGTCAACGTGACCCATGATGGTAACCACAGGCGGACGCGCTTGGACGTTGCTACTTTTCTCGCCAACCGCTTCACGTAGTGAATCTTCAACTTGCGTTGAGCTGACAAGCACTGGGTTATGACCCATTTCTTCAACAAGTAGGGCAGCGGTTTCTTGGTCGATGGATTCGTTTTCACGGACCAACTCGCCCATTTTCATTAACATTTTGACGACTTCGCGTACTTTGATTGCCATTTTTTGGGCAAGTTCAGACACCACGATGGTCTCACCGATTTCAACGTTATGCACGATTTTCTCAACCGGTTTTTCAAATTTGTGTCTATTGGCTTGCGATGATTTTAAGCCGCGACTACGGTTCTTAATCTCTTGCTCACCTTCATCGTCACGGCGACGACGACGGTTTTTGTTGGCAGTGCTTGCGGTGCCGCGTTTAATTTCACGGCGTTCTTGTTCAAATGAGTCTTCAAGCGCTGCGCCCACCAAACCTTCTGCCAATGGTTCATCTTTTTTGACAACCATCGTAGTTTCAGTATCGGTTTCGCTATATTTACTCGCCATTTGGCGCATTTGCTCAAGGGTACGCTGCTGAGCTTCTTCAGCGGCTTTACGGCGATTTTCTGATTCGATTTGACGTAAGCGTTCTTCTTCTGCTTCACGCGCTTTGCGTTCACTATCCGATTCTTTTTTCGGCGCAGGTTTTTTGTCAGCTTTTTTGACTTCGATTGCCGCGGTTTTGTTGCCTTTTTTCACTACCACACTGGTGGTTGTGTGCTCTTTGGCAGCTTGACTACCGCCACCTAGGTTAGCACGCATTGCTGCAAGGGTGGCTTGTTGACGCGCTTCAGCGGCTTGTTTGGCTTTGTCTTTTTCAGCTTGTTCTTGGGCGGCTTTTTCTTTTGCCAAACGCGCTTTTTCTTCAGCTTCTTTGGCCGCTGCTTCACGCAACGCTAGTTCTTCAGCGATTTTATTGGGATTTGGTTTATCAAATACCATTTTTTTGCGTACTTCAACATTGACACTTTTGGCTTTACCAGAAGTGCCTGTCACCCGCGCAGTAGAAGTGGTTTTGCTTTTTAAGCTAATGCGAGGTTTGTCATTTTGACCATGACTTTGTTGTAAAAAGCTGACCAGTTTTTGTTGTTCGCTATCGGTGACGATGTCATTGTCACCGCGCGCAGACAGCCCTGCCTTGACCAGTTGATTATTAATTGCTTCAACGGTCTTTTTGGTCATTGCTGCAAGTTCTTTTACGGTTTTATCTGCCATTCATACACCTTTTTTAATTAAACCATGATTCACGGGCTTTCATAATGAGCTCACCAGCGGTCTTTTCATCAAGACCTTCGATATCTTGGATATCAAAGATGGCTTGTTCGGCAAGGTCGTCGACGGTGATGACATCACGTTCGGCAAGCTTGTAGGCCCATGCTTGAGTCATGCCTTCAAGGTTTAGAAGCTCTTGGCTTGGCTCTTTAATATTTTGTTGTTTGACCAATTCATCGGCGATCACCGCCTCTTTGGCACGTTCTTGGATTGCGTCGATAGCGTCATCATCTAGCCCATCGATGTCATAGAAAGTCTCAGCAGGGACATACGCAACTTCTTCAAGTGAGGTAAATCCTATATCCACCAAGGCTTGTGCCAAATCTTCATCGACTTCAAGACGTGTGTAGAATAGGTCGCGATACACTTTGGTTTCTGATTCTTGTTGAGCATTGTACTCTTCTTCGAGCATCATGTTAAGACGATAGCCTGTTAATTCTGATGCAAGGCGCACGTTTTGACCTTGTGAGCCAATCGCACGGGCTAACTGATCGTTAGTGGCAAAGATGATATCTGCAGTTTTGGTATCTTCATCAAGAATAATACGATCAACATCCGCAGGTTCCAATGCGCTGATAATGTATTGCACTGCATCATCCGACCATACCACTACGTCGATACGCTCGCCCTCAAGCTCTTGTTGAACGGCTTGAATACGGGTGCCGCGCATACCAATACAAGCACCGACAGGGTCGATACGATGGTCATTGGTTTTGACTGAAATCTTAGCACGTAAGCCAGGCTGACGCGCAACATCACGAATTTCAATGATTTGCTCAGCAATCTCTGGTACTTCTTTTTGCATCAGTGCTGTCAGCATTTGTGGTGAGGTACGAGACAATACGAGCTGAGCACCACGGTTATCACGATTGACTTGCTCTAAAATCGCATTGATACGACCTTTAATGCGTAACTGCTCACGCGGCAACATTTTATCGCGGGGTAGATAGCCTTCGACATTATCGCCCAAATCAATGATATAACCATCGCGCGCCGGTTTTTTGACTTCACCCGTAATCATCTCGCCGATACGATGTTCAAACGCATCTGCCACCAGTGAACGTTCAGCTTCACGGATTTTTTGAATGATGACTTGTTTGGCTTGGGTAGCGGCAATACGACCAAATTCAATGGACTCGATTTGTTCTTCTTTGACGTCGCCGATTTTCCACTCGTTTTCATCCAAATCACTAATCGCTAGCTGACAGGCAGGCATTTCATGATCTTCATCTGCCACTACTGTCCAATAACGGTAAGTGTCATAGTCACCTGTTTTGCGATTGATATGCACGCGCACGGCAACTTCAGGCTGCTCACTATAAACTTTCTTTTTGGTCGATACCACCAAGGCTTGCTCAATCGCTTCAAAAATATCTTCAGGATTTAAGCCTTTTTCATTACTGACGGTTTCAACGACCGTTAAAATTTCTCGATTCATGTAATCACCTATAATTTAAGTCATTCTAGACTTTATTCTTTAAAATCTTGCTTTTAGCTAGAAAAAAGTTAGCTAGAAGACATAGCGTAAAAAAGGCGTTAACCCCAAATTTAAAAGCTAAAATTGGTAGACCAAATTGGCTTTATCAATATTATCAAGCTCGATGGTTAAAAGTTGGTCATTGACTTGACCATTTTCGGTTTTGACCGTCAACTGGCGCTCGTCAATATTGACCAATTCGCCTGTTACTTTACGGCGCTTATCACTACCTTGTCCAATCGCATGAATCAATCGTAAGCTGAGGGTTTGCCCCACATAGTCATGCAGCTGCTCAGCAGAAAAAAACGCGCGGTCCAAACCGGGTGAAGACACCTCAAGTAGATACTCGCCTGCAATCGGGTCGTGTAAGTCTAACACACCACCGACTTGGTGGGTGACCGCAGCACAGTCTTCAATGGTGACTTGTTTGCCTTCGGCACGGTCTTCAGGTAGGGCTTCAATATAAATACGAAGAAGAGAGCGTCGACCTTGTGGTACAAACTCAATACCCCACAAGCTCACATCACAGGCAGTTACTGCTGGCTCAATGATTTGGGTCAGTTCAGCAACTTTCGTTGATAGTTTCATGATATCCTTTAGAGTTGATTATTAACATCTTTGTTGATTTTAAAAGCTAATTTTAAAAATTGGCACATTACTAAAACGCAACCGCTAATTTAGCAAAACTTAAGTTTTTTCGAAACCAACAGATACAAAAAAACCCACAAACTAATTGGTGGGCTTTTAAATCAATAAAAGTGTGTCTAAATTGATTTTTCTAGTAATGATACCAAAGCAATGCTACTAGAAAAGTGGTAGCGGGGGCTGGATTTGAACCAACGACCTTCGGGTTATGAGCCCGACGAGCTACCAGACTGCTCCACCCCGCAACAATTTAGAGAGCGTATTATAGAGTGAGATATTAACCTTGTCAACAGTTATTTAAAATTAATTTAGTTGGTGCGAATGGAGGGACTCGAACCCTCACACCTTGCGGCACTACCACCTCAAGGTAGCGTGTCTACCAATTCCACCACAATCGCAAAAAACCAAACTACTTTAACCAAGCTGTTTTTTTTAAATAACAACACTCTAAAATAGACGCTGTATTCTAGGTCAAAACTACCAATAACGCAACAATTTTTTTAATAACTTACTTGGCAGGTGTAGGGCTTGCAGGCGCAGTATTAGTCGCTAGGCTAGTATCAAGGGTACGACTAGATAGTGATTGCTGTTTAGCAAATACTGCCAGTGTCATACTGGTAATAAAGAAGATTGCTGTTAAAACCGCCGTCAAGCGCGTCAAAAAATTGGCAGAGCCAGACGCACCAAATACGGTTGCCGAACCCCCTGCACCAAATGAAGCCCCGGCATCGGCACCTTTACCATGTTGGACCAAAATCAGACCAATCATTGAAATCGCGACAATGATATGAACCACTAAAATTGCATTATACATACTTATCTCTACAAAACTTGATAGCACTGATGCCCAACAAGAAGGCTGTCAGTGGCAAAAGTAAAAATTTTTAAATGGGTGATATTTTACCTTAAATTTGGGCAAATGCTTGAATAATTTGTGTAAAGCCAGTCGCGTCAAGTGATGCCCCACCTACCAACACCCCATTTACATTTGGGCATTGGGCGATCTCTGCAGCATTATCCGCTTTCACACTGCCGCCATACAATATTGGTGTGGTCGCTAAAGAGGCATCGATGTCGGTTAAGGTGGTGTTGATAAAGGCATGAATGTTTTGTACTTCTTGTATGGTTGGGATTTTACCTGTACCAATTGCCCAAACGGGTTCATAAGCAATAATCAATCGCGATGCTAAGTTACCCAATTGGGCGCCTTCAAATTTGGCGTTAGCAAATTCGGCGGCTAGTTGTTTAACTACCATTAATTGCGCTGCTAGCACATCATGGGTCTGATTTTGCTCATACTGGTCTTGTGTTTCACCGATACAAAAAACAACGGTTAAATCGTGTGCAAAGGCATTGCGAATTTTTTGGATTAAGCAAGCGTCATCTTCATTAAAATATTGACGGCGTTCTGAATGTCCGACTAAAACATAATTTACCTGAGCGTCCTTGAGCTGAGCACCCGAAACCTCCCCAGTAAACGCGCCTTTATCAGCGTGTTGTGCGCATAAGTTTTGCGCAGCTAACCCGATGTTGCATGACCCATGTTGGATGGCTTGTTGTGTGGTCGATAAATGTATAAAACTCGGGGCGACAACCACGTTACAGCTTTGCAGTGCATCTGCAGGTATCTGCTGCTGTAAATCGGTCATGAGGGCTGTGACAGTCAGCTGTGTGCTAGGATTCATTTTCCAATTAGCAATCACCCAAGAATTCTGCCAATTTGCTATATAATCAGATGCTTTCATAATGTCCCTGTCAATTGAGGTAAATGGTTATCTATGAATTTGTCACGTATAAATGTCAAGATAACATTAAAATATAAGTAACGCTATTTAACATATCATGATGTAAAACATCACCATTTAAAGATATCAAGATATGAAAATAGGAATATTTAAAATACTAGGCGTAAAATGGTAGGTATTATATAAGCAATTGCCGCGATTTGCCGAATAAATTATTGGGTCACGCAAGTGAGGTGTTTAAAGAAGGGATAAAGTATAAAACAGTTTTATGAAGGTTGATGGATAGAGATAAAATTCGATAACAAATTATTTATCGTTGAATTCACGGATTTGTCGAGAATGATTTGTTAATATATAAATGAATAGTTTACACTAGCAAACATTAGCCCATTTGAATCAATATTGAGGGAACGAGAAAAACAATGGCAGCATCACTTCCTGGTTTTGGTGGCATTGCATCGCGATTAGTGCATGAAGGACTAATTAGCGAAGCGTCAATGCAAAAAGTATTGGCAGAATCGCAGCAACAAAAAACAAATTTAATCGCCTATGTGGTTGACAATAAATTGGCGCAACCAGACGCGGTAGCGTGGGTGATTTCGCGAGAATTTGGCGATCCCCTCATTGATTTGGATGCCATCAATGTCAACTATATTCCAAAAGAAGCGGTTGATGAAAAAATTATTCGCGAATTTAATATTCTGCCGATTTTCCAACGAGGTAGCCGCTTATTTGTTGCCATGAGTGACCCAACAAGGGTAGATGCTTTAGATGCGCTGCGATTTGGTACAAGGTTTAACGTTGAAACAGTCGTTGCCGAGCACCACAAAATCAAATCACTCATCGAAAAAATCTTTACTACCACCAATTTAGCTGATTTTGATGATATGGAAGCGGTGGAGTTTGATGAAACCCGTGCCGATGACGACAGTAGTGCCACCAGTCATTTAGATGTCAATGATGAAGCGCCTGTCGTCAAGTTCGTTAATGGGATGCTTATCAAAGCCATTACCATGGGCGCCTCAGACTTACACTTTGAACCCTATGAAAAATCTTATCGCGTGCGTTTTCGTATTGATGGGGTGTTACAAAAAATGGCAAATCCACCGACGCAGCTAGCGGGTAAAATTGCTGCCCGCCTGAAAGTCATGTCACAAATGGACATCTCTGAACGCCGCGTGCCGCAAGATGGTCGTATCAAATTAAAAATTTCCAAGGATAAGGCGATTGATTTTCGTGTCAATTCACTGCCAACCTTATTTGGTGAAAAAATCGTATTGCGTATTTTAGACCCATCATCAGCGATGCTAGGCATTGATGCACTCGGCTATGAGCCTGACCAAAAGCAGCTATTTATGGATGCGCTGGCAAAACCGCAAGGGATGTTATTGATTACCGGCCCTACTGGTTCGGGTAAAACCGTCTCCTTGTACACGGGTCTTAATATCTTAAACACAGTTGAGACCAATATATCCACCGCAGAAGATCCCGTTGAAATTAACCTCGAAGGCATCAATCAGGTCAACGTGAATAATAAAGTTGGCTTGACCTTTGCCAGTGCGCTCAAATCATTCTTGCGTCAAGACCCTGATATTGTGATGGTCGGTGAGATTCGTGACTTGGAAACGGCGGAAATTGCTGTTAAAGCTGCACAAACAGGGCATATGGTGCTGTCAACCTTACATACCAACTCAGCGCCAGAAACCTTAACGCGCCTGCGGAATATGGGGGTGGCATCCTTTAACATTGCCACCTCAGTCAATTTGGTAATCGCACAGCGCTTAGCCCGTCGCCTGTGTAAAGCTTGTAAGAAACCGACAGATGTACCAAAAAATAGCTTGCTTGAAATGGGTTTTACGGAAGAAGATTTGGCAGATACCAGCAATGTAATTTATGAGCCTGTTGGCTGCTCTGAATGCCGCGATGGCTATAAAGGACGTGTTGGTATTTATGAAGTGATGAAAGTAACACCAGAGATTGCCCGAATTATTATGGAAGACGGCAACGCTATTGAGATTAAAGACGCGGCCTTAAAGCAAGGGTTTAGGGATTTAAGGCGCTCTGGCATTTTAAAGGTTCTAAAAGGCACGACCAGTATCCAAGAGATGTATCGTGTTACTAGCGAATAGTGCATTTTTCATCCGTCTTTGTTGAAGATTAGTTGAGATATTAAGGGGAAGGGTATGGCAAAAGTCCAAACAGAAATGTTATTAGACTTTGTCTATGATGGGGTCAATCGCCGTGGCGAAAAAGTCAAAGGCGAAACCACCAGCCGCAATATTGAGCTGGCAAAAGCGCAACTACGCAAGCAAGGCATCAAAGTCAAGACGATTAAGAAAAAACCCAAGCCTATTTTTCAAATGAAAAAAAGCATCAAGGCAATCGATATTGCTATCTTTGTGCGGCAGTTGGCTACAATGATGAAAGCGGGCGTTCCCCTTACTCAGTCGTTTGAAATTGTTGCAGATGCGCTTGATAACCCCTCAATGAAAGAGTTGGTGCTTAGTGTCAAATCAGAAGTGGAATCAGGGAGCACCTTTGCTGCTGCGCTGCGCAAACATCCTAGATATTTTGATGACTTGTTTTGTTCATTAGTAGAGGCAGGTGAGCAATCAGGGGCACTTGAAACTATGCTTGAGCGTGTCGCGACGTACAAAGAAAAAAGCGAGCTACTAAAAGCAAAGATTAAAAAAGCCTTGAAATACCCGATTGCGGTTATCGTGGTTGCGATTATCGTTACCATTATTTTGCTGGTCAAAGTGGTACCGGTGTTTGCTGATTTATTCAATTCATTTGGTGCAGAGTTACCCGCGTTTACCCGGATGGTCGTCAGTATGTCCGAGTGGATGCAAAAATGGTGGTGGTTATTGCTATTTAGCATTGCAGGCGCTGTTGTTGGCTTTTCTGAAGCTAAAAAACGTAGCAAGCCCTTTAATGATTTTTTAGACCGACTGACCTTAAAATTACCAATCTTTGGCAATATTGCTTACCAAGCGGTGGTTGCGCGTTTTTCCCGCACTTTATCTACCACTTTTGCCGCAGGTGTGCCGCTGATTGATGCGTTAGATTCAACCGCTGGGGCAACCAATAATGTGGTATTTTATAATGCCACGCAAAAAATCAAAGGCGATGTTGCGACGGGTCAACAATTGCAGTTTTCGATGCGTTCTACCAATCTTTTTCCGAGTATGGCGATCCAAATGGTTGGTATTGGTGAAGAGTCAGGTAGTCTAGAGGAGATGCTTGATAAAGTGGCGACTTATTATGAAAACGAAGTGGATAACGCCGTAGACGGGTTAACAAGTCTGATGGAACCGATGATTATGGCTATTTTGGGGGTGCTGGTAGGGGGTCTGGTGATTGCCATGTATCTACCAATTTTCCAAATGGGCTCGGTGGTGGGCTAAATACGATGGGGATTTTTTCAGATTTTATTTTGTTACTACAACAGTCGCAATGGCTGACGTTGATTATGGTATCAATCTTGGGCTTGTGTGTGGGTAGTTTTCTCAATGTGGTGATTTATCGCACGCCTTTGATGATGGAGCAGCAGTGGAAGAACGAATGCCAGCTATTGCTCCATCCAGAAACCGTTATTGACAATCATGAATCCATGACCTTAAGCCGTCCTGCCTCTTGTTGCCCGCATTGTGGGCATCCAATACGTTGGTTTGAAAATATGCCTGTTATTAGCTGGCTACTGCTAAAAGGGAAATGTAGTGAGTGTCATAACGCCATTAGTTATCGCTATCCGCTTGTAGAAATCATCACCGCTATTTTGTCTGTGTTGGTGGTGATGAAATTTGGTGTTACTTGGCAAGCGCTGGCAGGATTAGCACTCACATGGACATTAGTCGCTTTAACAGGCATTGATTTTGATACCCAATTGTTGCCTGACCGATTTACATTGCCGTTAGCGGGATTAGGATTATTCGTCAATGCCTTTGGCTTGTTTGTCAGTCCCACAGCGGCTATTTTTGGCTATGTGTTTGGGTTTTTATGCCTGTGGATTGTGTATCAACTGTTTTTGCTGATTACGGGCAAGCACGGGATGGGGCATGGCGATTTTAAATTATTAGCGGCTTTGGGGGCTTGGCTAGGGCCTTTGATGCTACCCTTAATTGTGCTTTTATCTGCGTTTGTCGGCTCGGTTGTGGGTGTGATATTAATGAAGCGCTCAGGTGAGAGTAAACCTTTTGCATTTGGACCCTATATCGCCATTGCAGGCATGATAGCATTCTTGTATGGACAATCAATAATGTCGTGGTATCTAGGCAAAATGTCATGACGTCATTTATGGGTCAATTATGTGTGAATCAAGGAGGGGTTGCGATGTTGGTAGTGGGGCTTACAGGTGGTATCGGTAGCGGCAAATCACAAGTGAGCCGTTGGTTTGCTGAGCATGGAATTGTCATTATTGATGCAGACGTATTGGCACGTGAAGTCGTTGCCAAAGGTTCACCAACGCTAAAAAAAATTGTCGCCAAATTTGGTGACTGGGTGATTGATGAGGCAGGTGAGCTTAATCGCCGTGCCATGCGAGAGCATGTGTTTGGCAGTGCGCAAGCGTTAATGGATTTGGAACAAATTACCCATCCTGCCATTCGCAGCCGTGCCAAAGAATTACTAGCAACTGCCCAGTCGCCCTATGTAATTTTGGTAGCACCCTTACTGTTAGAAGCCTCTGAAGCAGGATTAGCCAATCTGTGTGAGCGAGTATTGGTGGTCGATAGTCATCAGTCCTTGCAGATTGAGCGCGCCAGTCAACGTGATGGTCAAACACCTGAACGTATTCAAAATATCATGGCAAATCAACTGTCGCGTCATGACAGGCTCAGACAAGCCGATGACATTGTTGACAACAATGGTAGCTTAGACGATTTGTATTTAAAACTTGAACAGTTGCACCAAAAATATTTGGCAATGGCAGGGGTTAATTAGCTTTAACGATAAAGAGCCGTCTGATAAAGACGGCTGTTGAGACTGCGACAAGTTAAATTATGATTTTACGGACGAGCGTTGACGAATCGCAGTCAGTGTATCATCAACTAATAAATCACCGTTCAAAAATACATCTTGCAACAAATTATTTTGCTCAGCAAGCTCATCTTCACGCAGCGTCATATAACTACCCTGATGTTTGACCAAGGCTAAACGCCCGCGTTTGCTGCGTTTGCTCACACTGGTAATTGGGTCTTTATACACGTCTCGCCAAAAACCGTCTACCCGTGCGCTGCTGGTCTTCATGGCAAAATTCAAAGTATCGCGGTTGACTTGTTGCAGTAGCCCGCCACCCATCCCGAAGGTGATATTGTCACTACTAAATCCGGCTTTAATCACCGCATCAATTATTTTACCCATGCTGGTGGGATTAATACCATCCCCTTGGATGAGTCGCACATAGCTCGGCAGTAATTTGTAGCCTTTTGAGTTGGTGGTGGTGCCAAATTTTGCTGCAAGGCGCTGCAGGGCTTCACGCACCACTTTAATCGGATCGCCACTATCAGGGCGAATGACTAACGTGCCACCTGTTTGTGCCACTTTTTCTTTTAGCTCACCACCCCAAATATTATCAATGGCATTCCATAAGTCGTAGCTATCACTCACTACCGCAAAAGTTTTACCTTCACCGCCAAATTTGGCAATCATATTGCCATAGGCATCTGCTTCATGCTCACGTCCCCAAGTGGTCATAGTGCTATGTTCTGCTGCAGGAATGGAAAAAGCCGTCATGTCATTTTGCATACCATACCAACGATTGGCAGCCACAATCGCACTTAAGGTATCCGTACCGGAAAAGTTTACCAAGTGCGCAAGAGCGCCGAGTGCAGCTGACTCAAGGCTAGACACCCCACGGGCGCCAAAATCATGCAATTTAAACGGTAGATTATTTAAGTTATCAGCCGATTTTTCCAAGCCTGCTTTGATGATTTGTTTACAATAATAAGAAAGGCTTGCCACAGTGCTAGGATACCAAATAGCGCGCAATAGTGTGGTCTCGATATAGCTCGTCAACCAGTAAAACTCAGGGTCGGTATTTACCACCTGACACAATACTTGACCCGTTGGTACCACCATGCCTTCGGGTATCGCTTGAATGCGAAGTGGTAAAAGACCGCCATGTTTGGCGACTAATTGTCGCCAGCCTGCTTCATTAAACGGTACGCCATGAGCCGCAAGTAGCACTTTGGCTTCTTCTATATCAGCGTCGGTAATCGGTTTGGTAAGATACTGTTTTAAAAAAGCTTGTAGTCCAAAAAACAGCACATTTTCAAAGTTGCTATTGCCGCCACGCGCTTCAATATAGCTAGATACGTACTCGGTATTTGGCGGATATTGCAGCCAATGCGACGTCTTATAGCTATCGGTATTTAAAATAAAATTGTCAAAATTTTGACTAAACATCACAGAACTCCTCTGGTGATTGCTTGCGCAGGTTAAACCAAACCGTCTATCAGTTTGGCGGGAAAAAATCAGAGACCGACCATTTTACAAATAATGGCATAATGGTCTTCAAACAGTTTATCGGCTCTTAATTCAGCCAAGGGTAGCCAAAACGCTTTTTTGGCATCATCGCCACCTTTCACTGATGGTAAGCCTTTGGGGTCGTTTTTGAGCATAAAGTAAAACGCTTGGGTGATGGTACGACCACGAGCCGAGCGATACGGGTCATCAAAGGTGTGTTGACTATGGCGCGAACCGCGCAGAACCGCTTCAGGCACTTTTAACCGAGTCTCTTCACGTAGCTCACGAATACAGGCGTCAAATAGTGTCTCTTTAGGGTCAATAAAACCACCAGGCAATGCCCATAGCCCTTGACCTGGCATACTACGACGCTCAACCAATAAGATGTGTCCTGATTGAATGACCACGGCATCAACCGTCATAAAGGTGGGCGGGTAGGGGCTTGATTCCCATTGTTTTTTGTATTTATCGATAAAGCCAGCCTCTTCGTGTAGGCGTTTATATGCTTCGGTCTTTTTAAATGCCTTCATGACATCAGTTGTCGATTGCGGTACCGTATCGGTTAACGGATCGGCACCCAGCAAAAAGCCTTCACGGATTGGCGTGGCAGACAACTCATGAAAATTGGGCACTGCCACCGACTGCCAATTTGGAAAAAGTGACAAGTAATACGATGAGCTGTCTTTTGAATGTCCAATCAGACCAATATTGGCGTTTAAATCACCGGTAACCGACTTAACGCACTGCTGCACGTATTGAAGCCACTTGGTGTCATTGTATAAGGCATCATCCAAACCGACACAATGTATGCGTTTGGCATCTTTTTTGTCAAAGGCGCCCAAAATCATTTGGCTACGCGCTTCGACACTAAAGCTATTGCGGATACTACTTGGCAAATTGGCAGAGCCAATGAGCATAATCACATTTTCAGCAAGCTTTAATGCTTCATCGACAACCGATTTATGACCTAAATGAAACGGCTGAAAACGCCCGATAAACACCAAATAATCATATTGATAGCCTTTTTTATTTTTGGGTGTGCTAAAACGCCCTTTATCTTCGGTAACGTCGTTTTTAGTAACCATAATAGTGTCGGTAGTTTTATTTGGCATGACGCAAACTCCTTGCGAATGATAACGCCCTCGGTCTATCCAATAGCGTTTTGGTGATAAAGTTCGGTGATAAAGCATGTTTTTTTAACTATCTTGCCTAAACTTTCAACCAATGCCAAGTTATTTTTGGTTAAAGATTTTTAGTTAAAGATAATGGCTCGATTGAAGTTTTAGCTTAGCTAAAAAATATTGTGACGACCCTTGATAAGCCAAAAAACCATCCCCAATAAAATCCGAGTAAATTACTCAAGTTTATGCTAAAATATGGGTAAAAATTGATGACAAGCTAGGGTGACATATGAGCGATACAGCAAAAACCACAAATATCAAAATTACCGATTCAGCGCAAGGTTATCTGACTGAGTTGTTGGCAAAACAAAATACTGACGGCATCGGCGTGCGTATTTTTGTTGAACATCCAGGCACGCCGCGAGCAGAATGCTGTATGTCATATAGCCAGCCAAATGAACACAATCCTGACGATTTAAAATTGGATTATGAGACATTCACCGCTTATATAGATACCCCGTCTATTCCTTATCTTGAAGATGCAGTGATTGATTACAATAAAGACCGTTTTGGCGGTCAATTGACATTCCGTGCGCCCAACTCAAAAGTGCCAAAACTGGGTGAAAATGCGAGCCTAGAGGAGCGTATCAATTACGTGTTGTCTTCAGAAATCAATCCAAATCTAGCGTCGCATGGCGGTAACGTGCAATTGGTGGATTTGGTACATGAAGAAGGGGTTGGTATCACCGCAGTGCTCAAATTTGGCGGCGGCTGTCAAGGCTGCTCTGCAGTTGATATGACGCTAAAACAAGGGGTTGAAGTTTCGCTTAAACAGCAAATACCAGAATTAACCCAAGTGATTGATGAGACCGACCATACTTATACTGCCAATGCGTTTTATAAGTAAGGTGAAGAGATTGGCAAGTGATACTTAATTCAAGTGACACTTGATTAAAGAAAGGGTAATTCAAGAAAGGGCGTCATAAGAGGTCCTTTTTTATTATTAAATTATTATTAAATTTTACTCAATAAAAAACCCAGTGTAACACTGGGTTTTTTGGTTTAACGTATTGGCTTAATCGCGGTCTTCAACAGCCACAAAATCACGCTGGGTGTAGCCAGTATATAACTGACGTGGACGACCGATTTTGTAAGGTGCAGAGTGCATTTCTAACCAGTGGCTGATCCAACCAGAAGTACGTGCTAAAGCAAAGATTACGGTAAACATAGAGGTTGGAATACCGATGGCTTTTAGAATGATACCTGAGTAGAAGTCAACATTTGGATATAGGTTACGCTCTTTAAAGTACGGGTCATTCAAGGCGATTTGTTCAAGTTTCATCGCTAGTTCAAGTTGTGGATCTTTGATGCCAAGCTCGCCCAATACTTCGTCACAAGTTTCTTTCATCACTTTGGCGCGTGGGTCAAAGTTTTTATAAACACGGTGACCAAAGCCCATTAATTTCACTTCTTTACGTTTGACTTTTTCCATGAATTCGTCAACGTTGTCTACGCTGCCGATTTCATCCAGCATTTTAAGTACAGCTTCGTTGGCGCCACCGTGTGCAGGTCCCCAAAGAGCCGCAATACCTGCCGCAATACAAGCGTATGGGTTAGCGCCCGTAGAGCCTGCTAGACGTACAGTTGAGGTCGAGGCATTTTGTTCGTGGTCAGCATGTAAGGTAAAGATTTTATCCATCGCTTTTGCCAGGATTGGATTGACTTGATAGTTAACATCCGCTGGGGTTGCAAACATCATGTGTAAGAAGTTTTCAGCGTAGTTTAAATCATTACGCGGATACATGAATGGTTGACCATTGCTGTATTTGTAGCACATGGCGGCGATAGTAGGGACTTTAGCAATCAAGCGAATCGCAGTGATTTCACGATGGTCTTGTTTGCTCACATCAAGATTGTTGTGGTAGAACGCAGATAATGCACCCATCACACCGACCATAATCGCCATCGGATGAGCGTCACGGCGGAAACCTTCAAAGAAACGACGTAATTGGTCATTCACCATTGAATGTTTACGAACTTTTTCGTAGAAGTCAGCTTTTTGCTCAGCATTGGGTAGTTCACCGTGAATGAGTGCATACGCAACTTCTAAGTATTCTGCTTTATCAGCTAATTGGTCGATTGGGTAACCACGGTGTAATAAGATACCTTTGTCACCATCAATGAAGGTGATTTTTGATTCAGTGGAAGCGGTTGACATGAAACCTGGATCGTATGTCCAAAAACCAGCTTGGGGTACGGCCTTAATATCGAGTACAGGATCGCCTAATGTTCCTTCAATGATAGGAAGCTCATAGTCCTGGCCATTGACGTGCAAGGTTGCAATATTGTCTTTCTCTGACATAAAATCCTCTCAGACGTGTAAAAAAAGAAGACCTATACTTGCTCAAATGCATTGGCGCAATGACAAGGATAGGTGACTGCCCCGCCACACAGAGACGTGCAGGGCGACTTTATTAATAGCGAAAAAATAGCGAAAACCCAAAACTAAAACATATCTATATTAACAGCATTTTTGCCAAAAATGAAAGTAAATTTACGCCTTACGCGTACAAACAGTTAGTTATAATTAACAGGAGTTAGCTAAAACTATGCTCTATACTACTGACATTCTATCAACCCTTGATACGGTTAACTATCTAGAAGAGTGGGTGGCAAAACGCGCAATCTTATTAAATTATTTCTGAATTTTAATAGTGCGCTACAGGGGTTTGATAAAAGATGGTTTTTTTTCTGTTTTTGTTTGTATTTGTAATCAAAGACTCTTATAATTATAAAAATTTTACTGGTGGCTAGCTTTGTATTATTAATATTTGCTAAACATAATTTACTTTTTAGGTTTGTGATTTAACAAAATTAAAAAGTAAATTGTAGGTGGCTTTTTGTCGATTATTAGTTTGTAATTTATTAGTTTTTAATTGTGAGATGCGATTAGGTTTGCGGCTAATAACTATCTATTATGTGAATAATCCAAAGTACGCTAGCTATTCCTTATCTTCGATTTACCTGTTTTTTGACAGGCTATGTGATTCATCAAACCCTGCAAGTGATTTGAAGTTCGTGCTTGATATTTTGGATATTGGCATAGCGATAACACAGGTAAGTTATAACTGCGAATAAAGGATGCCCGCTGTGAAAAGCAACCGACCGATTGACCTTCCTTTAAGCCAAGTAATTAATGTTAATTCAAAAAACCCAATTGCTTTGGCTTCAATTACCCACCGTGTTTCTGGTGTGGTGCTATTTCTCCTAATTCCTGTGATGTTATGGATTTTTCAAACGTCGCTTGCCAGTGCTGAAGGCTTTGCAGATATTTTCACCAACCCATTGGTGAAGTTTTTGGCTTGGATCTTTGTGGCTGCATTAGGCTACCATTTTGTGATGGGTTTCAAACATTTATTTGCCGACATGGGCATGAATGAAGAATTAAACAGTGGTCGCACTGCGACATTCATTGGCTTTGTACTTGCAGCCCTTTGGGTTGTGGGTTCATTTGTATGGGTGATGTTCTAATGAAAAGTGCAACAGGTTTAACAGGCTCAGGCTCTCGCGATTGGGTGGTACAACGTATTAGTGCGGTTGTATTGGCAGTTTATTCATTGGTAATGTTGGGTTGGTTCTTAACCCACCAACCAACGTTTGAATTATGGCAAGGCTTTATGCTAAGCCTACCGATGCGCTTATTTACGCTATTGATAATACTAGCATTAGTGGGTCATGCGTGGGTAGGGATGTGGACTGTATTAACAGACTACGTTAAGTCAAATGGTTTACGTTTTGTGCTGCAATCTGCCATGATTCTTGCAGTCCTGGTTTATTTATTTTGGGGCGTGATGATTTTCTTCTAAACATCCTGTTAGATAAATTTTGTTAACGTATTTATCGATTTTAACTTTATCGCTTTTTAAGCATTTATGGGGATAAAATCGAACCATCATTTAGGAAATTAAAGCAATGGCAACAAAACAAGACAACACCATTAGCAATATTCAAACCTTAACCTTCGATGCGGTTATCGTTGGCGGCGGTGGCTCTGGTATGCGTGCGTCGCTACAATTGGCGCGTGGCGGTATGAATGTTGCGGTATTAACCAAAGTGTTCCCAACGCGTTCTCACACGGTTGCTGCGCAAGGTGGTATTGGCGCAAGTTTGGGTAACATGAGTGATGATAACTGGCACTTTCACTTTTATGACACCATCAAAGGTTCTGACTGGTTAGGTGACCAAGACGCCATCGAATACATGTGCCGTGAAGCACCAAAAGTGGTATATGAACTTGAGCATATGGGTATGCCATTTGACCGTAACGCGGACGGTACGATTTATCAGCGTCCCTTTGGCGGACATACTGCCAACTACGGTGAAAAAGCGGTACAACGTGCGTGTGCGGCAGCTGACCGTACGGGTCATGCATTATTGCATACCTTATATCAAAAAAATCTTGAGCAAGGCACAGAGTTTTTTATTGAGTGGATTGCGCTTGATTTGGTCAAAGATAGCAAAGGCGACATTAACGGCGTTATCGCGCTAGAGCAAGAAACAGGTCGTGTCGCGGTATTCCAAGCAAAAACAACTGTGTTAGCAACGGGTGGTGCAGGTCGTATTTTCGCTGCGTCTACTAATGCCTTTATTAACACCGGTGACGGTCTAGGTATGGCAGTGCGTGCCGGTATTCCACTACAAGATATGGAATTTTGGCAATTTCACCCAACGGGCGTCGCAGGTGCGGGCGTATTATTGACCGAAGGTTGTCGTGGTGAAGGTGCGTTACTTCGCAATAAAGATGGCGAAGCCTTTATGGAGCGTTATGCACCAACCCTAAAAGACTTAGCACCTCGTGACTTTGTATCACGTTCAATGGACCAAGAGATCAAAGAAGGTCGTGGTTGTGGTCCACAGGGCGATTACGTAGTACTTGATATGACGCACTTAGGTGTGGATACCATCATGAAGCGTTTACCATCGGTTTATGAAATTGGTAAAAACTTCGCGAACGTTGACATTACCAAAGAGCCAATCCCAGTTGTACCGACTATCCATTACCAAATGGGCGGCATCCCGACCAATATTCATGGTCAGGTTGTCATGCCAGATCTTGAGGCAGGTACGGATGCGGAAGGTTTATACGCCCAGCAAAAAATCGTGAAAGGCTTATATGCGATTGGTGAATGCTCATGTGTATCCGTTCACGGCGCCAACCGTCTAGGTACAAACTCACTACTCGACTTGGTAGTATTTGGTCGGGCAGCGGGTCAACATATCATTGATGAGTTCCACGCCGCTGACCGTCATGACTATGAGCCGCTATCACCGCGTGTTCTTGACAAAACCTTGGCGCGTTTGAATGTGTTACAGCAATCTACGCAAGGCCTCAATGCGCAAGATGTGGCTGACGAAATCCGTCGTACCATGCAGCAACATGCAGGTGTATTCCGTACCCAAGCGTCAATGAATGAAGGTGTACAAAAAATCTTGGCACTTGAAAGCAAAGTCAATAGTCTTCACCTAGCTGATAAATCGCAAGTGTTTAATACCGCACGTATTGAAGCGCTTGAAGTGGCGAATCTCTATGAAGTTGCCAAAGCGACAATGATTTCAGCTTCCCTGCGTCAAGAATGTCGTGGCGCGCACACCGTCGTTGACTACGAACGTGCGGCAGATGATGCGTATGCGCCGCTTGGCCGTAATGACCACGAATGGATGAAACATACCCTTTGGTTCTCTGAAGGTAACCGTGTTATCTATAAACCTGTTCGTAAGAGCCCACTGACTGTAGACTATGTTGAGCCAAAAGTGCGTACATTCTAATTAATATTTTTTGGTCTTTGCAAACTGTTGTAAAGACCCTATAAACCAATACCATAAACGTGTGGAGTTTAGCATTATGAGCAGAGGTACTCGCACCATCGAGATTTTCCGCTACGATCCAGATAAAGACGCAGCACCCCGTATGCAGACATACCAAATTGAGCTTTTAGACTCTGACCGTATGTTATTAGACGTACTTGTCCGTTTGAAAAAAATGGACGAAACCATCAGTTTCCGCCGTTCGTGCCGTGAAGGTATTTGTGGCTCTGACGGTATGAACATCAATGGTAAAAACGGTCTATCATGTCTTATCAACATGAACACGCTGCCACAAAAAATTACTTTACGCCCGCTACCTGGTTTACCTGTCGTGCGCGATTTAGTGGTAGATATGAATCAATTCTATGAGCAATATGAAAAAGTTCATCCGTACTTGATTAATGACCAGCCAGCGCCACCGACTGAACGTCTACAATCACCTGAAGACCGCGAAAAGTTAAACGGTCTATATGAATGTATTTTATGTGCCTGTTGTTCAACCAGCTGTCCATCATTCTGGTGGAACCCAGATAAGTTCTTAGGTCCATCTGCGTTGTTGAATGGTTACCGCTTTGTGGCAGATAGTCGTGATACTAGCACACAGGAGCGTTTAGCGCGTTTAGACGACCCATTTAGCTTGTTCCGTTGCCGTGGCATCATGAACTGTGTATCAGTTTGTCCAAAAGGCTTGAATCCTACCAAAGCGATTGGTCACTTACGTAACATGCTTTTAGATCAAGCAGGTTAGTACCAAAATTTGGTGACAAAAAAGCTCTGTATCGACAGGGCTTTTTTTATTGGGATGTGATAAATTCATAGTAACTGGCTATCTATTAATTAAAGTAATAAATCATATCCCAATATCATAATATTTTTTATACCTTTTCAGCCTAATGAATGAGATAAATTATCATTAATTTTGTATAATATACGATAGGTATCTATAGGGAATATTCATTTAGGTTTTCTAAGGAAGGAGAAAACTAACTTTCACATTACTCTTCTTTTACTGCCATTTGATAGCCATTTATATACACGCCAAGCGGCGTGAGTCGCTATATTTAGTAAATGAATGGTAACTATTACCTTAACAAAATTTTTTGTTAATTATAAAAATGCTAGGCTATTCCCTAAAATTTTTATTTCCACCTTTAAATACTACAGTAGAAAGAATCATGGCTAACCAAAACCAAACTTCTGTCTCATCTGCTCAGTTTACCGAACTGTCAGCAGATAACGCAGTCTATCTTGAATCACTCTATGAACAGTATCTTCAAGATCCACAAAGCGTTGATGAAAAATACATTCCTTACTTTGCGCAGTTTGCCAAAGATGATGATAAAAACGCCCTTCACCATACTATCCAAGACCAATTTTTGCTATTAGCTCGCAATACCACTGCCCACAAAGTTACTGGTCAATCAGCTGCAGGCGCTGTCAGCCCTTCTGAAATTCGCGAATTTGCGGACAACCAAATGGGCGTGCAAAAACTGATTACCAGTTACCGCCGTCGTGGTCATCGTATTGCTAATCTAGATCCCCTAGGACTGATGCCACGTCCAGAAGTTGAAGAATTGACTTTGGCGTATTATGGTCTTTCTGAAGCGGATTTAGACACGGTATACCCTGTCAGTGACCTAAATATCGGTAAAGACAAAGCCACACTGCGTGAAATCATCCAAGTGTTAGAGCGAGTTTATTGTAGCAGCATTGGTGCAGAATATTTCCATGTGACCACTGCCAAAGAAAAACGCTGGATTGAAAAATACCTAGAGCAAAATCTTGGCTATGTCAAATTTGACAATGAAAAACGTAAATCTATCCTTGAGCGTTTGACAGCAGCGGAAGGATTAGAAAAATACTTAGCGCGTAAATATACCGGTGTGAAACGTTTTGGTCTTGAGGGTGGTGAAAGCTTTATCCCGATGGTCAATGAGATAATTCAGCGTGCGGGTGAAAACGGTACCAAAGAAATGGTTATCGGTATGGCGCACCGTGGACGTTTAAACTTATTAGTAAATATCTTAGGTAAAAACCCTAAAGATTTGTTTGATGAGTTTGATGGTAAAAAACAACCGACCGTGGGTTCAGGTGACGTAAAATACCACAATGGTTATTCATCTAACGTAATGACACCGGGCGGCGAAGCACACTTAGCCTTGGCATTTAACCCCTCGCATCTTGAGATTGTATCGCCTGTATTGATTGGTTCAGTGCGTGCCCGCCAAGTACGCCGTCAAGATAAAACCGGTGATGCCGTTTTGCCAATCGTGGTACACGGTGATGCTGCGTTCGCCGGTCAAGGTGTCAACCAAGAAACTTTCCAAATGTCACAAACCCGTGCCTACTCAACAGGTGGTACGCTGCATATTATTATCAATAACCAAGTCGGTTTTACCACCAGCCGCTTAGAAGATGCGCGTTCAACTGAATACTGTACCGACATTGCTAAAATGGTACACGCACCGATTTTTCATGTAAACGGTGACGATCCAGAAGCGGTAGTATTTATGGCGCAGCTTGCCCACGACTATCGCCAAACTTTCCATAAAGATATCGTGATTGATATGTACTGTTACCGTCGTAACGGTCACAATGAAGCCGATGAACCTTCCGCCACTCAGCCACTTATGTATTCGGTCATCAAAAAACTGCCAAGTACTCGTGAGCTATTTGCCAATAAATTGGTTGCTGAAGGCGTTATTAGCAAAGCTGAAAGTGTGGCATTTGAAGATGACTACCGTGAGTCGCTCGATAAAGGCGAATATGTTGCTAGCGCCCTGGTGCGTGAGCCAAATAAAACGCTGTATGTAGATTGGACACCTTATATTGGGCATAAGCTTGAAGACAATTGGGATACGGGCGTTGATATCAATAAATTAAAAGCTTATGGTGAGAAAATGGCGCAAATGCCAGAAGGCTATGAGCTACAACGCCAAGTGCAAAAGGTGGTTGAGCAGCGCAAAGCCATGCAAACCGGTCAAGAGCCCTTGAACTGGGGCGCGGCAGAAACCTTGGCTTATGCGTCACTGGTCGAAGAAGGCTATCCTGTCCGTATTACGGGTGAAGACGTGGGTCGTGGTACTTTCTCACATCGCCATTCAGAATTGTTCAACATGAAAGACGGCAGCATGTATGTACCGCTTTCTAACATGAGCGCTAACCAAGCACGCTTTGACACCTTTAACTCATTGTTGTCAGAAGAAGCGGTATTGGCGTTTGAATATGGTTACGCAACGACGGTACCTAATGCCCTAGTGATTTGGGAAGCGCAGTTTGGTGACTTTGCCAATGGCGCACAAGTGGTCATTGACCAATTTATTTCATCAGGTGAAACCAAATGGCAACGTCTATGTGGTTTGACCATGCTATTACCACACGGCTATGAAGGTCAAGGTCCTGAGCATTCATCAGCGCGCCTAGAGCGTTACTTGCAGCTATGTGCTGAAGACAACATGCAAGTGTTAACCCCAACTACACCTGCACAGATTTTCCATGCCTTGCGTCGACAAGTGGTTCGCCCAGCGCGTAAGCCGCTGATTGTGATGTCACCAAAATCACTGCTACGTCATAAATTGGCGGTGTCAAATCTTGAAGAGCTTGCGCAAGGTCAGTTCCAAACCGTGATTCCAGAGATTGACCAACTTGATAATAACCAAGTGACGCGTTTAGTGTTGTGTGGCGGTAAGGTATATTATGACTTGCTTGAAAAACGTCGTGAATTGGGTCTCAACCATGTGGCGATTGTGCGTATCGAGCAGCTTTATCCATTACCTGAAGCACGTATTTTGGAAGAAGTGGCAAAATATCCAAACCTTGAAGGTATTGTCTGGACACAAGAAGAGCCACGTAACCAAGGCGCTTGGTACTATCTAGCACCGCACTTATTCCGTTTGATTGCACCGCCAAAACCAGCGACTCGTCCGACCAAAGCCTACTTGCTTGAGCCAGTGGCTCGTCCTTCATCGGCAGCACCTGCGGCAGGTTCGATGCAAATGCACGTTGCCCAGCAACAAAAAGTTATCAACGAAGCATTGGGTTTGCCAAAGAATGAAGATTCAACCGAAGATAAGCTAGAAGCTAAAGCGGAAATCGCAGAAAAACAAGCGACTGACTAAGCGTTTTAAAGGATTAGTACCCACTAGATGCGTACTAATCCTTCTTGGTTTTTGGTATCGGCAATTGCGCCGAGTGCTAAGACAAAAATAAATTTAACCCATTAAAAATGAAAGAATGTGAAATTAACTAGGAGTTTTCCATGAGTGAGATTAAAGTCCCCGTATTCCCAGAGTCCGTTGCTGACGGTACAATTGTTGCTTGGAATTTTAATGAAGGCGACCAAGTAAGCCGTGACGCTGTATTGTGTGAAATCGAAACCGATAAAGTTGTGATGGAAGTGGTAGCACAAGCTGACGGCGTGCTTAGCAAAATTCTTAAACAAGTTGATGACACAGTGCTTTCTGCTGAAGTCATCGGTGAACTGACTGAAGGCGCAACTGCGGCTGCACCAGCAAGCCAATCTGCTGAAACCCAAGCACCGGCTGCCCAAGCTGAAGCCGCGCCTGCAGCTGCACAACAAGCGTCTACCGCTCAGGTGACTGCTGAAGCAGATTATAAAGACCAAAGCCCAGCAGTTCGTAAAGCCGCGAATACCACAGGCGTCAATCCTGCTGACGTTGAAGGTTCAGGTCGTGGCGGCCGTGTGACCAAAGAAGACATGGCAAACCCAACCTTAAAAGCCAACAATGCAATTAAAGCAGACAACGGTCAAGTGGTTGCCAATGCAGTCGGTCAACGGGCAGACAAACGTGTGCCAATGACGCGTTTACGCGCCCGTGTTGCTGAGCGTCTGTTAGCCGCTACCCAAGAAACTGCAATGTTGACGACGTTTAATGAAGTGAACATGAAACCTATCATGGACTTACGTGGTGAGTTCAAAGAGCGTTTTGAAAAACGTCACGGTGTAAAACTAGGCTTTATGTCATTGTTTGTAAAAGCTGCTACTGAAGCGTTAAAACGTTTCCCAGCGGTAAATGCCTCTATTGATGGCAGCGATATCGTTTATCATGGTTATTATGATGTAGGTGTTGCGGTATCTAGCGACCGTGGTCTTGTGGTGCCGGTATTACGTGACACTGACCAAATGGGTATGGCAGATATCGAACGTGCTATTGGTAACTATGCATCAAAAGCGCGTGAAGGTAAATTAGGCATTGAAGACATGACGGGTGGTACTTTCACCATTACCAATGGTGGGGTATTTGGTTCACTCATGTCAACCCCAATCATCAATCCACCACAAACAGCGATTTTGGGTATGCATGCGACTAAAGAACGCCCAATGGCAGTTAATGGCGAAGTGGTAATTCTACCTATGATGTACTTGGCATTATCGTATGACCACCGTTTAATTGATGGTAAAGAAGCGGTACAGTTCTTGGTGACTATCAAAGAATTGGTAGAAAACCCAGCGATGCTACTTCTCGATTTATAATAAAGAAAGCCTGTATTGGCAAAGGTTGATACAGGCTTTTTTGTTTAACAACTTTAACAATAACAATTCAAATTTTTGGTGAAGATTATGAAAGAAAGCTATGATTTGGTAATTATCGGTGGTGGCCCTGGTGGCTATGAAGCAGCTATCCGCGCAGGCCAATTGGGTATGAGTGTGGCTTGTATCGAAAAACGTATTAATAAAGGTGAGCCAGCGTTAGGCGGTACCTGTTTGAACGTCGGTTGTATTCCTTCAAAAGCATTGCTAGACAGCTCACATCGCTACGAAGCAACAAAACATGATTTAGCCGACCACGGTATCACCACAGGTGAAGTGGCGATTGACATCAGCAAAATGTTAAGTCGTAAAGACGCTATCGTTAAACAATTAACCGGTGGTGTGGCTGCATTGTTAAAGGGTAACGGTGCTGATTGGCTACAAGGTACAGGTAAATTACTTGATGGTAAAGGTGCGGATAAACAAGTTGAATTTACTCCATTAGATGGTTCTGCGCCTACCACTATTACCGCTAAAAATGTGATTTTGGCCTCTGGTTCTGTGCCTATTGATATCCCTGTTGCCCCGATTGATAACGAATATATCGTTGATTCAACCGGTGCGTTAGACTTTACCGAAGTGCCTGCGCGTCTAGGCGTCATTGGTGGTGGTGTGATTGGTCTTGAACTAGGTTCGGTATGGCGTCGTTTGGGTAGTGAAGTTGTGGTATTTGAAGCCATGCCAGAATTTTTAGCAGCGGCGGACAAAGCCGTGAGCAAAGAAGCGGCAAAACTACTAAAAGCCCAAGGTATGGATATCCGTATTGATACCAAAGTCACTCAGGCTCAAGTAGAAAACGGTCAGGTACTTGTATCGTTTGACGCTAAAGGTCAAGCAGGACAAGAAACCTTCGATAAACTCATCGTTTGTGTGGGTCGTCGTGCTTATAAAGAAAACCTACTTGGCGAAAACTCAGGGGTAGAGCTCACTGAACGTGGTCTGGTAGCGGTGAATGACTTCTGTCAAACCAACCTTGATGGCGTATATGCAATCGGTGACTTGGTGCGTGGTCCAATGCTGGCACACAAAGCGATGGAAGAAGGCATGATGGCAGTTGAACGTATTCATGGTGAAAAAGTTCAAGTCAATTATGACACCATTATTAGCGTGATTTACACACACCCAGAAATTGCATGGGTTGGCTTGACTGAAGAACAAGCCAAAGAGCAAGGTCATGAAGTCAAAACAGGTCAATTTAGCCTAGCTGCCAATGGCCGTGCGTTAGCCGCTGGTGAAGGCCAAGGCTTCATCAAAGTGGTTGCCGATGCCAAAACTGACCGTTTACTGGGTATGCATGTCGTGTCAGCGGGTGCGGGTGATATCGTTCATCAAGGCATGATTGCGATGGAATTCGTATCAAGTATTGAAGACTTGCAATTGATGACGTTTGCTCACCCAACCATTTCTGAAGCAGTACACGAGGCGGTGCTGTCAGCGGATGGTCGCGCGATTCATGCGATTCAACGTAAGCGCAAATAACCTAGTTCACAAGCAACTGGGCTAATTAGCTTATGCATTAATAGTTTGAATAAAGCAGGTGAGCTAACCTCATTATCAACGAGGTTAGCTCACTGTTGACCACAATATTCAAAAATAATTTTAAAACAATGTAAACCAAAACCGAGAGGATAAATTCATGAATTTACATGAGTATCAAGCCAAAGAATTATTAAAAAGCTATGGATTGCCAGTACAAGAAGGTATCATCGCTAAAAATGGCGACGAAGCCGCAGCAGCGTTTGACAAAATGGCAGGCAACGCAGGTGCTGTGGTTGTCAAAGCCCAAGTACATGCCGGTGGGCGTGGTAAAGCGGGCGGCGTAAAAATCGCTAAAACGCGTGAAGAAGCCAAACAAATTGCTGAAGAATTAATTGGTAAAAACTTGGTAACTTACCAAACTGACGCCAACGGTCAACCTGTTAACAGCGTACTTATCGCCGAAGACATGTACCCAATCGCAACTGAATTGTACTTAGGTGCAGTCGTAGACCGTTCAGCACGCCGCGTGGTATTTATGGCGTCAACTGAAGGCGGTGTTGAAATTGAAAAAGTTGCCGAAGAAACCCCAGAAAAAATCTTGAAAGTAGAAGTTGACCCACTGGTAGGCTTACAACCTAGCCAAGCTCGTGAAGTCGCTTTCAAACTGGGTCTAAAAGACAAACAAATCAACGAATTTGCCAAATTGATGACAGGGGCTTATAAAGCCTTTACGGAAAATGACTTCGCGTTGTTTGAAATCAATCCATTAGCGGTTCGTAAATCTGGTGAATTAGCCTGTGTTGACGCCAAAATCGGCATCGACTCAAATGCCCTTTATCGCCTACCAAAAGTCGCTGAACAACGCGATAAATCACAAGAAAATGAGCGTGAATTAAAAGCCTCAGAATTTGACCTAAACTATGTTGCGCTTGAAGGTAACATCGGTTGTATGGTGAATGGCGCCGGTCTTGCGATGGCAACCATGGACATCATCAAACTATACGGCGGTCAACCTGCTAACTTCCTAGACGTAGGCGGCGGTGCGACCAAAGAACGTGTGGTTGAAGCGTTCAAATTAATTCTTGAAGACAAATCAGTCCAAGGCGTACTCATCAACATTTTCGGTGGTATCGTACGTTGTGACATGATTGCTGAAGCGATTATCGAAGCGGTAAAAGAAGTCAACGTTACTGTACCTGTGGTTGTGCGTCTTGAAGGTAACAACGCTGAAAAAGGTGCGCAAATCCTACGTGATTCAGGTCTTAAATTAATTCCTGCTGAAGGTCTTTCTGAAGCCGGTCAAAAAATTGTTGATGCGGTTAATAATGCCTAATGAAGAAAGTATAGGTATGAGCGAGTAGGGCTATGTGCCCTACTGGTTAATCGTTTAAATCAAACATAAAAAGTAAAAGGAAAAACAATGAGCGTATTAGTTGGAAAAGACACTAAAGTATTAGTGCAAGGTTTCACAGGTAAAAACGGTACTCTACACTCAGAGCAATCAATTGCTTATGGTACCAACATCGTTGGCGGTGTTACCCCAGGTAAAGGTGGTACAACCCACCTTGATCGTCCAGTATTCGATACCATGGATGAAGCAGTAACAGCAACGGGTGCTAATGCCTCTGTTATCTTTGTACCAGCACCATTTGTATTAGACTCAATCGTTGAAGCGATTAACTCTGGCGTAAAATTGATTGTGGTCATCACCGAAGGCGTACCTACCCTAGATATGCTAAAAGCCAAACGTTACTTAGAAAACGTCAACGCTGACCTACAAGCTAAGGGCGAAGAAATCATCCGTATGGTGGGTCCAAACTGTCCAGGCGTCATCAGCCCAGGTAAATGCAAAATCGGTATCATGCCAGGTCATATCCATCAAGAAGGTAAAGTCGGTATCATCTCACGTTCTGGTACATTGACTTATGAAGCGGTTGCCCAAACCACTAAACTTGGCTTTGGTCAATCAACCTGTATCGGTATCGGTGGTGACCCAATCCCAGGTATGAACCAAATCGACGCATTGAAATTGCTTCAAGACGACCCACAAACCGAAGCGATTGTATTAATCGGTGAAATCGGTGGTACGGCTGAAGAAGAAGCAGCTGCATACGTCAAAGACCACGTGACTAAACCCGTTATTGGTTATATCGCAGGTGTCACAGCACCAAAAGGTAAACGTATGGGACATGCCGGTGCGATTATCTCAGGTGGTAAAGGTACAGCGGAAGAAAAATTCAAAGCCTTTGAAGAGGCTGGTATTGCTTATACCCGTGACCCTTCAAAAATCGGTGAAAAAGTAAAAGAAGTCACTGGTTGGTAATCATCCGCTATTTTGACTAATCAAGAGCAGATAATCATTGGTTTATCTGCTTTTTTATTATCTGCTGGTGTTAGCAAACGCTGGTGTGAGAAAAACACCCTCAATCAATTTTAATAATGCGTTTAAAATATTCGGGCAGATAAAATATTTGCCATAAAAATATGTTAAGCTTGATATAAACTATTTGAACAACTTATCTTATTAAGAGGCACTATGTCGAAAAAAATCACTCACGCTGTTATTCCTGTGGCAGGGTTTGGCACGCGTATGTTACCACTATCAAAAGCAGTGCCAAAAGAGTTACTACCGCTTGGCAATAAGCCTGCCATTCAATATGTCGTTGAAGAAGCGATTGCCGCAGGTTTAACCAATATTATCTTGGTCAATCATGCGCAAAAAACCGCCATTGAAAACTATTTTGACATCAATAGCGAGCTTGATACCCAGTTACGCGGTAAAGGTAAAGCGGCGCTAGCAGATAGTTTAAACTGGCTACCTGCAGGGGTCACGGTTACCAGTGTACGCCAAGGCAAACCGTTAGGATTAGGGCATGCGGTATTGCAGGCCCGTGCCATTGTAGGTGATGAACCGTTTGCTGTGCTGTTACCAGATGTGATTTTGAACCCCTATAATACTGACTATACTCAGCAGAATTTAGCCTACATGCTACAGCAGTTTGCCAAGCAGCAACATTCACAGATATTGGTTGATCCAGTTAAAGAAAGTGATATTCATAAATATGGCATTGCCAAGCTTGCCAGCACACAAATGGTAGCAAAGTCTGAACAAAACCAGTCATTTGCTGTGACAGGTTTTGTGGAAAAACCCAAAGCTGAGGATGCGCCCTCTAACTTGGCTGTCGTTGGGCGCTATGTGTTTAATAATGCTATTTTTGATTATCTAGCCAACACGCAGCCAAGTGTGGGTGGAGAAATTCAGCTGACCGATGCCATTGATGCGCTTATTAGCACGCAAGGGGTAGAGGTGGTTAGCATGGTGGGTAACAGCTTTGATGCAGGTGATATGAATAGTTACTTGCAAGCCGTGGGTTATTTTGCCAATCAATTGGGTGTTGAAGCGTTTCAGCATACAGCAAATTAATATGAGGTCATAGACGAATGTCAACCGATACAAGTGCGAATCGTACATGGCAAACACTGTCTACCCAGGCAGATAGTATGGCCACGCTTAATCAATTGTTTAGCCAACAATCCAATCGCGGCTCACAGTACCGTGTTGCCGCGTGCGACATGATCATGGATTTTAGTAAACAAAAAATTGATGCGGCTGTGCTCAGTAATTTAATTACCCTGGCAAATGAGCGTGAGTTAGCGCAAGAAATCCGTCGGCTGATGACAGGCGAAATTGTGAACGATACTGAGCATCGTCCTGCATTGCATACCGCGTTAAGACAGCCGCAAGGCGAGCAGGTTTGGGTCGAAGGTATCAATGTCATTGAGCAGGTGCATACCAGCTTACAAAAAGCGGAAAAGTTGGTTGAGCGGATTCGTAATGGGGTCTGGCGTGGTTATTCTGGTCAGGCAATCACCGATGTGGTGAATATCGGCGTCGGCGGCTCAGATCTAGGGCCAGTGATGGCAACAACGGCCCTAAAAGAATGGACAGATACCCCTATCAGTGTGCATTTTGTATCCAATATGGATGGCACCCAGCTTGATAGTTTGCTCAAAGTATTAAATCCGCAAACCACGTTGTTTATTATTTCATCGAAATCATTTTCCACCATTGATACGCTGTCCAATGCTAAGACGGCGATGTCGTGGTTGTTAACCAGCCATGATAACAAAGCCACTATTTTGCGTCGTCATTTTATTGGGATTTCTACCAAAGCAGATAAGATGTCAGAATGGGGTATTCATGTCGATAACCAACTAATGCTCTGGGACTGGGTTGGGGGTCGATTCTCCATGTGGTCGGTGATTGGACTGGCGATTGCCATAAAAATTGGCATGCACAATTTCTATGAGCTGCTAGCAGGAGCCTATGAGATGGATCGGCATTTTGCCACCGCCGATTTTTCTCAAAACATGCCTGTGTTGTTAGGGCTATTGGGTGTTTGGAACAGTACATTTTTGCATATTAATGCCCATACGGTGTTACCTTATGATGGTCGGTTATCTTTTTTCCCCAACTACTTAACCCAGCTTGAAATGGAGAGTAACGGTAAATCCGTCAATCGCCAAGGTGAGGCAGTGACTTACAGTACTTGTCCGATTTTGTGGGGCGATATTGGCTCCAATGCCCAGCATGCGTTTTATCAGTTGTTACATCAAGGCACACAGGCAGTCAGTTGTGATTTTATTGCCCCCATCAAACGCTACGCAGATGCCCAAACAATCAATAAAAACTTGCTTGAGCAGCACGGACTTTCGCTTGCCAACTGTCTAGCGCAAAGCCAAGTGCTGGCGTTTGGCAATGCCGCCATCAAAGACAGCAATAATGGTATGGATAAATTCAAGCATTATCGCGGCAATCAGCCGTCAACGACCATTCTACTCAAACAGCTGACCCCAAAAACGTTAGGGTCATTGATTGCGCTGTATGAACACAAGGTGTTCGTTATGTCAGTCATTTGGCAGATTAACCCATTTGACCAGTGGGGGGTCGAAGTGGGTAAAGTGATGGCTAATGCAGTCTTTGATGCCTTAGTATCAACGCAAGAATTATCGCCGCAACAAGCGCAGCCATTTGATAGCTCAACCAATCAGTTGCTAAATACCATTAAAACAACCTTTGCAAGCTGATGAAGGATAGGGATAAAAGAAGAAAACAATGACAAAAACTGTATATGTAATTGGCAGTACCAATGAATCCATCAATGCTTGTATTTTGCTTGCCACCCTTGAATACCAAGTCAGGCTATTGACCGATGACGATAGCCTTCAGCAGGTCATGAATGATTACCAGTTTGATCGGCAGATGGTGCTACTGTGGCAGTTGTACCAATCTCAAGGCAACATCATTACCCAGCCTTTGCCAACCCATGATTTTTCAGCCTATGTCAACGCAGATGATATTTGGTTGTTTGTCGATGGCGTATCAGCGCAGGCACTTGACCAATTTGGCTCATTTCATTTTAACCCAACGACCCAGATTATCATCAGCGGTGTCAAAGCCATGGGTGAGATTGAACAATTCGCGCGCAAATTGACGACTACTTGGGTGTATTATCTTCCCTTTATTTTTATGAAAGATGGGGCGAATTTTAGTTCTTTTTTCCAAGCCGATTTGGCACTGATTGGTGAAAAAACGCAAGGCAGTAGCGCGCACAACAACATTTTGCTGTTTTTTATTGAAAAAAGTGACAAGCACTTTATTACCGATATCAAAACGGCAGAATTTGCGCGCAGTAGTATCATGGGAATGCTAGCAACACGCTTATCTTTCATGAATGAGATGGCGCGTCTCGCTGCCAGTGAACAGGTCAATATCAAACAAGTTGAGCAAATCCTTGGGCTGGATAAACGCATTGGTAAAGATTATCTCAAAGCAGGTTGGGGATTTGGTGGCAAGTCATTACCGCTAGAATTGGATTTTTTGATTGATGGTTTTAAGCACAATCAAGTAGAGACGTCGCTGCTCGAGGCGGTAAAATCCATTAATGAAGACCAAAAAGAACTGATTTTCCGTGAATTTTGGCAATATTTTGATGGCTTTATCGAAAATAAAACGGTGATGATTTGGGGCTCAGGCTATCGTAATGGTACGGGACGCACCACCCATTCAGCATTCCACCCACTCATTAAATTATTATGGTCATACAATATCAAGACGATTGTGTATGCCAACAATACCAAAGAAGAATTGTTAGAGTTATACGGTAATCATCCGCTGTTTTCATTGACCGACGATGCCTATGCGCCGCTTACGCAAGTGCAAGCGTTGTTTATTGTCAATTGGTCGCTACCGATCAAGCCGGATATCAATCGTTTAAATAACATTGCATTACCCATTTTTGATGCAAAAAATACGTTAACCGAACCACAAATTCAGCAGCTCGTTGGTTTTTATACGGGTATAGGCTGTAAAAAATAGGCAAAACAATGACCAATCAAAGCAAAAAAATCTTAGTGACTGGCGGCGCAGGCTATATCGGCTCACATACGTTAATTGAGCTAATTGCCGCAGGATTCACCCCTGTGGTGTATGATAATTTATCCAATAGTAGCCAGACTTCGCTGGCGCGCGTTCAGCAAATTGTAGGACAATCTATTGAGTTTATCGAAGGCGATATTTTGGACACACAGCTGCTTGCCAAAACCTTTGCCGCGCATGACTTCACTGCGGTGATTCATTTTGCAGGGCTAAAGGCGGTCGGTGAGTCGGTTGCCAAGCCACTTTGGTATTATCAAAACAATGTCGCAGGCACGCTCAATCTACTCGATGCGATGACCAACGCCCAAGTAAAAAACTTGATTTTCTCGTCATCAGCAACCGTGTATGGTGACCCAGAAGCCTTGCCGATTGTCGAATCCTCACCGCGTTCTGCGACCAATCCGTATGGGCAAAGCAAGCTGATGATTGAATATATGCTCGAAGACTTGGCAAAATCAGATAACCACTGGCAATTAATTTCACTGCGCTATTTTAATCCCATTGGTGCCCACCATACCGGAACCATAGGTGAAAATCCAAATGGTATTCCAAACAATTTGATGCCGTATGTCAGCCAAGTGGCAGTGGGTAAGCTGCCGCAGTTAAGCGTGTTTGGCAATGATTATGATACCGTGGATGGCACAGGCGTGCGAGATTATATCCATGTGGTTGATTTGGCAAAAGGGCATGTCGCCGCTTTACAGTATTTGCAACAGCAAACCCAGCTAGGATTTGAGCCGATTAACTTGGGTACAGGTAAAGGAACATCTGTATTAGAATTGGTCAATGCCTTTATCAAAACCACCGGTCAGCCCGTGCCTTATAGCATAGCGCCAAGACGACCTGGCGACATTGCCAGTTGTTATGCCAGTAGTGACAAAGCCAAGCATCTGTTGGGCTGGCAAGCCGAGTTTGATATCGAGCGTATGTGTACCGACACCTGGCGTTGGCAAAGCCAAAACCCTAATGGCTATGATGATTAAGCGCCCTTTTAATACTGGCGAATATTAACGAATATTAATGACGGTTTTATAACCGTCTTTTTTATCGGTAGGTTTTATCAAAGATGAGCATTTTTATCATAAAAACACAGTTAAGGTTATGATTTTACTTGACCCTAGGCTCGCTTCAGCGATAATAGGGGATTAGATAAATTATGATTTTTATTTGTTTTCACCCTAGCGATTGTTTAGCGAATTTCTTTTTTCTTATTGTCCCATTGAGCCTGTTATGACTGTTAGCGCACCTGAATTTATCCATGAAACCGTTTTGTTAAAGGAAACGGTGGCAAGTGTGCTCAATGTAACTTTAGCGCAGTTAGCAGCAGGAACCGTCAAAAAAACGGGCACCTTTGTCGATGCGACATTTGGGCGCGGTGGGCACAGCCGATTGCTGTTAACTTATTTGGATAAAGACAGTCGTCTGCTCGTATTTGATAAAGACCCCCAAGCCATACAAACGGCGCAAGCATTGGCAGCCAGTGATGCGCGCGTGATAGTGATTCATGATAGTTTTGCCAAGCTACAGGACAATCTGCAGCGATTAGGGATTGAACAGGTCGATGGGATTATGGCAGATTTGGGCGTGTCCTCGCCGCAGCTTGATGACGGTAGCCGCGGCTTTAGCTTTATGCGCGATGGTGCGGTGGATATGCGTATGGATACCACCCGTGGCGAGTCGGTTGCCCAATGGTTAAAACACGTGGATGAAACCGTGCTTGCCGATGTGCTGTATAACTATGGCGAAGAACGACACAGTCGCCGTATTGCAAGGGCAATCAAACAAATGGAACATTACGATTCTACCCTAGCGCTGGCAGAAACCATCAAACAGGCGCATCCCAACTGGCAAAAAGGCAAGCACCCTGCCACCCAAAGTTTTCAAGCCATGCGTATTTTTATCAATAATGAACTCGGTGATATCGATAACTTCTTGGATCAATCGCTCATGGCGCTTAAGGTAGGGGGACGCTTGGCGGTGATTAGTTTTCATTCGCTAGAAGACCGCATCATCAAGCAGTTTTTGCAAAAACACAGTAAAGGTCAATATCCTGAAGATGCCAATTTGCCGATGCCACCCAAACGCCCCAAACTGCTATCTAAACCTGAGCGTGTCGCCCCGTTGGATACGGAAATAAAAACCAACCCGCGCGCCAGAAGTGCTTGGCTTCGTTCCGCCACCCGACTGTAAAAGTAGCCGTTTTTGTAACATGATATTTATAACAAACAATAAAAAGCGATTGCATTAACCAAACTTAGATGGGTTGCGTTATAATGACTTGTTTTATCTTGATACCCTGCTCTTTGATATAAAAAGCTCTTTGATATAAAAATGCCAAAATCTCAGCCCCTGCCTCCCTTGACGAGTAACCCCATGCCGAATGGCCGCGATAACCAAAATTCGCCGAAAAAAACGCGTCTTTTCTCCGCCAAAAATAACGACACAACGGTAAAAAATAACACGACGATGAAGAAAAGCAGTGAAGGCTTAGGTACCAGCATTAGCGAGATGCTCGATACCGAGTATCGCGGCGTTAGTATCTATACGGTTGCGATGATGCTATTAGTGATTGCGATTTTGTGGACAGGGGTGAGCGTCGTCGAGCAAATCCAAACTTATCACCAACAATATGGCGAGCTGCAAAAACTCAAAAAACAATTTCGCCAGCTGCAAATGGAACACCAACGTATGCTGATTGAGCAGCAAACTTTTAGTGCTACCCCGCAAGTGACCAACCGCGCGGTGACCGAACTCAATATGTTTTACCCTAACTTGTCCGATCGTATGATTATTCACGACAACAAAGTCACGGTATTTACCAGTGACGCCAGCAGCAACGAGTCTAACACTCCAGCTATCAATCCAGAAACGCAGCATTGATGAGGCAACCGCGTGACTATTCGTAATAAAAAATCGATACCCACCAAAGTTGCCAATGCCATGTCAGGGCGACCCACCAAAGTGCCTGTGCTCAAAGTCACTGCCCCTAAAATTAATGCGTCAAAGCGTCGTAGTGGTGCATCACGCCAAGGCAGCATTGAAGAAGATGCCATTCGCTTTAAGTCCATTTGGATAGCGATGGGGCTGGTATTTGTGGCGATTTTTGGGCGATTGGCATACATCCAAGTCATTAATAAATCCTACTATCAAGGTAAAGGTAATTCGCTCATTACCACCGTCAAAAAAGAGCCGTCTTACCGGGGCATGATCACCGACCGTAATAACATGCCGCTTGCGATTTCAGCGCCATTAACCTCGGCGTATTTTAGTCCGCATGATTATGCGGTGGAATACTATGAGCTCAAAGGGCGCCAGCAAGAATTGCAAAAGTCTAAACCGAGTAAATCAGTCAGTCGCGAGCTTGAGCGCGTTGCAAAACGTTTGCAGAACATGGACTTAGCCAAACTTTCGGCATTGACAGGCATTAGCGTCAGCGAATTTAAAAATGCGGTGCGTATCAATGACAATATCAATCTTGCCGATAAAGAGGCGGTAAAAGCTGTATTGCCCACAGGCGCAGGGTCGCATTATTTTCCATTGATGAAAAATGTGCAACCTGAAGCAGCACAGCCGCTCATTGATGCCAATTTTGCTGGGGTCAGTACCGACACGTTTTATCAGCGCTACTACCCACAGCCACAGCCGAATGCCCAATTATTAGGCTTTATGGCGCGTACCAACATGACAGATGGCACGCACTACCAAGGGCAAGCTGGGGTAGAGCGCGTATTTAATGATATGCTATCGGGCAAAGATGGCGAAGTCATGGTCATGCGTGATGCCAAAAACAACAGCATTAAAGAAATCGAACAAGTCAAACCTGAAGTCGCTGGTAAAGATTTACAATTAACCGTTGATTCACGGCTACAATATATTTTGTACCAAGAGCTTGAAAAAGTCGGGCGTGTGCAGCAGGCGCGTTGGGCAGCGGGCATGATTGTCGATGTCAACTCGGGTGAAGTGATGGCGATGTCCAACTGGCCGTCGTTTAATGCCAATGACTTAAATAGCTTATCCAATGAAAACCAGCGTAACCATGCCTTGATGGATGTATTTGAACCCGGTTCGGTGATGAAACCTATCACTGTTGCCACGGGTTTAAAGTCAGGACAGTACAATGCCAACTCGCTGGTTAATACCAGTCCAGGGAGCATGGTGGTGCAAGGGCATACTATTCGTGACCATGGCAATTTAGGCACTATTAGTCTGCGTACTCTACTGCAAAAATCGAGTAATATCGGCTCAGCAAAAATTGCCCTTTCTTTGCCTGCCACCGTGATGAGTGATACGCAAAAAGCCTTTGGGTTTGGCGCAAAAACCAACCTAAAATTACCCGGTGAGTCCGCAGGTTTAGTGCCAACGCCTGAGCAAAATGAAATCGCACGCCGCGCAACTGTGTCGTACGGTTACGGTTTGCAAGTCACACTAGCGCAGCTTGCGCAAGCTTACAGTGTGTTAGGTGCAGGGGGTGTGATGCATCCGTTGACGATCCTTAAAAGTACCCGTGATAACGCGCTCAATAGCAGTAGTACCAATAATGTCTCCGTCCCTTTTGCCAAACCTGCCGCCAAGCAAGTCATCAAAACCAGCGATGCACTTACCATTGTCGATATGATGACGTCAGTCACTGAGCCTGGTGGTACGGCAACCTTAGCTGCCATCGACGGCTATCGTGTGGCGGGTAAAACCGGTACGGCAAGACGCACCAACCCCAAAGGCGGTTATTACAACGATCAATACCGCACCGCGTTTGTCGGTATTGCCCCTGCTTCCAACCCACGTTTTGTGGTCGCCATCATGGTTGAAGACCCGCGTGTTAACAAATTTGGTGGTTTGGTTGCAGCACCCGTGTTCCGCAGTGTGATGAAAGAAGCTTTGCGTTTGTACAATGTGCCGTTTGACAAGCCGCTATCGGGTAAAGAAACCACTACCACCAGCATCGAAAGTGTCAATGACTTATAACAACCCTATGGAAAAAGCTATGATTACGTTGCAACCGATGATGTCTACGCTATCGCTACCAGAAAGCGTGCGACAACTGTTAAACCCTGTCATGAATCAACCATTTGGGCAGTTTGTGGTCGATAGCCGTCAAGTGGGTCAGGGCGATGTATTTGTATTGCTAAAAAGTCAAAACGCGACCGACAGCCTAGATTTGGAAAAAGTTGCAGGTTATCTTGCCCAAGTCGCAAACAAAGCGGCGTTTGTGTTATCAGAAATTGATGTATCCGCGATCCAATCGCAGTTTATGTTGCCGATTATTTATTTGCCCACCATTCGTGATTTTTTAGGTTCTTTGATTCAAACCAGTTTGCAACAGCAACATCCTACCAAGCTACCTGCGGTCATCGCGGTGACAGGCACCAATGGCAAGACCACGGTAAGCCAACTGGTCGCCCAACTCATCAGTCAATCGGGTATCAAAACTGCGGTCATGGGCACGGCAGGTAATGGGGTTTTGCCAAATTTGACCCCAAGTACCCACACCACCCTAGAAGTCTTTAATCTGCAACATGCGATTGATGATTTTGCCAAGCAAGGCGTACAAGCCTTAGCCATTGAAGCCAGCTCTCACGGATTGCACCAGCAGCGGCTGCAAGGCGTACCCATCAATGTGGCGATTTTTACCAATTTAAGTCGTGATCATCTCGATTATCATACTGACATGGATGATTATGCGCAGGCGAAAGCGCGACTGTTTGCTAAAGCACATTTTCCCACCCTCACTCACGCGATTATTAATTTAGATGATGAATTTAGTGAATTGATGATTGAGGCAGCCAACGCATCCCATTTAACCGTGTGGACGTATAGCTTGACCAATGACCAAGCCGATTTTTTTGCCAAAACCATCCTGCCTAGTTTGCAAGGGGGTGATTTGACCATTGCTCTTTCAAAAGCTGTCACGCCACAAGGTGAATTAACGGTGAGCAGTCCATTGTTAGGGCGATTTAATGTGGCCAATTTGTTGGCGAGTATCGCAGGCGCCTTAGCGTTATCGCAAAGTGCCGCGATGGGATTGAGTGTGGCGCAAATCCAAGCGGCAGTGCCAACGCTTCGCGGTGCCACAGGTCGTATGGATCGGGTGCCATCGACCAGCAGCTGTTTTATCGTGGATTATGCGCATACGCCAGATGCGCTAGAGCAGGTGTTGACCAGTTTAAAATCGCACTGTACAGGCGAGCTTTGGGCGGTATTTGGCTGTGGTGGTGACCGTGATAAGGGGAAACGTCCACTAATGGCGCAAGCAGGACTTCGCCTAGCTGACAAAGTGATTTTGACTGCTGATAACCCACGCAGTGAAGACCCCAACGCGATTTTGAACGATATGCAAGCGGGCATGACTTGCCAGCAGCACTATCAAGCCATTATCGAGCCAGACCGTCAAAAGGCCATTGAATATGCAGTGCAGCATGCCAAGCCTAGCGATATCGTGGTGATTGCAGGCAAAGGGCATGAAACCTATCAAGAAATCAAAGGGGTACGCTACGACTTTGATGATAAAGTGGTGGTAAAAAACGCCATTGAAAAATTTGGCAAATAACTTAGCCTAGCATCATGAAAAAAATCTACCTAATCCGTCATGCCCAAAGCGAGTCCAATGCAGGGCAAGCGGTGCGCCCCAATCATGCCATCAATCTTACTGACGTTGGCAAGGCGCAAGCGCAAGCATTGGCGGATTGGCTCACTGACCATATCAGCGAGCCAGTCACCGAGATTTTTGTATCCCAGTATCTTCGCACCCAGCAGACGGCTCAGCCTTATCTACAAAGCACTAAGCGCGCAGCCACTGTCATCGATGAATTGCACGAATTTAACTTTTTGGATTTTGCCACCATCAAGGATTTGTCATTTGATGACATCCGTGTGATTGCCGATGATTTTTGGCAACAGCATTCTGCGCACCGAGCCAGTGAGGTGACGGACAGTTTTGAGCATTTCGTAGCGCGGGTACAAAAAGTGCGTGCGTATTTTGATGCCTTGCCCGATGGCACCTATCTAATATTTACCCACGGCATGTGGATTGGCATGCTTATCTGGCAAATGCTACTTGGCGATAGCCCGCGTCTATATAATATGAAAAAATTCCGTGAGTTTGAACTGGCAACGCGCCCCAAAAATTGCGAAGTGTTGTTGCTCGCTCCTGCAGGAATCAAGAAAGTATGGGTGCGTAATGATGGGCAAGATGACGAGATTCGCTAGTAATAAACTATAAAGAGACCCCAATAAAGAGACCCGAATAAAGAGACGACAATGACTGCATATATTTGGCAATCTGCCAACTTGACCGAAGCGGTAAAAGATCTAAACCCAACCTTTCACAGTGATTTTACCCAGACATCCACAAGAATTATCACCGACACCCGCAAAATCGAACAAGGCGATATCTTTTTAGCCATCCAAGGCGATAACTTTGACGGACATGATTATGTAAAAACTGCTAAAGATAAAGGTGCGGTCTTAGCAATTGTCAGCCGTGCAGTCGAAAGTGACTTGCCGCAACTCGTAGTGACTGACACCAAACTGGCACTCGGCAAATTAGGTGCTTACCGCCGTGACCAACATCCCAATCTAAAAGTTGTCGCGATTACAGGCTCGAGCGGTAAAACCACCGCCAAAGAAATGCTTGGCAGTATTTTAAACCGTATTGCGCCGACACTTATCACTCGCGGCAATCTCAACAATGATTTGGGCGTGCCGATGATGCTACTAGAGCTGACCGATGACCATCGCTATGCCGTGATGGAGCTTGGCGCCAATCATGTCGGAGAGATTGCTTATACCACCCAGCTTGTCAAACCCGATGTCGCTTGTGTGCTCAATATCGGCACTGCCCATTTGGGGGAGTTTGGCGGGCGTGATAATATCGCCAAGACCAAATCTGAGATTTTTCAAGGATTAAGTGACACAGGTACAGCGATTGTGCCATTTGGTGATGATTATTTTGATATGCTACTCAATAATGCGCAACAATTTACCCAAAATATTCTAACCTTTGGCGAGCGTGACGTGTGCTTGGCGGATGCTGGCGTGGATATGCAACAAGCCAAAGAAATTGGCTTAACAGATGAAGATACGGTGCTACTGATGGGCGATGTGTTTGCCGATGATGTGGAAGTCGGTAATACCAGTACCTTTAGCCTAAATTTCAATTTTGAAATTGATGAAATCGAAAGCCAAAACGTCAGCTTAAACTTTGCAGGTGAACACAACATCAGCAATGCCTTAGCCGCCGCGGCCTGTGCTCAAGCTTTGGGGCTGTCGATTGATGATATCGCCAAAGGACTCGATGCCGCCAAACCTGCCAAAGGTCGACTCAATTTTATTGAGTTTGGTAAACATACTTTAATTGATGACACTTATAATGCCAATCCCAGTGCCGTCCTTGCTGCCACCCAAGTGTTGGTGAGTCAAGGTGCGCCCACCATGTTGGTGTTGGGCGATATTGGTGAGTTGGGTGATGCCGCGCAAGAGGAGCATCGCAAGCTCGGTGAGGCTATTGCCGCCTCGGGCGTGACTGTGCTGTATACGGTGGGGGAGTTAACGCCTGTTACCGTCGCGCAAGCGCAGGCATCTGGCATGCAAGCACAGGCATATCCAGATAAAGCCACCCTACTTGCAGCGATCAAAGATAAGCTGACGAGTAGTGATGACGCATGGCATATCTTGTTTAAAGGCTCGCGCTATATGATGATGGAGCAGGTAATTGACGAGTTAACCCGTCAGCCATCCTAACTACAAACAGAACTTTCATCAGCCATTTGATAAAAATTGGCTGATTTTTTGTGAATTTTTACTTAAAATAGTCAACTTTTCATGATGGGTTTTTGATGATGAGTCAACGTGAGACAGTTTTTATAGACGGTTTTCATAGCGATTTTTCATTTATCCTATCATGATAATGACAGGGATCTTAAGCCCCTTTTTTTACCCAGAACCCCCTAAGGAGTCCACTCGTGCTATTGTGGTTATTTGAATGGCTAAGCCAATTTTATTCCCCATTTTCGGCTGTGTCATCGCTGACCTTACGTGTTTTATTAGCGGTGCTGACTGCGCTGGGTATCAGTATGGTGTTTGGTGGACGCGTCATTGAACGGCTGCGTGCGCTCAAATATGGACAAGCCATTCGTAACGATGGTCCACAAAGTCACCTTGCCAAAACAGGCACACCCACCATGGGCGGGATTTTAATTTTAGGCAGCATTTTGGTGACCACGCTATTGTGGGCGAATTTAACCAACCCCTACGTATGGATTTTGCTGGTGGTGTTGGTGATTTTTGGCGCGGTGGGCTGGGCAGATGACTGGCTAAAAATCAAATATAAAGATCCAAAAGGCTTGATTGCACGCAAAAAATATTTTTGGTTGTCGGTTGGCGCTTTATTTGTTGGTGTGTCCTTGTACTGGATTGCCAGTCAGCAGCCGCATGTGGCGACAGCTCATGCCATGCAAGATTTACTTATTCCGTTATTTAAAAACGTGTCAATTCCTTTCTCCGCTGTACCATTCGGTTTGGCGTTTATTATCTTTACTTATTTTGTGATTAATGGCACCTCAAATGCAGTTAACTTAACCGATGGTTTGGATGGTCTCGCCATTTTTCCTGTGGTGTTGCTCGCCGCAGGCTTAGGGGTGTTTGCTTATGTGTCAGGGGATTTTCGCTTTGCTGAATATCTCCACGTGCCCTATATTGCTTATAATAGCGATGTGACAGTGGTGTGTGGCGCCATGGTTGGGGCGGGCTTAGGGTTTTTATGGTTTAATGCGCATCCCGCCCAAGTGTTTATGGGTGATGTTGGTGCATTAGCCTTGGGCGCGATGCTTGGCACCATTGCTGTGATGACGCGTCAAGAGATTGTGCTGTTCATCATGGGTGGTTTATTTGTGGCAGAAGCGGTATCGGTCATGCTACAAGTAGGCTCTTACAAACTTCGTAAAAAACGCATCTTTCGCATGGCGCCGCTGCATCACCATTTTGAAGAAGGCGGCTGGAAAGAAACCCAAGTGGTTACCCGTTTTTGGATTATTACCATTGTCTTGGTTATTTTAGGGCTGATGACGTTAAAACTTCGCTAACTTTGCTACGTTCGCTAACGGCGCTTTGCATCAATTGGGTTTTTAACAGCTTTTTTGAGATATTTTTATGGTGGCATTGCCTTCGACATTTTCTGCAAATTTTCGCTGCCCGATTTGCCAAAGTCCGCTAAAGGTGGGTGAAAAAGTTTGGCAATGCACCGGTGAAAATCCGCAGCAGCGGCAACATAGCTTTGATGTCGCCAAACAAGGGTATGTGAATCTACTGCCGGTGCAAAATAAGCATAGCAAAAACCCCGGTGATAGTGATGAGTCGATTATGGCGCGTCGTCGTTTTCTGCAAGCGGGGTTTTATCAGTCGCTGCAAGATGGGCTGTATGACTTTTGCAAAGGGCTATTATCCTCCCAACCGTCGGTAAATTGGCTGGACATTGGCTGTGGCGAAGGATATTACACTGAGCGATTTTTACAGCTTAACCCAAGTAAGTTAGTCGCGCTTGATATCAGCAAACCTGCCGTACTCGCCACTGCCAAACGACTTAAACCGATTAGCACGACCACGCAAAAATATTGCTTAGTGGCATCTGCTTCGCAAGTACCATTGGCCAGTCAGTCGGTGAGTATATTGACCAGTATTTTTAGCCCGATTTTGGCGGATGAATTTCATCGGTTGGTCAGCGATCAGGGCTTTGTAGTGATTGCCAAGCCTGCCGTCAATCACTTGATTGAGATGCGTAACGGGTTATTTGAACAAATCGTAGCGCACGACTCAGACAAATTTATCGATAAATTAGCACCGTATTTTGAGTTGGTCAAGCAAACGCGGGTGGAAACCACGATTTCGCTTACCGCTACGCAGTTACAAGATTTATTGACGATGACGCCTTATGCATTTCGGGCGCAGCCAGCCAGACGTGAGGCACTAATCGACCGCTGCGAGCAGGCAGGGTCAATGTGCTTTACGACCGATTTTATGATTTATGGGTTTCAAAAAATTTGTTTGTAAAAAAAGCGCCCGTCAGTGGGCTATTTTTTTACCTTACAAACAGCCCTAAGCGCGCGGATGATGCTGCTGATGCAGCTGTTGCAGTCTTGCCGTAGCCACATGGGTATAGATTTGGGTGGTTGATAAATCGCTGTGACCCAATAACATCTGTACACTGCGCAAGTCAGCGCCGTGATTGAGCAAATGGGTGGCAAAGGCATGACGTAAGGTATGCGGAGAAATTTCGCTTTCGATGCCGGCTTGCTTGGCGTAGCGTTTAATGACATACCAAAAGTTTTGGCGGGTCATGTAGCCGCCTTGTTGGGTCAAAAATACCGCTTGGCAGCGACTTTCTCGCCCATTTTTCATGATACATAATTGCGGTCGCGCAAGAGTCAAATAATCGGTCAATACATCAATCGCCACTTCGCCAAGAGGTACCAGCCGCGTCTTATCACCTTTGCCGGTAACCTGTAACCAGCCAGCATTGAGATTGACTTCACTTAACGATAGATGAATAAGCTCAGAGACACGTAGTCCGCAGGCATAGAGCACTTCAAACATGGCTTGGTCACGCATGCCCAAAGGGGTCGATGTATCTGGGCTGGCAAGTAGGGCATCGACATCACTTTCGGATAAATCTTTGGGCAGCGCGCGCCCAAGTTTTGGGGTCTTGATATGCTCACACGGGTTGTCATCACGCTGATTGGCGTTGATTTGCCATAAGAAAAACTGTTTAAGCGATGATAAGGCACGCGCTTGGCTGCGTGCTGTTTTACCTTGTTTATAGAGCGCTGCTAGGCAAGCTAACACGTCACTGGCGTCCCAACGGGTGATGGCTTTGCTACAGGTGGCTTCACACAGCATCAAGTCACGAATATAAGCATTGCGCGTATTGGTGGCAAGTCCCCGCGTCAGCAACTCTTGGCGGAACTGCTGAATATAACTGGGCTCATCATGAAGGTGTAAGGCTTTGACTTGGCGAGGTTGGCGCGCGGCGACTTGGGACATAAATGACTTGAAATCTCGGAATAAGGGGGCGTTTTTTTAACCAGCTTTTTTCTTAATCCAGTAATGATACACATTGGCATACGGATCAGGGTTTTGGTGTTGTTGCGGGTTTATGATGTCTTGCTGCTCGATAAGTTCATGCCCCAGATGACGACAAAAATTGGGGATATCGCGCGTGGTCGCAGGGTCAGTGGCGATGACATGAATCACCTCTCCCGACTGCGCTTTACGAACGGTTTTATGCAGTAGCATAATCGGCTCTGGGCAAATCAGCCCTTGGGTATCGAGTTGGTAATTGGCATCAGGCATGTTGAGTCTCTGTTTTTTGAGTTTCTGTTTGTCGACTTTCTTGGATAAAATTAAAAAAACGGGTTAAATTGGCTTTAAACATAAACGCCACCCCAATCCAGGCGGCTAGGGCGACATAGCTACTGATAACAAACAAGCCAAATCCCATACCGATACACAGCGCAAGCATGCTCGGCTGGCTTAAACGGTAACGGTATAAAATAAACGCCACATAGCAGGATAGCGGTATGGTGAGTCCAACGAGTCCGTAAGGCACCCAATGAAATAAAGTATAAATCGTTTGACTGTCCTTAAACTGTGACAAGCTCTTTAGGGTACCAAATAATAAAAATAGCGCAATTGCCAAATAAACCAGATAAATGGACCATTTGTTAAGTCGCTGTGCGTGCTCAATCAAACCAAGAACAGGTGCCGAAAAGCCTTTGGTCGTTGGCGTAGCAGGCGCATTTAATTGAGTCATGATAACAGCGCTCCTTCGCCACTTCTAAGCCAACTGCCAAGCATAATTGCCGAGGCGATACTATCAATCGGCTCTTTGTCACTTTTGATTAGACCATATTCCCAAGCCAAATTTTTGGCTTCACGGCTAGTTAAGCGCTCATCCGCCAAAATAATCGGGCGTGGTCGATGCGCTTCCTCGAGCTGGTGTTTAAGCCTACGAGCAAATTTTTTGGCACGATTGCCAAGCTCAGATGCAGTGCCATCCATATTCAGCGGCAAACCAATGATGATGGTGCTCACTTGCCATGACTCGATAATTTTTAGCAATTCATCCCAATTGGGTTTGCCATTATCCATTTTAAACTGCATCAACGGGCTTGCGGTTTGGGTTAAGGTATTGCCCAAAGCGATACCCATTTTTGCGATGCCAAAATCAAGCCCCATCACCGTTTCGATAGTGTGGGTGTGATGGGTATCTTGCGGCTTATTTAGGTTAAGCATGCCCGATATCCGTACTCAGTTTGTTAAAATCAACGCCCAGCTGGTTAGCGGCGACTTGCCAGCGAGTCTGATGGTCGATATCAAACAATAGCCCCATTGATGCCGGCAAAACAAACCAATCGCCTTGGTTAATTTCTTCTTCTAGCTGCCGTTTTCCCCAGCTGGCATGACCCAAACAAAGCTCAAAATGCTCAACGCCTTGACCATTGGCGATACTTTGTAAAATATCCTTGCTAGTGGTGATACAGACGTTTTCGGTAATGGCAAACGAAGATACCCAATCTGGCTGTCCCGTATGGAGCACAAACCCAACTTCTGGGTTCATAGGACCTCCATCTAAGGGTAATTTTCGGTGCAAGTCAGTGATGGTCACATCAATATTTAATTCTTCAAACAATTTGGCGACGTTGCTGGTTTCGATGGGTTTGTTAATTACTAGCCCTAACGTGCCTTGTTGGTCTTGACGGCAAATATAGACCAAAGATTGATAGAAAATCCCGCCGTCAATATTGGGCGAGGCTATCAAAAAATGGTTGGTAAGATTTTGGTTTTTTGACATTCAGTGGCATACCTAATTAAAAGCGACTTAAAAGCGGCAAACATTAAAAACAATAAACATTAAAAGCGACAGGCGATATTAAATTAACTGACACGGCGACTTGCTAGCAAACTGCGCGCGTGTTTGAGCGTGTCTTCGGTGATATTGACCCCGCCCGACATCCGCGCTAATTCCTGCACTTGGTCATCGCCCGACAGGATTTTTAAGTGAGACTGGGCTTTCTCTTGCTGGGTCTTATACACCAAAATATGCTGATGGGCTTGTGCCGCGACTTGCGATTGGTGAGTGATCGCAATGATTTGTTGTTCTTCACCCAGTTCACGCAGTAACTCGCCCACCACTTGCGCCGTGCCACCACTGATACCCACATCTACTTCATCAAATACCAATAACTGACGGGTGGTGGTTGCCATATCGGTGGTCGTATTACGGCAAACCCCTTGTGCATCAATGACTTGCATGATAAGCGCTAGCCGTGATAATTCACCGCCTGAGGCGATTTTGTGAATCGGTTGCATCGGCATACCGACATTGGCACTAAATAACAGTTCAATTTGCGATAACCCGATACTTTGCGGTTTATCAAGCGGGGTAAATTCAAATGCTGCCTGCACATTGGGCAATGCCAATGCTTTTAACCGTGCAACTAGGGCTTCAGCTAACGTCGTGGCATTGGCTCGGCGACTGTCATCCAACGCTTGGGCTTTTTGCAAGTAGACTTGATAAGCTTCTTCAATTTGCTCTGCCATCGCTTCAGGCGACATCACCGATTGCAAATCATCTAATTGCTGTTGCCAGGCTTGGCTGTCTTCAACAAGGCTTTCAGGGGTGGTGTGATATTTCCGCGCCAGTCGATGGAACGTTGATAACTGCTCATCAAGTAGTGCTAACCGCTTGGGGTCAAGGCTTTGCCCTTCCGCATAATTGCTCAGGGTGCTAGCCACTTCAGTGATTTGGGTATATGCTGAATACAACTGTTCAACACAATCCGCATAGGTTTGGCTAAGCTCGGTCTGCGCTTCACACAGTTTAATCGCCCGATTAAGCAGGCTTATCACATCGGGCTCATCGCTGTCATTATCGAGTAATTGCACCGACAAGGCGGCTTGCTGCATGAGGTTTTCAAGGTTAGATAATTCATCGTATTCAGCTTCAAGTTCACTGTATAAGACAGTGGCAATTGGCTCGATATCGGCTAATTGATTGGTCAATAGCTGAATTTGCTGCTGGCGCAATTGCTCGTCTTTGGCGTGCTGCGCGGCTTGTGATTTAAGGCGTTCGTACTGCAAAAAAGCCTGTTTCACGTCGTTTGCTTGGCTGTTTAATCCCGTAGCGCTATCCAGCCATTCCATCACAAATTGCGGACGCAGCAAACTTTGCTGGGCATGTTGGCTGTGAATATTGACCAGTAACCCACCTAAAGTTTTAAGCTCATTCATACTAATGGGCATGCCATTGAGCCAAGCTTTACTACGAAGCGTACCGTTTTGGTTAGCAAGTTGCCGACGAATCAGCAGCGTATCGTCTTCAAATGGGTAATTTTGCTCGCTCAGCCATGCCATGACGTCGGGTAATTGACCGATATTAAATTCTGCAAAAGCGTCTGCCGTGGTCTGTCCATGCCGAATCAAACCTGCGTCACTACGACCACCCACGCACAAGGTCAAGGCGTCAAGCAATAGTGATTTACCAGCACCTGTCTCGCCAGTGATAATGTTAAATCCAGCATTCATCTCAATCTCAGCATTGGTGACGAGGGCTAAATTTTGTAAGGTTAACTGTGTCAGCATATCAATCCTATCATTGACGTTAAGAGTGGCACATTGGCGGTCAAATTTGCAAAAACTTTATTGTAACCTGGTCATGAAAAGCTCACAATAATCCTAGACAAGTCTTCAAAAATCAGTAAAAATTCCATCTAGCTGTTTCACACTAAACAATAGCATAATTGGGACAATTACAAAATAAGCAACGCAAAAATCCAAATTTCCGTCAGCTGGCTATCTTTGATGGGTATCTGTGTCTAGCAATCTTCGCCTAGTCAAGTTGAGGGCGGTTTCATCGATTGTGATAAAACATAGGTTGTTATAATAGATTGTCATAAAAGTTGACTAAATTTGATGCTATCCTATTGCTCTAAACAACGTCTGCATAAGGATAACGGAACATAATTTTTTATCAACCGTTAACAATCTATCGGCAATAGCATTGGCTGATTGCGACAAGTCACGGACTGCGTTTGATTATAAAGCCCATTTGTCGACTAAAAAAAGCGGGTTGCCGCAAAACGACCTGCCAATCTTTATAATTCTTTATAATTCTTTATAATAAGGCAGCGTTATCAAGTCAACTGACTGTGTATTTTAAGGAGAATATCATGACGTCACCTAATCGTTTCGACCATGTATCGGTAGAAAAAATAGCGAATGTTTACTATGAAGGTCGTACTTTTAGTCGGACCGTTTGGTTTGAAGATGGACGCAAAAAAATGCTAGGAATCGTGCTGCCTTGTGATGCCGATGTGCCAGCCTATGAATTTAAAACCGACTCATCTGAACGTATCGAAATTTTGGCAGGCGAGTGTGAAGTCAAACTGGCAGGCGAGGAAGAATTTACTTATTACCGTGCCGGTCAAGCATTCTTGGTAGAAGGGCATAGCAGTTATGAGCTACGTAATGAAGCAGTGGTGCAGTACATTTGCCACCTAGAAGGCTAGCGGATAATATACAAGGATAGGGGCAAGGCAAATATAAAATCGAAGAAAAGGGTCATCAATCATGGCAAAACCGAGTTATTTTTATGGCATTCATGCCGTGCAATCCATCTTGCAACACCGCGGCATCGATGGGTTGACACTCTTTATTCAAGACCGTAAAAAACAAGATGATGCCACGGTAGCCAACATCACCGAGCTTGCCCAAACCTACGGGATTGCGATACAAATCAGCGCCAAAGACAAACTCACCAAACTTGCAGAAAGTCCGCAGCATCAAGGCGTGGTATTGCAAGCCCGTCCTGCTGAACTCCAAGATGAGGTAGATCTCAAATACCTCGTCGACAAACACCAAGCCGAGCGAAAACCGCTATTACTACTGGTGCTTGACCAAATCACCGACCCGAACAACCTTGGCGCTTGTTTGCGTACCGCCGTAGCAATGGGCGTCTCAGCCGTCATTATTCCCAAAAATCATAGCTCAAGCATCACCCCAGCCGTGGCAAAAGTCGCCGTTGGTGCGGTGGAATTAATGCCTTTTATCCAAGTTACTAATCTTGCGCGTACGCTCACTGACATCAAAAAACAAGGGGTGTTTGTGTTTGGTACGGCTCTAGATGACACGGCAAAGCCCGTGCAAGACTGTGATTTGACAGGTGATGTGGCGATTGTGATGGGCTCAGAAGGTGACGGTATTCGCCGTTTGACCGCAGATACCTGCGACCAGCTGGTTTATATCCCGATGCCCGGCAATGAACATGGGCAAATCCAAAGCTTAAATGTCAGTGTCGCCACTGGCATGGTGCTATATGAAGCCAGCCGTCAGCGTTTTAAGAAATAATTTACGTTATCAGTAATGTTTACCAATCTTTTAGACTTTGATGAAGAAAAAATTTGGTCTGGCACAATTTTAAGAATTTGTTTGTCTGAAAAGTCAGAGTTTTATTATACCGACAAAGTTTTTGACCTAATGGTATTTGAGAACTATACGGAAGTGATGGGCTTAGGTGCTGTAATCATCAATGGCTATAAAGCAGGAAAAATCAGCTTTTTCTTTCCTAAAGATGCTTATTATGACATGTCGCTTTATTCAGTTAGTACAAAATGGCTGCAACAAAATTTATTGGCGATTTTGAATATTGAGCCAAATAAAGCAGATATATTTATTTTGAAAAGTCAGAACGTATTGCCTTTTAGAAACTAAAGAATTTGTTGAAACCCATAGTTAAAATAATAAAATGAATCTTTAATAAGTAAAAAAATATCAAAAAGGAAAAATATAATGCAATTTGCCATTATCGGACTGGGTGTTTTTGGTATTACCTGCGCTAAAGAGCTTGAAAAATTGGGCAACCAAGTCTTAGCGATTGATATTGATGAAAAACTGGTCGATGACATCAGTGAATATGTCACCCGTGCCGTGATTGCTGACGCCACCGATAAAGACACCATAGAAGAGCTTGACCTTGCAAGTTTCGACGGCGTACTCGTGAGCATTGGTGATAACCTTGAAGCCAGCTTGCTATGTACACTCAACCTACTAAGCCTGAACGTACAAAACCTATGGGTGAAAGCCAAAACCGACTCCCATCACCAAATCCTACAAAGCTTAGGGGTGAACAATATTATTCACCCTGAACAAGACATGGGGATTCGTATTGCCCAAAAGATGAACTATCCGATGGTCAAACAATACATGGCATTGGGTGACGAGCAGTTTTTGGTTCGTTTAGACCCACCTGAGCAGTGGCGAGGGCACCCGTGGTCGGATGTCCAACACAACCATCCTGATATTACTTTTATCATGCTAAAACGCAACCAGCAAATCTTTAACCAATTACCCGATGGCTTTTTCTTTCAAGGTGGGGATAAATTGGTGGTGGGTGGTGATACCCAAGCGCTGCGTCGCCTTGCCAAAGCCATTCGCCAAACGGCTATTTAGCCCACCACTCACGTAAAAAAGGTAATTGTAGATATGCCGTTTCGTGAAGTCAAAAAAGGCGACAAACCAAAAATTGTTGATAAATCAAAATCCAGTACTCACGACCTAGAACCGCCTACTAAACAGGGACTGTATTTGTCCTCGCCTGCGATTTTGTCCTTGGGGTTTTTAGCGTTAATCGTGATGGGGACGGTTTTGCTGTCATTGCCAATCGCAACGATTCAACCGATTAGTATCCTAGCGGCAGCCTTTACTGCGACCTCTGCGGTGACCGTTACGGGGCTAAATGTCGTAGATACCGCCAACTATACCACGTTTGGACAACTGGTGATTGCCGCGCTGATTCAATTTGGCGGTCTAGGCTTTATGACCTTTGCAATTTTGGTATTGACCAGTCTGCAAGGTAAAATGGGATTATCAGGCTCAATCACGGCGCAAGAAGCGTTGGGTACTCATAGCAACCAAATTGGTAGTACAGCCAAAGCGGTAATCAAAATTGCCTTTATCACCGAGAGCTTGGGTTTTTTAGGGTTAACGCTATTTTTAGCACCGCTAAAAGGGCTAAAAAATGCGATGTATGAAGCGTTTTTTCTATGTATCTCAGCATTTAACAATGCAGGTTTTGCGCTAAATGGCAACAATATGACTGCCTATGTGCACCAGCCGATGATTAGTTTTATCATAAGCTTGCTTATTATCACGGGCGGTATCGGGTTTTTGGTGATTTTAGATATCATCAAACACAAGCGCTGGCAAAAATTTACCCTGCACACCAAAGTCATGGTTTTGGGCACGCTAGCGCTTAATGTTATCGGTTGTATGGGGTATTGGTTACTTGAGCGTCACAACGCCAAAACGATTGGCGGATTGAGCGAAGCTGGGCAGTGGTTTGCATCTTGGTTTATGGCGGTGACGTCACGTACCGCAGGTTTTAATAATATTGATTATAGCCAAGTGACAGATGCCAGTACGTTATTGACCTTTATATTGATGTTTATTGGCGCAGGCTCAATGTCCACAGGTGGCGGTATCAAAATCGGCACGTTTGTGGTTATCCTAGCATCGACTAGGGCATATTTGCGTCAGCACCCGCAAGTGACGATTTTTCATCGTGCTATCTCTGATCACTTGGTAAAAAAATCGTTTGCAGTGATGAGCACCTCGATTTTGATGATTGCTTTAGCAGCGTTTATTTTAGCGATATGTGAGCCAGAAGGGCATTTGGTTGATATTTTATTTGAAGTGATATCGGCATCGTCAACCGTCGGTTTATCGCGAAATTTCACCCCGACCTTGAGTGAGCCCGGGCAATGGGTGATTATGTTTATGATGTATATGGGGCGTCTTGGACCGTTAACCTTGGCGTATTTTATCGCCACCCCTAAACCGACCCGTATTCGTTATCCTGAGACCCATACCCTTGTTGGTTGAGTTGGCGCTCTTATTGGCTAAGTTGGCTAATTTAACAGGGTTAGCGAAGCAGCAAATACCAAGCAAAAATTTTACCCAACGGTTGGGGCATTCAAGATACTGAAAACCTAAGGAAGCTATCGCCAAATCGTGTATGATGATTGTCTACAACTGGTGAATTGAGCGATTTAGTAAGTCTTAAGGTTATGAGTAGTTATATTTTAGATACAGAAGCGCATGGATTGGTTGAGCCACATGCGACCGAAATCGCCTACATTGGCGTGGTGTTTAGTCCAGCAGGCGAGCTGATACTACAGACCCACAACGCCTTTGAGCAGCGCTTTAACCCACACAAAAAAATTACTTTGGGCAGCCAAGCCATCACAGGGATTTTTGACGACGATGTGGCAGACAAGCCGCCGCATACTGATTTTGGGTTACCAAAAGACTGCGAGTATCTTATTGGGCACAATATCGACTTTGATGCTGAAGTGCTCACCAATGCTAACTGTGATTTATCAAACATCAAGCGTATTTGCACTTTGGCACTGGCGCGGCATTTTTTCCCGCAGTTAGATAGCCACAGTTTAGGTGCGCTACTGTGTTTTTTTGAGCCGCAGGTTGCCAAAAAAAATATCAAATTCGCGCATGGTGCCAAATACGATATTTGGTTTACCTTTTTGGTCTTAAAAGCTATTTGCTATCAGCATTACATCACCGATATGGCACAGCTGTATCAAGCCAGTGAACATGCCCGAAAACCCACGGTAATGCGCTTTGGTAAACATAAAGGGGTTGCTATTAAAGACTTGCCGCCTGATTATGTCGATTGGCTGCTCAAACAAGCTGACCTTGACCCGTATTTGCACCTTGCACTCACTGAACATAGCGCAGGTAATCATGGCAACCTTCTATGATTGAGCCCTTGCGCTATGATTTAACCCATGAAGTGCCAAAATGATTACGCGCCAAATTGCGGTTTAACAATCACCAAAATCACCACGGCGACTAAAATAAACACAGGTACCTCATTAAACCACCGCCAAAAAACATGGGTTTTATAGTTAGGGTTATCAATGAGTTTTAAGCGAAATCGACCACAAGCTACATGATATACCGTCAACGCAATGACGCAGGCTAGCTTGATATGTAGCCAAACTTGGGTTTTATAACTTTCCCAATTAGGTAGTAGCATACACAAGCCAAAAATCCAAGTGGCAATCATCGCAGGTGTCATGATGCCGCGATACAGTTTACGCTCCATCAATGCAAATCGCTCTTGACTGATTTTATCGGCACTCATGGCATGATAGACAAACAAGCGTGGTAGATAAAAAATCGCGGCAAACCAACACACCAATGAAATCACATGCCAGGCTTTAAACCATAAAAAATATTCTGTCATTGCTTACCCCGATGATGATGCAACTCAACAAGCCTACCCAAAATCAGCTTACTCTAAATCAGCTTACTCTAAATAAACTTGCCCTAAAAAAGTCTGCAAATAGCCGTTATTTTAAAGTCTGCATGACAGCAAGTAAATCCGAGATTTGTTGTTCACTATGACGAGCACTCACGCAAAAGCGTAGCCGTGCTGTACCTACAGGCACTGTAGGTGGGCGGATTGCCGAGACCCAAAAACCGCGAGATTTTAACGCGTTGGCAAGCTGCAGGGTTCTATCATTATTGCCAATGACCACAGGAATAATGGCCGTGGTCGGTATTTGATTATCAATACCTACTTGCCAATTTTGCTGCAATAGCCCTTGACTGAGCTGTTTGATATTGGCAAGTAATTGATTGCTGCGCAAAGTATCGGTGTGCGACATGGCTATGCTAGTTTTAGTCACGCTGGCAAGCACAGGGGGCATCGCCGTGGTATAAATAAATGAACGGGCAAAATTGATCACATAGTCAATCAACTGACTCGAACCTGCGACAAATGCGCCACTGGTACCTATCGCTTTACCAAAGGTACCGATATAGATATCCGCTTGCGGTTGGGCTTTTTTATAAGCCTGATAGGGCAAACCAAAACCGTGGGCATCATCGACCATCAAGGCGCATTCATAGCGAACCGCTAATGCATGCAGCGCAGCCAAATCCGCAAGGGTACCATCCATACTAAAAATATGATCGGTGACAATCAGTTTTTGCTTAGCGCTACTTTGCGAAAGCAGCTGTTCTAATTGGCTATAATTGCGATGTCCAAAACGAATGACTTTGGCACGGCTAAGGATTGCCCCATCGACAATGGAGGCATGATTGAGCTTATCACTGAAAATCACGCTGTCTTTACCACACAACGCTTGAATCACACCGACATTTGCCATATACCCTGTACTAAAAGTTAATGCCCGTTCATAGCCTGTCACTTGGGCAAGGGTGGTATCCAATTGTTCATGCCAAAGCGTATGCCCCGTAATCAAGTGCGCCGCGCCACTACCCACTTGCTGGATGGTTTTTGCAGCGTGGCTAAATGCTTGTATGAGTTGTGGGTCGGTGGCAAGTCCCAAATAATCATTGCTGGCAAAGTTGATGTAGGTTTTGCCATCTATGTCAATGGTGGGCGTGACGCCATGACGAATGGGCGTCAGTTGACGATACAGGTCTTTTTGGCGCTGTTCATCAAGGGCTGATTGAAGGGAAAAATTGGCTAACATACTTTTCAACTCTGTTAAGGCATCGTTAAAGCATCTAAGAAAAAACCGCCACTTCGGCGGTTTCTTGGCATATCAAACGACAGCCAAACTGCCGATGCGACCATTCATCGCATTGGTCACCGGAATTTGTCTAGGCTCGGCTTGTTCAACCGTCAACCCTAAATCGGCAATCAATTGATCATCATGGTTGGTGGTAGCATTATCGGTGGTCAATAAACGATTCCCATAAAAGAAAGAATTGGCACCTGCCATAAACAACATGGCTTGCTCGGCATCGGTTAAGCCTTCACGACCTGCGGCAATACGCACATAGCTAGTTGGGCAAGCAAGGCGCGTGACAGCAATGGTGCGAATCCACTCAAGCACAGGCAAGCGCGTGCCTTGCAGCTGATCTGCAATCGGCGTGCCTTCAATGGGTACCAGCATATTGATTGGGACTGATTCAGGGGGTTTTGGCAGATTAGCCAGTTCTGTGAGTAGATTGATGCGGTCATCACGACTTTCACCCATACCAATGATACCACCTGAGCAAATATTAATGCCTGCTTGACGCACATGGTCAAGGGTAGTTAAACGGTCATCATAACTACGGGTGGAGACGATATGGTTGTAGTACTCGCGTGAGGTATCAAGGTTATGGTTATAGTAATCTAATCCCGCTTCAGCAAGTACTTGCGCTTGGTTACCGGATAACATGCCAAGCGTCATGCAGGTTTCTAAGCCTAATGCTTTGACTTCTTTAATCAGCTCAACCACATAGGGCATATCTTTATCGTTTGGGTGCTTCCATGCTGCACCCATACAAAAACGGCTAGAGCCAGCGGCTTTGGCTTTTTTGGCCTCGATAATCGCTTTTTGTACTTCGATTTTCTTTTCAGGTTGTAAGTCGGTGCTATGGTGTCCTGACTGTGAGCAATAGCCGCAATCTTCAGGACAATTGCCTGTTTTTATTGATAGCAGGGTACTGACTTGTACCGCATTGGGTGGAAAGTGTTCGCGAAGTTTGTTTTGCGCGAGCAACAGTAAATCCATCAAAGGTAGTTCAAACCAAGCTTGGATTTGCTCGCGAGTTGGGCGGCTTTGGGGGGTCAGTGTGGTGCCAATCGGTTGTTGTGATTGTTGAATTGCTAATAAGTCTGCCATGACAGCTATAATCCTAATTAAAACAAAGCTTAAAATAATAAAAGGTGTCTCATCATACCAAAAAAAAACAACCACCTAAAGTGATTGTTTTTTATCATTTAATGACAATGGCTTATTTGTCTTGAGAGCTATCACCACGAGTAATGGAAATATTGGTGATAGGTGATTTATCATCACTGACTGCGCTAGTTTTGACATTGTCGGCAATGACCTCATCAGACGCATGCTTTGCCTCAATCTCAGCAGATTTACGCAGCGCAGGCGTTAAGTTGTCATTATCCGCTGATTTGGCAAACACGTTGTCAGGACGGATACTATCATTATCTGCTGTACTATCTTTAGCTGTACTATCTTGAGCGTTAGTAGTATCTTTAGCCGCTTCATACTTCTCTTCGATGGCTTTATTATCAGATACGTCAGAATCACTGGCTGTTTCGTCGGTCAGCGTTTGCTTAGCTTGTTCGACTTTATCTTTTGCCTCACTGATTTTTTCTTTGGCTTCTTCATTTAGCGAATCTAGTTTGTCATCGGCTTGGGTTTTTAATTCTTCAACCTTTGATTTAGCATCGTCTAGTTTTTCACCAGCTAGGCTTTTAACATCGGCTAATTTTTCAGCCGCTTGGTCTTTGACGTCTTCAAGCTTGGTTTTAGCATCCGCAAGTTTATCGTCCTTAGTGACTTTTGCTTCATCCAATTTTTCAGTGGCAGTTTCTTTAGCGTCATCAATTTTATCAGCCGCTTGCGCTTTAACTTCATCCAATTTTTCTTTGGTTTCGCCAAGTTTTTCATTAGTGGTGTCTTTAATATCCGCTAATTTTTCGCTCGCATCTTCTTTGAGTGCATCGATTTTTTCTTTGGCTTCGGTTCTTAGCTCATCAAATTTTTCCACCGCGTCATCTTTGATTTCAGCCGCTTTCGCCTTAAGGGTGTCTAATTTGCTCGCTTGTGTCTCGCTGTCAGCATTGACATCTTTGGTGTTTGATTCATTAAAGTATTTGCTGCTACCAGATGCTTTACTTGCGCTCGCGCCCCCAATCATTGCTAGGGCTTTGCTGCAAAGTTCTTTGGCAAAAGGTGTGGCTTTTTCAATCAAGGGTTTTGCTTGTTCAACCACAGGTTTAAGTGGCTCAGGTACTTTTGGCACAATAAATTTTGCGATTTGGTTAAACCACATCAGTAGTGAATAATCACCAGACATTTTTAAATCGCCATTTTGGATGCCCGTCATAAATGCCGTCGCTTCACCTTTAGTGAGCAATTTCACACCCGTCATTGAGTCTTTAAAGGTAATTGTCAACGTTGGCTCTTTGGCTGGACCTGCATGTTGGCTAAAAGTACCGTTATTGATTTGGTAGTAACGTGACGTTTGTTCCGCGTCGCTGCCGAGTTGAATGGTAAAATTACGGTTTTCTAATAAACCTTTAAATTTGTCATCGCCTGTTTTGGCAAGTTGGGTTAAACGCAAACCAACGGCAAACAATAATACATCAAGGGGATCTGATTTGATTTGGGTTAATTGAGATAACATAGGTATTCTCCAAAATTATAGATTTTATAGATATTGCAATGCGCAAGGTCTTTTAATAAATGATAATAATTAAGTCATTCACTTCAAAGAAATTATAATTCGCTACTACAAACGATTTAATAGCTTTGTTATACAATATATTATAAGATCATCGATGCCAAGTTACAGTAATGTTTAACATACCAGTATCATTTTTTGTAATCAAAGCGTTTGATTTGTGTATTTGAGCGACGTTAGACAGCGAATCTTTTAGCTTTTATCAAGCTAAAGCGCATAAAAAACCCATCAACATGATGGGTCAAATAACTTGCTACTAATTAGCAATAAGGGGATAGGATTGTTATTACTGTTTTGAGTCAAACACAGAGGCATGACGAACAAAATTTTGATGAAAATCGGTATCTTTTTCTAAAACCACAGGACGATGACCGGCGCTCATTTGGACACTGCTTTTTAACATGGTTTGGTAAGTAGTAGCTTGACTCGCCGCTTTGTTAAACTTGGGTTTTCCATTTAACGCTATCACAATTGGAATCATTGATAAGCCAATTGCCGCCACATACGCATCCGTGCCAGTCAATGATGACAGCGTAACCACTGCCCAATGCAGCCCTTCCACCGAAATCCAGTACACCATACCTAACATAAAATAGCCCAATACAAAACGATAAGGGGTAAACGCAATCGCTAGCATACCGACAGTCACTAGAACGATTAAAAACAACCAGTTAGAAGTTAACGACGTAGCAGCTAATAATAGACTTGCCGAAATAAGCATGGTTGACCTCATGAAAAGTTATTAAAAACAAATACTTAAGATAAATTAAGTAAAAGCTTGTATAGGTTATTATGGCGGTAAAAGATGAAAATTAAAAGTCGAAACCCAACTAAAACGACAATGGATGACGTATCAAATTTGGCGGATTTATCTTAAAAAAAGCGATTAAAAAGGCTAAAACGGCATAAAAAAAGCTAACAATCAATCGTCGAAATCACTGATTAAAGGGTAACAGGAATTTTCGTAAATCTAGTAAAAAAGTGCTAAAATGCGGTAGCTGATTTGTCGCGAAATGTATATTGTTTTAATGCTTTGTAGTTTTGCCCACCCCTTAATTCGCTTAACAATCATGGCTATATATCTAGCTAAAAAATTGGATAAGTTTGCTATTTTGGGCGTTTTAAGTAAAAATATCGTTCGGCGATTGTACCGCCTATTTTAAGTGCTATTTGCGACGCAAAAAAATTTAAATTTTTAATGTGACTAATTAAAAAAACTGACGCTTTATCAAAATTATGTGGACAACTATTTTGATAAACACGGTTTGCCTAATCACCGACTATATAGTGGTAATTCTCGTATGATGACGTTTCAACAATTGATTTTAACTTTGCAAAATTATTGGGCAGAAAAAGGCTGTGTGGTGTTACAGCCTTACGATATGGAAATGGGTGCAGGCACGTTTCATACCGCCACTTTCTTACGAGCATTAGGTCCAGAGCGTTGGCATGCCGCCTATGTACAGCCATCACGCCGTCCCACGGATGGTCGCTATGGGGACAACCCAAACCGTTTACAACATTATTATCAGTTCCAAGTGGTACTCAAACCCAATCCACCTGATATTCAAGAATTGTACTTGGGGTCACTCAAAGCGATTGGTATCGATACGCTAACCCATGATGTCCGCTTTGTAGAAGACAACTGGGAATCACCAACGCTTGGCGCATGGGGACTTGGTTGGGAAGTTTGGCTCAATGGCATGGAAGTTACCCAGTTTACTTACTTCCAGCAAGTCGGTGGTATTGAATGTTTCCCAGTGACAGGAGAAATCACCTACGGTCTTGAGCGCCTTGCCATGTATATCCAAGGCGTGGATAGTGTGTATGACTTGGTATGGACGGATGGCGAATTTGGTCGTGTCACCTATGGTGATGTATTTCACCAAAATGAAGTGGAACAATCAACCTACAATTTTGAACATGCCGATGTGGCAAAAATGTTTGAGTTGTTTGATTTTTATGAAAGCCAAGCCGACAAATTGGTCGGTCTTAATCTGCCGCTGCCTGCGTATGAAATGGTGCTTAAAGCGTCACATACCTTTAACTTGTTGGATGCGCGTGGGGCGATTTCAGTCACTGAGCGTCAGCGTTTTATTCTGCGTGTGCGTACCTTGGCGCGTAAGGTCGCACAAAGCTATGTAGAAACGCGCGCCAAATTGGGCTTCCCATTGGCGGATGACGCACATAAAGCCGATGCGTTAGAAAAATATCTACCAAAAGAAGCTATTTCAAAATAACAGATGAAAGAAGCGGATAAATCACAATAGCTTCTGTCACATCGACGAAAAAATTTTCTTTGAACGGTCAAACTAAAAAGTGCAATAGATAGGTTCTATTGCCTTTTTTCATGCCTTATTTTATTGCTTATTTTGTTATCAACGCTAATAAAAAATATCAAATTATCAGAATATTCTAATCTCGCATATTTATATCAACAATCGCCACAGGGCAACGACGCGCTATTCTACTACAATAGCCGCAGCAAGTAAGCCATGTAATAAGGGGCGGTGAGTGGAACTTTATTTTATTTTAGCGGGTATTTTTGTCGGATTTTGCGTGGGTGTGACGGGTGTGGGCGGTGGGTCACTGATGACGCCGATTCTGATTTTACTGCTAAAAGTAGAGCCGCATATTGCTGTCGGCACCGATTTGCTATACGCCGCTATTTCCAAGTTTTTTGGTGGTGTGGTACATTTTAAAAAATCAAATGTCGTTTGGCCAATCGTGCTATGGCTAGCGATTGGTAGTATTCCAGCCTCTATTGTCACCAATTATCTCGTCGCTACTTACTTGGGTAATATTAACGCCATCAAACTAATCATGACCTTGATATTGGGCGTGATGTTGACCATTACCGGGATTTCGCTGATTTTTCGCAACCGTATCGAGGAGTTTTTTGACAAATACCGCAAAACTGACCAAACTGACAGTCTCACCTCCCAAATCCCCAAATATAAATTGGTGCTGATGGGCATATTGCTCGGGGTAGTAGTGACCTTATCGTCGGTTGGGGCAGGGGCATTTGGCGTCATGGCGCTGGTGCTCATTTTTCCCCAATTGCCCCTCATTCGTATCATCGGCTCGGATGTGGTACATGCGGTGCTATTAACTTTGGTCGCAGGTCTCGGGCATTTGCTGTCAGGCAGTGTGGATTTTCACATGTTGACCTTTTTGCTCATTGGCGCGATTCCTGCCATTATTGTAGGCACATTATTGAGCAGTAAACTACCTGAGAAAAAATTGCGCCCGATTTTAGGGGTGACGCTGTTGTTGTTAGGCATTAATTTTGTTGTCAATCCTGCCAAAGCCAAACCAAAAGCGGCGGCTAATACGCCAGTCACCACAACCGCTGTAACAACTTCGGCAAGCGCCAGCCGATAAGTTTAATTTTGGTTTTGCGCTGACGGTTTTCTTGATTTGCCCCGCTGATGGGGCATTTTTATGGCTTAAATTTCTGCTATAATCGCCTATATTTACCCTATTTGAATCAACAAGGCTTTAGCATGTCTACTATTTTATTTGAACTTGGCACCGAAGAATTGCCCCCAAAAAATCTAAAAACATTGCGTGATGCACTCACTGACCATGTCACCCAATCGCTAACAGATGCCAATATTCGCTTTGATACCATTAAAAGCTTTGCCGCCCCGCGTCGCCTTGCCTTACAGATTCAAGGAATTAGTGAAAAACAGCCCGATAAAATCGAACAAAAACGCGGTCCTGCAGTCAAAGCTGCCTATGATAAGGACGGTAATCCAACCAAAGCGGCACAAGGGTTTGCCCAAGGCTTGGGTATTGACGTCAAGGATTTGATTACCATCAAGGGTGATAAAGGCGATTATATCGGCTATGAAATGAATGTCATTGGTCAGCCTGTGGCTGATTTACTGCCGAGTATTTTTCAAAAAGCCTTAGATGAGTTGCCGATTGCCAAACGCATGCGTAGTGGCGCAGAGCGTTCCGAGTTTGTTCGCCCTGTCAAATGGTTGGTGCTACTCAAAGACGACCAAGTGCTGCCAGCAACGATTCAAGGGTTAATGTCAGGTGAGACAGGGTCGCAGGGCGTTGAACTGGGTCGTTATAGTCTCGGACATCGTTTCCATCATCCTGATAAGGTTAGAATTGACACGGCGGACAGCTATGAGCAAAACCTTGCCGAGGCGCACGTTATCGCTGATTTTGACAAACGCCAACAACAGATTAAAGCGCAAGTCCAACAGCTTGCCGATGAAGTAGGGGCGACCGCTATCGTACCGCAAGATTTGCTTGATGAAGTCACTGCGCTGGTCGACTACCCAGTAGCGCTACGCGCAAGCTTTGAGCCACGATTTTTACAAGTGCCGCAAGAGGCCTTGATTAGCACCATGCAGGCGGATCAAAAATATTTTTGTTTGACTGACAGCCAAGGTAAATTACAGCCTTATTTTATCTTTATCAGTAACATTGACAGTAAAGATAAAGCGCAAGTGATTGCTGGTAACGAAAAAGTGGTACGTCCACGCCTTGCCGATGCCGAGTTTTTCTTTTTACAAGACCAAAAACAGCCATTATTTGCACTGACTGAAAATCTCAAAACCCGCGTATTCCAAGATAAGTTAGGGACAATTTGGGAAAAATCTGAGCGTATTGCCAAGTTAGCTGCTTTTATTGCTACCCAAATTGGCGAAGACGTTGAGCAAACGGCACGGGCAGGCTTGCTGTCAAAAGCAGACCTTGCCAGTACCTTGGTGGGTGAGTTTCCAGAATTACAAGGCGTGGCAGGGACTTACTATGCGCGTTTAAACCAAGAGCCAGAAGCGGTAGCCGCGGCAATCGAAGAGCAATATCTACCAAAATTTAGCGGCGATAAACTACCCGCGACCAACATTGGAACGGCGCTGGCATTAGCAGACCGTTTGGATACGCTGGTCGGTATTTTTGGCATTGACCAAGCGCCAACCGGTTCAAAAGACCCGTTTAGTCTGCGCCGTGCGGCGATTGGGGTACTGCGTATTTTGATTGAGAAGCAACTGCCATTAAATTTGGTAGTATTGCTTGAGCAAGCTTTATTGGGTTATGTAGGCAAAATTGACGACTTACCAAAAACTTTTAAACAAGTGATGGAGTTTATCAATTCACGCTACCGTGCCATGTATGAAGACCAAGGCGTGAGCGTGGATACAATTATGGCGGTACAGGCGCTACAACCGCAAGTGCCAATGGATTTTGACCATCGTATCAAAGCCGTCCAAGCTTTCCGTGATTTGCCACCCGCCAAACAACTTGCCGAGGCCAATAAACGCGTTGCCAATATTTTAGCCAAGGCTGAGGGTGAGATTGCAAGCCAAATACAAACGGCTTATTTACAAGAACCTGCCGAAAAAGCATTGTATCAAGCGGTGCAAACTGCAGCGCAAAGTATTGAGCCCCACCAACATACTGACAACGCCAACTACACCCAGATTTTACAATCGCTAGCCACGCTGCAGCAGCCATTGGATGACTTCTTTGAGCAGGTGATGGTGAATAGTGAAGATGCTAATCTTAAAGCCAATCGGTTGGCGCTGCTAAAAAAAGTGCGTGGGTTGTTTTTAACGGTTGCAGATATCAGTGAGTTACAGCTATAAGCTAATTTAGACACGAGTTAACGCTTTAATCATAGGGCTTCGATACAATGGCTTTAATACCCCTGCTTTAATATCATTGGTTAAACCCATACTGACAACGGTCATTATGGGTTTTTTTACAAGCTAAAGATACTTTTACGCTTGTTTTCACTAAATTGGCAGGCTAGTTTACGCGTATTTGATACTATTTTAAGGGTATTTTCGTCTGAATTGCTCTCTAGGGTTTATTCTGGTGTGACCAGCTTCAACACTTTTGTTAGATTAGGTATTTAACGGTGGGGCGTTCTCCATGATTTATCTTTTCTAGTTCATTATCGCTAATTTATTTTTTCTAATTTATCTTCGTCTAGAGTAATTACGTGAAAGCCCGTAATAATGATGGCTTGTTTCATTCCATGGTGGTTACCAAAAGGTAGCGGGTTCTTTTATAAAGCCTATTCGCAAAGCTTAGTGGTGCTGTGTTTGTTTGTCTATCATTGGTGGTTATCAATGGATATATGGCGCACTTTTAGAGGCCAAGTCACTATAAATCTATATTCCAAAACATGCCATTAATGTTCCAATAATGCTCTATTGTGAATTTGCAAAATTGATTAGCAAATCGCTACAATGCAAAAGAGATTTTTTTGCTAATTAAACTAAATTAAAGGAATATATATGAGCCCACCGCATCGCCCAGAAACGCTCGCCATTCATGCAGGCTACGAACCAGAACCGACCACCAAAGCTGTCGCTGTCCCTATCTACCACACCAGTTCGTATGCCTTTGATAACACCCAGCACGGTGCTGACCTTTTTGATTTAAAAGTTGCCGGCAATATCTATACGCGTATCATGAACCCGACCAACGCGGTGCTTGAAGCGCGTATGGCAGCGTTAGAAGGTGGCATCGGTGCATTGACGGTGGCATCAGGAATGGCGGCGATTACTTATACCATCCAAACCCTATGTGAGGCAGGCGATAACATCGTCTCAGTATCAACTTTGTATGGCGGTACTTACAACTTATTTGCCCATGCGTTGCCACGTCAAGGTATCGAGGTGCGTTTCTTTGATTATACCCAACCTGAGACCTTGGTTGATTTGATTGATGAGCGTACTAAACTGGTATTTGGCGAAAGTATTGGCAATCCATTAGGTAACGTGTTGGATATCGCAAAAATCAGCGAATTTGCTCATAGCAAAGGCGTACCTGTGGTGATTGATAACACCGTCGCCACGCCAACATTGTGCCGTCCATTTGAGCATGGTGCTGATATTGTGATTCATTCATTGACCAAATATGTGAGTGGTTCGGGCACGTCGGTGGGTGGTGTGATTATCGATGGTGGTAAATTTGATTGGGGCGCTCACAAAGAACGTTTCGCGATTTTAAATACCCCAGATGCCAGCTATCATGGTGTCAATTTTGTCGAAGCCATGGGTGCTGCGGCATTTATTGCTCGCGCACGCGTTGCGCCTTTACGTAATACCGGTGCGGCACTGAGTCCAATGAACGCTTGGCAAATTATGCTTGGGCTAGAGACGTTAGCCTTGCGTATGGAGCGACATTGCCAAAATGCCCAAGCCGTGGCAGAATTTTTAAACCATCATCCACAAGTGGCTTGGGTCAAGTACGCAGGATTAACCGACCATCCAGAGCATAAGCTCGCGCAAACATACTTTGGCGGTAAGCCATCAGCGATTTTAACCTTTGGGTTAAAAGGTGGCCGTGAAGCAGGAGCGAAATTTATTGATGCGCTACAATTAATTACCCGTTTGGTTAATATCGGTGATGCCAAGTCACTCGCTTGCCACCCTGCCACTACCACGCACCGCCAGTTAAATGCTGAAGAGTTGCAAAAAGCAGGCGTCAGCGAAGACATGATTCGTTTATCCATTGGTATTGAACATATTGACGACATCAAAGCCGACCTTGAGCAAGCGTTAGCCGCAGCCAAATAATCTATTCAAATAAAAAGCGAGCATTAAGCTCGTTTTTTATTTGGACTAAATTTTTTAGATCATAAAAATGCGAATGATAACCAAAAAAATTGGATTATGGGTAAAAAACGTTGCCATATATGCCTTGGTGTTTATCGCTATCTATAATGTGGCCAATTGGTGGCGACAACCCATGATGCCAGCCAATCCTGTTTTGCAATTTACTACCATTCAGGATCAAACCATCGATTTGCAACAAATGAGTCAACAGCGACCTGTTTTGGTGTATTTTTGGGGTAGTTGGTGTGGCGTATGTCGCCAAACCTCACCCAGTGTGGAGAAACTGGCAAAATCAGCGAATTATCCTGTGGTGAGCGTCGCAGTGAATTCAGGCGAGCCAAATGAAGTGCAACAATACTTAAGTCAATATGGGTGGCAATTTGTCACGATAAATGATGAAGATGGCAAAATTTTCACAGACTGGCAGGGACAAGTGACGCCATTTTTCATCATTTTAAAAGATGGCAAAATGGTACAAGGTCTGACGGGGATTCATCCAGCGTGGGAACTAAAATTGCGACTGTGGCTATTACGATAATATTTATTATGACAACATTTACTTGCCCTGCCAAACTGGAGGACGTTTGGCAATAAACGCATCTATGCCTTCTTGGGCATCTGCCGCCATCATATTATCCGCCATGGTACAGCTAGCAAATTCGTACGCTTGTTCGATAGGCATATTTAATTGTTGATAGAACATTTGCTTACCGACTTTTACCGCTAAAGGTGATTTATCTAAGATATGTTGGGCTAGCTGCTTGACACAGTCATCAAGTTTATCACTTGCGACAGCATGATTAATTAGTCCAAACTGCACCGCTTTTTCTGCACTGATAAACTCACCTGTCATCAGCATTTCAAAGGCTTGTTTGGTAGGTAGGTTACGACTAATTGCTACTGCGGGTGTTGAGCAGAATAAACCCACCCGAATTCCTGATGTCGCAAACGTCGCAGTATCGGTAGCAACAGCTATATCACAGGTGGCAACTAACTGACAACCAGCTGCAGTCGCAAGTCCTTGTACTTTAGCTATTACAGGTTGCGGCAGTTGCAAAATTTGTTGCATGACGCTACTGCAACGGGTAAATAGTTGCTGCTGATACTCGTGCTCAGGATTGGCACGCATTTGTTTGAGATTGTGTCCTGAGCAAAATGCCTTGCCATTGGCAGCCACTACCACTACTCGCACGTTGTCATCGTTGGCTATTTGGGTCAGATGTTGGGACAAGGCAGTCAACATTTCTTCTGATAGCACATTATATTCTTGTGGACGATTGAGTGTAAGCGTGGTCAATCCATTATTATCGCTGCGTAAGACATAATCAGTATCTAAGTTTATAGTGGTCATTTTTACATCCTTGTAAATGTTATTAATCATTTTATCCTAACACAATTGACTATTCTCAAGCCAAAAAAATACCCCAAATTTATGGGGTATTTTTAACAAGTTAACCGCTTAGCGGTTGTCGCTTATTATTTAGCTGCTGCTGCTTGAGCTGCTGCCACTTCTTCAGCGAAGTTTTCTTGTTTTTTCTCGATGCCTTCACCCACTTCTAAGCGTTTGAATGCTTTAACTGTCATACCTTCAGATTTTAATATATCGCCAACTTTTTTCTCGTTGTCGATAACATAAGGTTGGTTCAACAAAGTCACTTCGTTCAAGTACTTTTGTAGACCACCGGTGATCATTTTTTCAATCACGGCGTCTGGTTTGCCAGATTCTTTCGCTTTCGCTTCGATGATGTCTTTTTCACGCGCTAGCGTATCAGCAGGTACATTCGCTTCATCAACAGCGATTGGGTTGAATGCCGCAACTTGCATCGCTACATGTTTTGCGGTGTCTGCATTGCCGCCTTCAACAGAAACCACTACACCAATACGAATACCGTGACGGTAAGAGGCTAGGTTATCACCTTCAATCACTTCTGCACGACGTACTTGGATGTTTTCACCGATTTTTTGTACGAGCTCAACACGGGCTTCTTCAACCGTTTGACCATCGCCATAGGGCAATGCAGAAATAGCCGCTACATCAGTGGTATTGTTGGCAAGCGCAAGTTCAGCTACTTTGTTTGCAAATGCAGTGAAGTTAGCATCTTTTGCAACGAAGTCAGTTTGACAGTTTACTTCAAGTAGTAAGGCTTTGTTGCCTTCTTGGGCAATAATGATAGCCCCATCAGCAGCAATGTTACCTGCTTTTTTAGCAGCTTTTGCTTGACCTGATTTACGCAGGTTATCGATTGCGGTTTCGATGTCGCCGTCTGCTTCTTGCAGGGCTTTTTTACATTCCATCATACCAAGACCTGTACGGTCACGTAATTCTTTTACCAGTTTTGCACTAATTTCTGCCATGAGATACCTCAATTGATTATCATTATAGATGAGAATTGGGTTGTTTATTGTCTAAACAGTTGGAGATTAAAGGACAAAAATGGGTGATTTTTGCCCTTTAATATTACGCTACAAATTCGAATTTTTATAAGCTAATTTTGTGTTTACCCATCAAAGTTAGTTTATAAAATTTTGATGACAGTATCATAACAACTTAAGCAATGCGCTGCTATGATACTACGGTAACCCTTATTCTGCCGCAGCTTCTGCTGGTGCTTCAGTTACTGCTTCTTCTTGATTCGCTGCTTTGCCGCCTTGAGTTTTAGCGTATTCTTTACCAGCGATAATTGCATCTGCAACCGCTGATACGTATAGCGTTACCGCACGAATCGCATCGTCATTGGCAGGAATGACATAATCTACGTCATCTGGGTTTGAGTTTGTATCAACGATACCAATGACAGGGATACCTAAGTTTTTTGCTTCTTTGATTGCAATCGCTTCATGGTCAACGTCAACCACAAAAATTGCATCAGGTAAACCGTTCATGTTTTTGATACCGCCTAACGCACGCTCAAGTTTTTCCATTTCACGAGTGCGCTCTAACGCTTCACGTTTGGTTAACTTAGCAAAGGTACCGTCTTCAGCTTGTTTTTCGTATTCTTTCAAACGAGTAATTGACTGACGGATGGTTTTCCAGTTGGTTAACATACCACCTAACCAGCGATGGTCAACATAAGGCATACCAGCGCGAGCCGCTTGTTCGCTAATAACGTTGCTTGCCGCACGTTTAGTACCAACAAAAAGTACTTTGTTGCCACGTGCTGCTTCACGGTTAACGAAGTTTAGTGCTTCGTTCATCGCTTTAACTGTATGCTCAAGGTTGATGATGTGGATTTTGTTACGTGCACCAAAAATAAATTTGCCCATTTTTGGATTCCAAAAACGAGTTTGGTGACCAAAGTGTGCACCGGCTTCTAAAAGATCACGCATTGAAACTTGGGTAGGATTAGCTGACGCCATGAGATTTCCTTAAGTAAAGTTGGGTTATGCCTCCACATTACCGATTAAGCCGATTTGCAAACACGCATCAAAATCTACAGGATTTTAATTAATCAAATTTGCAAACACCCAGCTTAACTCTTATCAAGCTTGTTAGCTTGAAAATAGCAATGTGTGTGTCATGTTGATAAATAAAAAAAGCAATTTGCCATTTCAAGATAAAATGACAAACTGCTATTTTAACACATTTTTATATGGTTAAGCTATATGTTTTAGCAAATGCAGATAGCGATTATTCAACCAATCCGATTAAGTCACCATAACCTTCTTGTTCCATCTCGTTTACAGGGATAAAACGTAGCGACGCGCCATTGATGCAATAGCGCATGCCGCCAAGCTCAGGAAGACCATCATTAAACACATGACCTAAATGTGAATCACCCACACGGCTGCGTACTTCAGTACGTCGCATACCGTGACTGTCATCAAACAATTCATTGATTACTGCTGTATCAATGGGTTTACTAAAGGCAGGCCAACCACAACCTGAGTCATACTTGTCTGATGAGCTAAAAAGCGGCTCACCGCTGACAATATCCACATAGATACCACGTTCAAATTGGTGATCATATTCATGGCTAAAAGGGCGTTCTGTGCCGTTTTGCTGGGTCACATAATATTGCTCATCATTCAAATTTGCCTTGATTTCAGCTTCAGACGGTCTTACATACTTCTGTGTATCGATATTAATTGAATTAGCCATAGACGTTCCTAACCCTTGTTGTCATTGTATAACATCACAATAGTTATAACCCGTCCAAAATTCAAGTAACAACTGTTTAAACAAATAGTAGTTTTGTGAAAAAGGCGAAAAGGGCTATAATACGTCTTCTTAAATTTTTGCAAAATCAGATAATTATTGTATGAAAACACTATTAAATAACCCTGAAGCCGTTGAAAAAATGCGCGTCGCTGGTAAATTAGCCGCCGACGTTTTAGTGATGTTAGATGAATATGTCAAAGAAGGTGTAACGACAGGGGCATTAGATAAGCTTGCTCATGACTATATTGTCGATGTCCAAAAAGCCATTCCTGCCAATGTCGGCTATCATGGCTACCAGCATACGCTTTGTACTTCAATCAACCATGTGGTTTGTCATGGTATTCCCGATGACAGCCGTATCCTAAAAGAGGGCGATATCGTCAATATTGATGTCACAGTGATAAAAGATGGCTATCATGGTGATACTTCAAAAATGTGGATTATCGGTGAAGGCTCTATCATGGCACAGCGTATCTGCAAAATTGCCCAAGACGCACTATATGCAGGGATGAAAGCCGTTCGCAATGGCGCCTATGTGGGCGATATTGGCGCAGCGATTCAAGCAGTGGCAGAGCCAGAGCGTTTTAGCGTAGTAAGAGAATATTGCGGACATGGAATTAGTGACGTATATCATGATGAACCACAAATTCTGCACTATGGTAAAAAAAATACCGGTCTACAACTGACGACTGGCATGACATTTACCATTGAACCAATGATTAACCAAGGTGTATGGCAAACCAAAACCTTACCCGATAAATGGACGGTAATTACTAAAGACCGTAAATTGTCGGCCCAATGGGAACACACACTAATGGTTACCGAAAACGGCTGTGAAGTGTTTACCAAGCGTCCAGAAGAAGATTTGAGTTTTTTAAACAGTTAAAATATGAATAAAATCATCAGTATAAAAGAAAGTTAGCAATTAATTTAAAATTATTTATATTTTCCTGTTGACACCCATTCCAATTCACGTATAATACGCCACCACTAAGCGACGAAGAGTTTACAAACAAGTAAAACAAGTTACGAAGCTTAGAAAGAATTAAAATAAAGCTTGACAGAGTAAAACAAAACGTATTACAATATCAAGCTCACCAGATGATAGACGATATCTTTGGTACACTAAATAACAACAAACACAAGAACAACTTGT
>NZ_DAMCJP010000007.1:0-132811 GCF_032097965.1 Moraxella sp. CTOTU49803 | reverse complement strand
TTGCTTGCTAATTCAAAGCCTTAGGGTATAGCTTATGTCGAACTGGGGTTAATTAAATGACATTCTTAATTCTTAATCCCATGAGCCACGTATATGAATGATTTTTCTCCCATCACAATTTCGTCTTTTAAAGCCTATGATATCCGCGGCGAACTCGGTAACAACCTTGACGAGGACATCGCCTACCGTATCGGACGTGCTTTCGCCCAATTTTTAAGTGAACCGCTATCACATCAGCAAAAACCAGCGATTGTGATTGGCTGTGACATTCGGCCCAGTAGTGAAGCCCTGAAAAAAGCCACCATACAAGGCATATTAGATGCAGGTATTGATGTGATTGATTTGGGCATGACAGGCACTGAAGAAGTGTATTTTGCCACCAGCCACTATGGCGCGATTGGCGGTATTGAAGTGACCGCCAGTCACAACCCCATCAATTATAACGGGCTAAAATTGGTGCGTGAACAGTCAAAACCTATTAGCGCGGATACCGGCTTGGCAGACATTCAACAAATCGCAGAAAAAGGCGCATTCAAAGCGGCAGCCAGTAAGGGCGAGTATCAGTTAAAAGAAGACAAAACCGCCTATATCGACCATCTCATCAGCTATATTGACGTCAACGCGTTACGACCTTTGACAGTGGTCGTCAACTGTGGCAACGGTAGTGCCGCGCCAACAATTGATTTGCTTGAGCAGCGTCTACAAGCTGCCAACGCGCCTATTAATTTTATCAAAATCAATCATGCGCCCGATGGCAGTTTTCCCAATGGTATTCCCAATCCCATGATTATTGCCAACCGTAAAGTAACAGCAGACAAGCTGTTGGCAGAGAAAGCGGACTTGGCGATTGCGTTTGATGGCGATTTTGACCGCTGTTTTTTCTTTGATGAAAACGCTCGATTCTTGGAAGGCACTTATGTAGTAGGGGTACTTGCCAAAGCTTTCTTGGATAAAAACCCTACCGAGGCGATTGTCTATGACCCGCGCAATATCTTAAATACCGAAAGCGTCATCGCGGCGGCCGGTGGCAAAGCGACCATCAGTAAGTCAGGGCATTCTTTTATCAAACAAGTCATGCGTGAAAACAATGCAGTGTATGGCGGTGAGATGTCTGCGCATCATTATTTCCGCGATTTTAACTACTGTGATAGTGGCATGATTCCTTGGTTATTGGTGATTGAATTGCTGTCAAAATCAGGCAAAACAGAAGCGCCAAAAAAACTGTCGCAACTGGTTGATGAGATGATTGCCGCTTTTCCCATCTCAGGTGAGATTAACTTTAAATTAGACGGTATCACTGCGCCTGCGGTGTTGGCAAAACTTGAAGATAGCTACCAACAATTTGATAGCCAAACGGCGACCCTTGATAAACTCGATGGCTTATCGGTCAATTTTCCACGCTGGCGCTTTAATGTCCGCGCTTCTAACACTGAGCCACTGATTCGTCTCAATGTCGAAGCAAGCGGTGATAAAATGCTATTGGATGAAAAAACCAAACAGCTAAAAAACTGGATTGTGGCACAAGGCGGCACGCCAGCCGACCACTAGGTTTTATTAACTACCATAAAAAAAGCCGCTTCAATGCTAATTCAATGAAACGGCTTTTTTATTATTTAAGCTAAAACCATCTAGGCTAAAACTATTAATTCTCAGCAAATGGCTGTCGGATCATTTACCACCACGCTCAGCACGGGCTTTATTGATGAGATAGTTAACCACTTGTGGCACTTTACCATCCTCACCCTCAACAACGTATTTGCCATCAACGACAACCGCAGGTACCCCTGACAGTTGGAAGCGCTGCGCCGCATCTTTTGAACGTGCGATACGGGTATTTACTGCAAAAGAATTGTACATACTGTTAAATTTATTGATATCCACGCCTTTTGATGCGTACCATTGACCGATAGAGGCTTGGTCAAACAATTTTTGACGGTCTTTTTGAATGGCGTCAAACATCGCTTGGTGGGTTTTACCTTGATAACCTAATAACTGTGCGGCATAAAAACCGCGGGCGTTTTGTTCCCACACAGGGTTCATCGCAGCTGGCGTCTGCATAAACACCACATCAGCTGGCAATTTTTTTGCCCACTGTGCCATGTAAGGTTCTAATTTGTAGCAGTGAGGGCAACCATACCAGAAAAATTCACGAACAATGATTTTATTGCCTTCAATTTTCTCTGGGTTTGCAAGCACCTTATAGTCTTGACCCGCTACAAAATCTGCAGCTTGGGTTGATAAACTGGTCAAGCCGATAGCGGCGGCGATTGCGGTCATTGCTAATTTTTTCATGGTTGCCTCATTAACAGTCAAATCATAGGGTCTAGCACGGCTAATATCTTATAAAGAATAGTATCTTATAGAAAATCGCTTGCTAGCAGGGCTCAAAATACGAAAATACCTGCGCGTTATACTATCATAAATTGAGGAAGCGCCTAAGTGTAATACTTTGTAAACTAAAAAAAACTACAGTGGTGAAAAAGATAAGCAATATGTTAATTAAATTTTCTAAATAAAAAAGTATAATTTTTAAGTTTATTTTATTAGTACTGTCCAAAATTGGGCAGTTATGCGGCTGGGGAGTAATCAGCTATTTTACGCTACAATTTTACGCTATCAGCCTGCCACATAAATTCTACAGCGAATGGGCTAAAAACTGTTAGAATAAGGCTATTTTTGATAGCAATTGTGGTTAGCGAGCGAGCAACCGCATTTCAAAAAACGCGATAACATGTTATTAAAGTAAAAAGTATCGAATTAAAAAAATAGCGAAGTAAAAATCAAACGGAACTATCATCATGACACAACCGAATCTACAGCAAAACGTCGACTTACAAGAAGTACAAAAATTCACCGACCTTGCCAATGAATGGTGGGACAAATCAGGCGCGTTTGCCACCTTGCACCAAATCAATCCGCTACGCTTAAACTGGATTGAACAGCAAACCATCGCCCGCCAGCAATCAGGCTTAACGGGCAAGAAAGTGTTAGATGTCGGCTGTGGTGGTGGTATTTTGTCGCATAGCATGGCAGTGCGCGGCGCCACGGTGACGGGTATTGATTTGGGAGAAGCCAATATCAAGGCAGCACAAATCCATGCCGAGCAAACTAGCCAAGCGATTGATTTTGCTTGTGTTGCTGTAGAAGACTTTGCCAAAGCGCATGCTGGTGAGTTTGATGTGGTGACTTGTATGGAAATGCTCGAGCACGTGCCAGACCCACAGTCCATTATCAATGCTTGTTTTACTTTGCTCAAACCCAATGGCGTATTGGTACTATCGACCATCAATCGCAACCCAAAATCCTACCTGTTTGCGGTGATTGGCGCTGAATACCTATTACGCTTGTTGCCACGCGGCACACATGATTATGAAAAATTCATCACCCCAGCCGAGCTAGATCGATTTGCCCAGCGTGCAGGCTGCAAACGTCAAGATTTAATTGGTTTACATTACAATCCACTTATCAAGCACTATTGGCTGGCACAAAATGTTGACGTTAACTACATGATGGCGGTCTACAAACCTCAGTAGTTGGCTTTACTTAAATATTAATCGTTGATTTGAGCAAAAAATGACTGAAAAATGCCAAGCCGTATTGTTTGACCTTGATGGTACCTTGATTGATACAGCACCTGATTTTATCCGTATTATCAAAGTGATGTGCGCCAAACACCAGCACCCAGCACCCAGTGATACCGCCATTCGTGAGCAAGTTTCTGCAGGCGCTAGAGCGATGGTCAAGCTGATGTTTGGTGAGCTTGCCAATGTGACTGAGGATGACCCAACCTTGTTGGCTTATCGGCAAGAGTTTTTGGACACCTATGAAGCCGATATCTGTGTCGATAGCCGCTTGTTTGATGGGCTTGATTCGCTGTTAACACACTTAGAATCACGTGGTATTGTATGGGGCATTGTCACCAATAAGCCGCGTTATTTGGCGGAAAATTTATTAGAGAAACTTCAGCTAACTGAGCGCTGTGCGGTTCTGGTATGCCCTGATGATGTCAAACACACCAAACCTGACCCAGAGCCCATGTATTTGGCAGTCGCGCGGTTGAACGAACAACTCGGGCGTCAGTTACAGCCTGAAAATTGTGTATATGTCGGTGACCATATTCGTGACATTCAAGCCGGCAATGCGGCGAACATGCGCACGATTTTGGCAGCTTATGGCTACATTTCCCCTGAAGACCAAGCGGATTTGGGCAGTTGGGGCGCAGATAATATAATCCATAGCGTCGCTGAATTGACCGCTCTGCTTGGCGATTGGACGGATGCTTGAGCGGACACTTGAACAAGCGACTAGGCGGTTGATGCATAGACAAGGTGTTAACAATTTGACCGATTTTTAGGGAATTTTTTAGCAAGCTTTTGAGAAAAATTTTGAGGAAACTATGACTTTAGCAACGCATGATGATATCCGTAACTTTATCCCACCTGCCGACTGTCTAAAAGGTAAAAATATTTTGGTCACAGGGGCTGGTGATGGCATCGGTAAAGCAGCCGCGCTAAGCTATGCAAAATATGGCGCGACTGTGCTACTACTTGGCAAAACCGCGAGCAAGCTTGAAGCCGTGTATGACCTAATTGAAGCAGAAGGCGGCGCACAGCCTGCGTTGTTGCCGATGAATCTAGAGAGCGCAAGCTACACAGAAATGCAGCAATTGGCGATTTTGATTGAGCGTGAAGTCGGGCATTTGGACGGTGTTTTACACAATGCAGGGTTGCTCGGTGTATTAACCCCACTTGAGATGTATGACCCAATTATTTTTGAGCAAGTGATGAAAGTCAATTTTAATGCCACCTTTACCCTTACCCAAGCTTTGCTACCGCTACTCAAATCTGCCCAAAGTGGCTCAGTGGTGTTTACTTCTAGTAGTGTTGGTAGCCGTCCACGCGCGTTTTGGGGGGCATATGCGCTGTCAAAATTGGCAGTAGAAGGGATGAGCGATATTTTCACCCAAGAAACCCAAAAAACCACCACCCTGCGCTTTAACTGCATCAATCCCGGTGCCACGCGTACCCAAATGCGGGCTGCTGCTTATCCGAGCGAAAACCCCAACACCTTGCTTGCGCCCGAAGATTTGATGAGTGCGTATGTTGCCTTGATGAGTGATGAAGCGGCAGGTATCAAAGGTAAGGTGATTGATTTACAGCCACAATAAAATGGCGCGATGACGGCATTAATACGCTATTGAAATTTGAAAAAACCACTACCATATTATTATGGTTAACCTATTAAAATCTAAGGAAAAATATGGCAAGTGGTTGGGCTGCGGATGGCGCAGAAAACGAACAAATTGAAGCAACTATTAATGATGCGATTGAACGGGCAAAACGGGCATTGCCACAGGGCGAGAGCCTAACTCATTGTGAGGAGTGCGATGCCCCGATTCCTGAAGCACGGCGTCTTGCGATGCCTGGGGTGCGCTTGTGCGTGCGTTGTCAACAATCGCTAGAACAGCATCAGCAAAAAGTTGAGCTATTTAATCGCCGTGGTAGTAAAGATAGCCAATTGCGCTAAGCGTATTGGCGAATGCTGTAGTTCATAACAATGACAGCTTATAAAAATTTTTCAAGCGGCAGGTGCGATAGCATCCATATTAGCGTTCGCTGCCAAGGCTTGGTTTGTGGCTCTTCATCATACGTGACGGTTTGACCGTTCTCGAGCGTTGACCACTGAATATTGTTATCTTTGAGCGACAAGGTGTAGCTGGTTGTTGGCAAGGCTTGCAAAAATTCATTGCGGATTTTGTTGGCAAGTACAGGGTGGGCGATGGCAACGCCAAGTTCGGTATTGGTCAAGGCTGAACGTGGATCAAAGTTGAACGAGCCGATATACACCTTTTCCCCATCGCTTTCAAACGTTTTGGCATGTAAGCTGGTTGCAGAGCTTCCTGTCAAGTAGGAGTCACGCAGATTGTCTTTGATGGCATTGGGCTTGAGCTCATATAGCTTGACACCAGCTTTGAGTAAGTCTTTGCGGTGTTTGGCATAGCCAGAATGCACAAGCTTGACATCGGTGGCGCTCATGGCATTGGTCAAAATATTCACCGCTACGCCTTTTTTTGCAAGGTTGATAAAATAGTCTTTGCCTTGCTCCGTGGGTACGAAATACGCAGAGATTAAATTGAGTTCATGGCTGATTTTACCTAAGCTTTGGTTGATGTCTAACCCTTGGGTATTGGCTTTGCTGCCCAGTTTGTCAGGATTGTCCGTCAATAGCTGGACGTTTGCCCAGTAGAGCGGCAGTTTTCGTTGTTTGATTTGGTTGACAAAGTCGATTGCCACCAAGCGCTTTAGATAGTCGTTTTTCAGCTTTAGCACAGGGTCGAGTTGTTGCGACGCAGGTTTATCGGCTTTTTGGGTTTTTGGAATAAACACTTGGTTTAGGGCGGATGCCTTAGGTTTTTTGACCAAATCGGTGATAAGAAAAGCCAGTTTATGGTTCCAATATTGGTCAAACGCTTGTGACATTTGCGGCACAATATGCCCAACCATCAGCACATCTAGGTCAGAAAATACCATCTCTTGGTTTAAAGAAAAATACTCATCCCCGATATTACGCCCGCCTGTGATGGTGATTTGGCTATCAGCGGTGATAGATTTGTTGTGCATACGATGATTGAGCCGCTCAAAATCGCCCACAAACCCTAGCCAGCGCCACGAGCGAAAACGATTGGGGTTCATCAATCTCACTTCAATATTGGGGTGTTCATTGAGTACCCACAGCGTTGGGTCGAGACCACGGGTATTATTGTCATCTATCAATAATCGCACGCGCACACCGCGCTCTGCCGCTTCTTTGATGGCTTGGAACATCAGATTGCCAGTGATGTCGTTATTCCAAATATAATACTGCACATCTAGCGTTTTCTCTGCGGTGCTAATGAGCAGCATACGTGCGGCAAACGCATCCATACCATCTGGCAAGGGATAAACGCCCGTTTTTTGTGGATTGCTTTTAACCAATTCTGCGATGCCATCGGCCATGCTTTGCGAGCCAAATTGGCGAAAACGGCTGGAGGGCTCATCAGGTGGCATATCGGTTGCCACCGTTTTTTGATTGTCTTTGGTAATGACAGCGGTTTGATACGTGCTGGATTTGCCCGAGTTGGCAGGCAGACGACCCCACCAGGCGATAAAAAACAAAATCGCCATACACATCAAAAACAGGCTGGCTAAAAAAATAAGACGACGTTTGAACAGGGGTCTTAGCATGATGGCACTCACCAAGGTCAATTAAGCCATAGGTTAAATTAGTTAAATTGACGCCCAATAAATTTGACGGTTTCATCCTTGGCTTTTTTGACGGCAAGTTTGCGGTTTTGTCCCAGCAGTAATTTGATTTGCCACAGTTTTTCTTGATACAAGGTTGTCGCGGGCGTGTGATACATGGCATTGATGATGCGTTTGCTCGCCAAGACGGCATCGGGGGAGCGATTACTTAATTCTGTGACCAAATTCTTCGCAACTTCCATCGGTGTATCGCTTAGATGGCTGACCACACCGTAGTCAAAGGCTTGTTGACCGTCAAAAATCCGTGCCGTCATCGCTAATTCCTTAACGATATCGGCGCGTAGCACCCCCATCGCAGACTGGGTCAGTCCCATATCCGCTACCAGTCCCCATTTGGCTTCCATAATGGCAAATTGGCAATCCGCTGTGGCGATACGGATATCGGTCGCCAGTGCCAACTGTAGTCCTGCGCCAAGGCAATGTCCATGCAATACACTGACGACAGGCATCGGCAGTTCTCGCCACACAAGGCACACTTTTTGAAATTTACTTTGGAACGGTTTGATAAGCTCCCAAGCGACCTGTTTTAGATTTTTTGGGTTGTTTAAATCCGCCAAATCAATGCCGGTAGAAAAGCTTTTACCTTCACCTGCCAAAATCACCGCCCGCACGTCCGTCCATATGGTGAGCAGGTGGGCTAAATCAATGAGTTTATCCATCAACGCAAAACTTAACGCATTGCGCTTGTCAATCCGTGTCAGCCAAACAATGACGCTATCATCACCGCTAAGTTGCAACCGCACATCGGGCGCAAGGTTATCGTTTGCAGCTTTGATACGCTGCGCTAAAGATGAAGCAGTAGCACGCTGAGAAAATGGCAAAAACCCTACACCCGGCAATATTTTTGATACCGACAAAACCGACATACGCATCCTTAAAATTTGACCAACCCAATAAACTTAAAAAAAAGTTGCGAAAACGCAATGATTTGCAATCGTTAATCTCACTTTACTGATTTTGTTGGTTGGGCACAAGAGGCGATATCAGACGATACGGTTAAGAAAGGTAACGTAGAATAGCAAGTATGCCAAACCTAGGAGGCATTGTGGTGATAGGTGTCAAATCATCTTCCAAGTCATATCGTTTTCTTTGAGCTGGGCATATTTGAGTGCAGGGAATTGACTCAAATCAGCCTGTGCCAAGTTATCGAGCGCTTGTAGCATTTGCTCATAATAAGGCGCCAAAATGGCAAATTGCGCAGGCGAACTATTGTTGATATTTAGCAAGCACTTGTCTTCAAGATTTTGACTGGCTTGACGCAGCTGTGGTACGCCCGTATAACGACTCGCCCCTAAAATGCGATGCGCGACGTGGGACAAGGCCTGTCTGTCGTGGCGCTGCCAAGCCTGCTGCAAGTCACTTCTTTCCTGATCAATCGATTCAATCAGCAGGGTAATCAAGTTAGCTGCCAAATCAGGCTTACCTGCTACCCGCATCACCGCATCATCCCAATCAATGACCGCAAGACTTGCTAGTGACTCAGCGCTATGCTGACTGCTGACCGATGGTAGGCTTGGTAGATTAGCGTTGTCATCGGTGGTAGTCGCTGAGGCGGCTAATGGCGTATGAGCAAATACGGCACTCTCTTTGGGGGTTGCAGGTGCAGTACGCGGGTGATTTGCCCCAGACACTATAGACGCTATCGACCGCGCCGAGATGGGTGAGTTGATAACAGATTTGTCAGAAGCCACATCAGCGGATACAGACGTGCTGTGTTTACCCAACCAGCGTTGCAGGATTTGCAATAACTGGGCTTGACTGATTGGCTTGCCCACATAGTCATCAATCCCAGATGCCAATAATTTATCGCGTTCATCCGATAGACTATGTGCGGTCAGGGCAATAATCGGAATATGTTGATGTCCTGCTTGCGTTTCAACCTTACGGATTTGGATAGCGGCTTCACTGCCTGACATTCTTGGCATTTGAATGTCCATAAAGATCAAATCCACGGCGGTATCGCTTTGTGACTGGTGGGTGGTGATGTATTCAATGGCATCAAACCCACTATTGACCGTCACTACATTAATGCTCAGTTCAGCCAATAACGCTTCTAGTACCAATAAATTGGGCAGATGGTCATCCACGGCAAGCACAGTAAAACCATGCCACTGCGGCAGTGTAGGCTCTTGGCTGCTGGCAGAATTGCTATCAAGCAGCTGGTAAAGCTGGCGACGATCGAGCGGCTGATACAAGGCTTGTGCTTGATAACGCGACAACAATTCTGGCTCAAGATTGACTTGATAGCCAAATAGTAGCAATTTACCGGCATAATGTAAGCGTACTTGTTTGAGCAGCGACGTGGTATCCTCAGTGGTGCCATTGTCCACGATGACCCAATCCCAATGATTGCCTGTTTCTTTGAGCGATTCAAGTAGGCTTGCTAGCGTACTTGCGGTAGTAATGGCAATCGGCAATTCACGCAGCGAGCCTTTTAACACTTGTAAGCTTGCAGGATGGTCAATCCAAACCAAAATATTTACCGCAGCGATAGCATCAGCCGCCATATAACCGGCATCGGTTTTTGGCGGGACGATGGCGGGTAACTGCCAAATGGGGTCATGGATAAGCAGCCGCTGCTGCTCTTGGTTACTGATGCTCATCGGCAAAGTAAACCAAAACGTCGTGCCTTTGATTTTGTGCGATTGGCTCGCATCACCCGCTTGCTCAGTGGCGTTGTCATAAAAACCAATATTGCCGCCCATCAGATAGGTAAGCTGTTTTGAAATCACCAACCCCAGCCCCGTACCGCCGTACTGGCGAGTAATCGAAGGATCGCCTTGCGAAAAACTTTGGAACAGCACTTTTTGATGCTCAGGCGAAATCCCGCGCCCTGTGTCTTGCACACTGATATGAATTAAATCATCGATGTCATCATCCAGACTGACCCGCACAATGACCTCGCCATCATCGGTAAATTTGATGGCGTTGTTAACAAGATTGGTCAAAACTTGCTTGGTACGTAACGCATCCCCCACCAGATAATGTGGCACATCGTCATAGAAGAACACCGCCAGGCGTAAATCTTTCTCTGCCGCCAGTGGCGATAGCATATCCACCACGTCGTAGATACTGGCATACAGGTCAAATTCATGACTATCTAGTACCAGTTTACCGGCTTCAATCTTAGAAAAATCAAGCACGTCATTGACCAGTGCTAATAGGTGCGCTGAAGACTTACGAATCGTTTGCACGTACAAGTCTTGCTCGGCATTTAAGCCGCCATGACGGGATAATAGGTTGATAAAGCCATCAATACTGTTAAGTGGGGTGCGTAATTCGTGACTGATATTGGCTAAAAATGCCGATTTGGTTTGACTGGCTGAAACCGCGGCATCACGCGCATTGCGAATTGAGATGTTTTGCATTTCCATCTCGTCAAAAGCCAATCGCAAATCATCTTCGGTCTGTTCGGCGTGATTTTTGAGTTCTTGGAAACTTTTATGCAGACGTCTTAAGGTCTTGACCAAGTCCTGTTGCAGTTGGTTGATTTCACCACTGGCGTTGATGGTCATCGGTTTATACAGGTTGTTGGCGTTGGTGCGCTGCAAATGTAACCGCATCTCATAAATCGGCGCAATCCAGCGCCTGGCATATATATGGGTGGTCAATAGCAGCAGCAAAATGGTAAAGAGTCCGGTAATCGCTAACGCCAACATCACTTGATAGCGAGCCACTTGTAGCGGCTCATTATCAATATTGACAATAAGCCACAAGGTCGGTAGTGGGGCAGTCGCATTGGCGGGCGGGCTTAGTACCAATTTTCGACCAAATAAACTACTACCCTTGCTATTAAACAGGCTGTTGGATTGGGCGTTGAGCTGTGTCAGCAAATAAGTTTGCTGCGTATTGCTTTGCGCTTCAAGGTGGCGTCCCAAAAAAGGCAATAAGCGCGGATTGGGCTGTTGCGACAAATCACCAAAACTGACCAACACTTTATTTTGTTCGTTGACAATCGCTACGCCTTGCAAGTGCTTGTCGTTGATGGCATTTTGTAAGGCAAATTTCACATTGGCTTGCAGTGTCGCCAATTCTTTGGGCGACAGCTCAGCTTTATTTGCGCTGTCTTTGTTTAAGCTGCCTTTACTTGAGCCATTATTGCTATTAGGCTCAGTGCTAGTTGTCGATAGCGCTTGGTTGATTTTAATCAGATTCGTCTGCATAGAAGCGGCGACTGGCTGCAGAGTCACCAGCAAATTATCCGCGGTTGATTGCTGAATGGTACGCGCAGCACGGCTGGTATCTGATAACACCAAAAAACCACCCGTCAACGCGAGTGCGCTAATCGGCAAAAACACCAACAGTATCAACTGTCCATAAGCGGTGGAAAAATCCAAGTGAAATCGTTTGCTCACATTGCTAGCCTTGCATCAGCCTAATTTAGGCATCAGATTTTTTATCAGGGTTTTGGGGTATAGCGTTTCATTTTATAGGATTTTAGCCAATTTTGCTTGTGTCGCTGGGGTTTTTGTCGCAAGTAAATTTTTGACAAGTCTATACCCCAGTAAAAAATCGAGATAAAATCAGATGGGGTAGCGGTGGAAAAATGACTGGCACAATAATCATGATTCGCCACTGACGGGTGATACGAATTTTGCTAAACTACGCGCGCAATCCAAAAAATTTACTGTTAAAAAAACTAATCAACGCTAGCTAATCTATAAGCTATACTAAATTTCGTCTACTCAAAACTCGTATTATCAAAAGTTCATGGCCAAAAACTAAGGTTGTCTTATGACCCACAATAATTTCATCACTGAAACCAGCACGCTCAATGACTGCATTGGACATACACCACTGGTCAAGCTGGCGCGATTTGCACCGCAAACCGACCAAGGTACAGCCACACTGCTTGCCAAACTTGAAGGCAACAATCCAGCGGGCTCAGTGAAAGACCGCCCTGCCTATAACATGTTTTATCAAGCGGAAAGGCGTGGCACTATCAAGCCAGGCGACACCATCATTGAGGCCACCAGTGGCAATACAGGCATCGCCCTTGCCATGGTCGCGGCAATGCGCGGCTATGCCATGACGCTGATTATGCCTAGCAACTCTACCCAAGAGCGTAAAGACGCTATGGCAGCGTATGGGGCGACATTGATTGAAGTCGATAACATGGAGTCGGCACGTGACCTTGCCCAGCAAATGCAGGCAGAAGGTAAAGGCATCGTACTCGATCAGTTTAACAACCCTGACAACAAACAAGCGCATTATCTGACCACAGGTCCTGAGATTTGGCAGCAAACCAATGGCACGATTACCCACTTTATTAGCTCAATGGGGACCACAGGCACCATCATGGGCGTGTCCAAATACCTAAAAGAACAAAACCCAAACGTGCAAATTATCGGTTTACAGCCCGCTGAAGGTGCTAATATCGCAGGAATTCGTAGATGGCCAGCCGCTTATTTGCCAAAGATTTTTGAGCCAAGTTTGGTGGATAGGGTGATGGACATCGATCAGCACGATGCGGAAGTGTTTATGCGTAAGCTTGCCCGCGAAGAAGGGATTTTTGCGGGGGTATCATCAGGTGGTGCGGCGTGGGCAGCGTACCAAATCGCTAAAGAACACCCGGATGCGGTGATTGCATTTATCGTCTGTGACCGTGGCGATCGTTATCTATCAACAGGGTTGTTTGGTGTTAAAGATGACGCTTAATACCTAATAACCTAAAGCAGAAAGCAGAAACTAACAAGGAAGTATTATGGCTACGCCAGCGCCGATTTTAGTATTTGATATCGAAACCATACCCGATGTTGCCACAGGCAAGCGGCTATACCCTGAGTTGGCTGGGTTATCGGATAACGATGCCATGACCAAGCTTATGGCACTGCGTGAGCAAGATGTTGGGCATCCTTTTATGCCCCTGCCCTTGCACCAAATCGCTTGTCTTTCGGTGTTGTGGGTCGCGGGCGGCAAAATGACCCTCAAATCGCTGTCGCTGGCTGACCATAGCGAAGCGCAAATGATTCAAACCTTTTTTAATGCCATTGAAAAAAATCCGTTGTTGGTGAGCTGGAATGGCAAGGGCTTTGATATACCCGTCATGGTGTATCGGGCGTTGCAGCATGGCTTGACTGCCCCCAAGCTGTTTAGCCAAACCGGTGAGATGAGATACAACAACTATATTAACCGCTATCATGACCGTCATACCGATTTGATGGTAAAACTTGCCATGAATAGCACGTCGCAAAAACTCGATGTCGTTGCATCCTTATGCGGCTTTGCAGGCAAGCAAGCGTTGGACGGCTATGATGTGGTGCCGATGGTGCAAGCAGAAGCATGGGACAAGCTCACCACTTATTGTGAAAGTGATGTGCTCAATACTTGGCTGATTTTTTTGCGCTACCAACGACTCACGGGACAATTTTCAGCTGAGCAAAGTGAGCAATGGGAATCCACCACCCGAGACTATCTGCAATCGTTCACCAATCAAGACAATAGCCTGCGCCATGATAAGTTTTTGCAAGCGTGGCAACCTGCTAGCAATTTAGCCGCTGACCAACGTGTCACTGATATCGCCATCACCCAGCTATCATCTGATAACCCAACCACCCAAGTAGAATCACCATGAATACGATTTTTCCACCCAGCCAAGTGGTGGCACTGCCCATCCATCAATCTGAGCAAACCTTTCCTGTCCGCCGCGTGTATTGCGTGGGGCGCAACTATGCCGACCACGCCCGAGAAATGGGCAGTGATCCAGACCGTGAGCCGCCATTTTTCTTTTGTAAAGCCGGTGACAGTGAGTCGATTATTGCAGTTCGACCCGATAGCGTTGCCCAATTGCCTTATCCAACTAAAACGCAAGCGCTACATTATGAAGTAGAATTGGTGGTTGCGATTGGCAAAGAGGGCGCTAATGTGAGTGTAGCACAGGCACATAACTTGATTTTTGGCTATGCCGTGGGGCTCGACATGACGCGCCGCGACTTGCAAAACGAAATGAAAAAATCGGGTCGCCCGTGGGAGATTGGCAAGGCGTTTGACTATTCGGCACCCATTGGCGAAATTTATCCTATTGCCAGCGTTGCTGAGATACAACAAGCGAATATTTCACTGGCGGTGAATGGCGAGCCTAGACAACAAGGCAATATCAATCAGTTAATCTGGAATGTGGCAGAGACCATTGCCAATTTATCTGAGTTTTTTGAGCTCAAAGCAGGGGATTTGATTTTTACAGGCACGCCAGCGGGCGTCGGTGCGGTGGTCAAAGGCGATACCATACTGGCGCAAATTGACGGACTGGGTAAAATTGAGTTGGTAGTGGTTTAGAATTAAGTGATGTTAATCATGAAAAAATTAATATTAGCACTTATGTTGTTTATGGGTTTGACATGTCATGCAGAGTCAAAAAATTCTGACATTGAAAAAATTCTTGTCAATTCATATTTTGAAAAACCGATTGATAAATCACAAGTTGCTTCTTTAGACCAACAAATTATTTTATCCAATTTTGCGGTATCTGCCACAGGCTATTTTTATCACCGCTGCTCTAAAATTTCATCTGATTATGCTGATAAAGTTCAGTTTGTAAAAGATAATTTATTAGCAATTTTTCCAACGATACAAAGCGATTTGGCTCAAACGCATCAATGGCAAGATAATTTTGAAAAATTGGATAAAAAGGCATTGGCTACACTTGAAGTCATTACCGCAGTTAATCGCCTTGACGAGAATTTTATCAATGAACCGTTAATTGAAAAATCGCTATGTGATGGTTTTATTAACAATTATGGGGGTAGCAATGCTAAACAGGCTTGGTTACATTATTACCAACAAGCATTGCCTGTTTTGATTGATGAATTTAATCGAGTGTATATAAAAACAAACTAGGCGAGAATTATCTAGCCTAATTGTCCATAATTAAGTAATAAAACAAAATTCAATATATCGTTGTAGGTCGTGTTAGCGACAGCATAACACGACTGTCACCCTTGAAGTTGTCGGGTTACGCCATAAAAGACGGACTAACCCGACCTACAATGATATTACCATTTAACATGGTATCACTACTTAAATTATTAAATCACCTTTTCCACTTTAAAACCCATTTTTTGCATGAGTTCAGCTTTATCAAACGGCGCAAGGCTTGCGCGTGTGTAAGGCTTGTCTTTGAGGTAGGTGGTTGTCACCCGCTGTAAGTCATCAAGGCTGACCGCCAAGATTTTGGCACGCATTGCTTGTTGCCAGTCTTTGCCGCGACCATGTAACTCAGCAAACAGCGCCTTGACCGCTTCACCCGCCGGGCTTGCGGGCTTATCCATGCCTGCCATCAATCCTAAAATCGCTTCTTCAATCCAAGCATCGGTTTTTTCGCCTGTAGTTTGCGCGAGTAACCAATCAATACTACCCAAAAAATCATCAAACGTGGCTTGGTCACGCGGGTCACGGTAGCTATAAAACTTGAAAGAGCAAGCGTTACTATCATAGCTGGCGCCGCCGCCATACGCGCCGCCTTGCTCACGAATGGTACGATGCAGATAGTTGTTGCGTAGCACGCTTGACAGCACCATCAAGGCAGGGGCATCGGGATGGTTGGTCGGCACCGCATCAAAGACAAGCGCATGATGAAATACATTGGTTTGTGCAAGCCACGCGATATCGCGACCGTCAGTGGTAATGGGCGATTCGATTAAGGTAGCGGTAGGCTCGTCAACAGGCGCTTGCCAGCTCTCACTAATCGCTTGCTGTAGCGTCGGTAATATCTCTGCTTCGGCGATGATAAGCGCTTGTTTTGGCAAGGCTTTGATGTAGCTATGCAAACTGGCTAAGCGCTCTCCGAGCTTTTGCCATGCACTGCTATCTTGCTCCGCTTGCTGCAAAAATTCAGTTAAGCTATTTAATGCAGGCAAACCACCGCGTACATATTCAAGACGGGCGATTTTACTGGTGTTACGGCTCGCTGTTTGCATGGCATACGCATGACCTGCATTGGCAAGTCGCGATTGCCAGCCCATTTGTTTTTGGGTCAGTAGCTCTTCCATCCGCGCATATTCAGTAAAAATAGTGTCGTTGAGCACTTCTTTAAGCAGCTCAATCGCTTCAAATTTACGTGACAATGAGCGGGTAGCGACCACCAAGAAGCTATCCATTTTTTCGGGATTATCAGGTGACGTGCGCTGGCTGATTCTGACAGTCACACCGCTTGAATGACGTGCTTGCCGCGCTTGAAATGCCAAAGCATCGTGTTTGCGCGTGCCCACTTCGCTGATCAAGCTCAGATACGTTGGTAAATCTGGGTGATTGATGAGCGCTTCATGACCCTCTAGGGGTATAATCACTTGGTAATAGTACAGACCATTGGTGCCTGCTTCATATTCATACAACGTACTTGACAGACCACTTAGGGTGATATCACGTTTTGTACCTGTTTTAAATTGAATTTGGGCAGGAATATCCGCCAATCCCACTTTGGGTAGCAAATCCACATCATCAGGCGTAGCTTGGCGTTCGGCAAGGGCTTTGGCTTGGCTGATGAGCGCATTACGCGTGTCATCGGTCAGTGCCGCTTCAATGGTGTCAAGTTTGGCTTGTTCATCCTTGGCTTGTTGCTCAGATTTGCTCGCATCAGGGATGAGTGTCAAGCGCACGCGATGCGGATTGTCGAGCAAAAAGCTGCGAATCAAATTGGCGATAAAATCAGGGTTTTGCACTTGCTCACGTAGCCAGTTTAGGTTTTCATCGATATCCCACACATGCATGGGGTCACCATCGTGGATAGCAGTACTAAAGCCTTCAAGCATCAAATTTAGACCATATGGCATACTATCGCCACCGATATGACGTTGGTCGATTTCGATTTGGTGCAAAATGGTTTCAATCGCTTCACTGTCTACCGGCTGGTCTGCCACTTGCTTGAGTAAGTCCAAAATCCCTTGCTCAATGGCATCGCCATGCTCAGGCTCAGAGCCACGGACACCCGCATAAAACACCATCTGATAATGGCTGTCATCCAAGCCCAGTAGCGGCGTCGGGGCAGATGCCAGCGGATGGCTATCGAGATACGCCCGCAGCGGCGAACCTGCATGTTCAACCAATACGCCTTCAAGTAATCGCATAGCCAGGCGCTGCTTACCGTCTAAAATCGATGGTAATAACCATGCCATGACGTGATGGGTTTGTTTGGGTTTCACCGTATCGACACTGTAAGTGTCCGTCACACTGATTGGCGCGGTCAATGATTTTTCGAGTCGTGAGGCGTGTTTTTGCCCTTTAGCAAACGCTTTGCCTGCCACCGCCAATGCATCCTCATGGATACGGGCTTGGGTCTCTGCTACAGGGATATTGCCAAAGCTCATCACCACCGCATTGCTTGGGTGATAGTGACTTTGATGAAACTTGACCAAATCAGCGTGAGTCAGCTCGGTAATGGCAGCAGGCTCACCGCCAGAATTGTAGTGATAAGTGGTTGTGGGGAATAAATGACGCGCTAACGTATGATACAACTGGTCAATCTCGCCACTCATCGCGCCTTTCATTTCATTAAACACAATGCCCTTATATTGTGGTTTGCCGTCATTATCAAGCTCTACGCGAATCCCTTCTTGGGCAAAATCGAGCGGATTTAAACTTGGGAAAAATGTCGCATCTAAATACACCGACAACAAGTTAAAATAATCTTGACGGTTTTGGGTGGCAAACGGATACGCCGTCCAATCTGCCGCAGTAAACGCATTCATAAAAGTATTGAGCGAGCGCTTAATCATGCTAAAAAACGGGTCGCGCACGGGGTATTTTTCAGAGCCACATAGACTGGTATGCTCCAAAATATGCGCCTCACCACGGTCGGTCATCGGCTGGGTGCGAAAGCCAATCATAAAGGCATTTTCATCACTCGGGTGGGCAAGATGATAGTGGATTAAGCCTGTGGCGTTATGTTCGCTCACCAGCACATCAAGCGATAACGCATCGATGCGCTCATGTGAGCGTAGGGTAAAATCAGGGTGTAGGGTCAAATCTAAAGCAGAGTCGTGAGAAGTTGCGGGCATGAAGTTACCTGTGTGTCATCATAATATTTGTCAGAATTTATCAGCAAAACCAACTGTAAAAAAACAGAAAGTATAGCAGTTTTGTCGGATTTATTTTGAGTTAAATGGGGTCAAAACCTGCTTTATAAAGGCAAAAAAACACAGATACCACAGATAACACAGCGCCACTCATTTGCCCGTGTCAGCCAATTTTCAGATATTAACTTTGACGGTTTTAATTTACAATGACACCACGTTGAATTTAACTCATCTATTTTTTCCAAAATCGTTAAAAAGGAACCACAATGGCAAAAATCGTCGCCATCGGCAACGCGTTAGTTGACAGTGAATTTGTCGTCACCGATGCACAGCTTAACGCCACAGGCCTGACCAAAGGTAACATGACCCTAGCCAGTCACAGTGAGCAAGCTGACCTCATCGCCTCGCTCACCACGCAAAACATCACCGCGACCAAACAAGCCGGCGGCGGCTCGGCTGCCAACAGTATTTATGCCGCAGCAAGCCTTGGCGGCGATACTTTTTACGCTTGCCGAGTCGGTGAAGACGAGGCAGGGCGTTTTTATTTGGCGGATTTAAATGCCGCAGGTATCAAGACGTCTACCAAGTCATTTGCTGATGGTACTACAGGCAGTTGTATGGTGATGGTGACACCAGATGGCGAGCGCACCATGCAAACGCATTTGGGCACTTCAGCAGAAATCAGCGAAACCGATATTGAGTTTGATGCGCTCAATGATGCTGATTGGTTGTATCTTGAAGGTTATCTTGCCATGTCAACCTCGGTACAACAGGCCATTGCCCAGCTAAAACAACAAGCCAAAGACAAAGGGGCTAAAATCGCAGTCAGTTTTGCCGACCCTGCCGTGGTCAAGTTTGGTCGTGAAGGACTTGATGCGATGCTAGAAGGTGGCGTGGATGCGGTGTTTTGTAACTGTGATGAAGCCCAGCTATTTACCAACCAAACCAGTCATTCGCAAGCGGCAGCAGCGTTATTGTCAGTTGCCAATATCGCAGTGGTGACCAATGGCGCAGCAGGGTCAATCATTGCCGTGCGAGACGATATTTCACGTGAAACAAAATTGATTGACGTGGCATCGCTAGTCGTTGATCAAGTGCTAGATACCAATGGCGCAGGGGATAATTTTGCGGGAAGTTTTTTATACGCGCTATCGCAAGGTCATGCGTTGGCAGATTGTGGCAAATTAGCCAGTAGCGTCGCAAGCCAAATTATTCAGCAGTTCGGACCCCGTCTCAAACCGGCACAATACCAAGCGATTTTACAATCAACCTTAACATAGCGCACAGCTGATCAGGCGGATTTTGACAACCTATTTTGACAATCTAATAAGAAAGCCCTAGTTTTAGCTAGGGCTTGTGCTGATAAAGCTAACCTAATCAATTAAGCTAAGCGGTTTCGTTGAACAGCTCACGACCAATCAGCATGCGCCGTACTTCGCTAGTACCTGCGCCAATCTCATATAGCTTGGCATCACGCCAAATACGACCCAGTGGGTACTCGTTGGTATAGCCATTGCCGCCAAAGATTTGGATACCTTCTCCTGCCATCCAAGTGGCTTTTTCCGCTGTCCACAAAATTACGCTGGCGCAGTCTTTGCGTACTTGGCGCACATGGTCTGAGCCTAACATATCCAAGTTTTTGCCCACGGTGTAAAGAAAGCTACGCCCTGCCTGTAACGTGGTATACATGTCCGCCACTTTACCTTGAATCAACTGGAATTCACCGATGGCTTGACCAAATTGCTTGCGGTCGTGGATATAGGGAATGACATTGTCCATTACCGCTTGCATCAGCCCGATAGGACCTGCAGCCAGTACCGCACGCTCGTAGTCTAAGCCACTCATCAAGACTTTGACACCATTATTTAGCCCGCCCAAGATGTTGTCGCTTGGCACTTCGACATTGTCAAACACCATCTCGCCTGTGTGACTGCCGCGCATACCGAGTTTGTCGAGTTTTTGCGCGGTGTAAAAGCCTTTCATGCCTTTTTCTACCAAAAACGCGGTGATACCTTTTGCCCCAAGCTCTGGGTTGGTTTTGGCGTACACCACCATCACATCGGCATCAGGTCCATTGGTAATCCACATTTTTGAGCCGTTTAATACATATACGCCACCTTTGTCTTCGGCACGTAGTTTCATGCTGGTCACGTCTGAGCCGGCACCGGGTTCACTCATCGCCAAGGCACCAATGAATTCACCGCTGATGAGTTTTGGCAAGTATTTTTGTTTTTGGGCGTCTGTACCGTTGCGTTTGATTTGGTTGATACATAAGTTGGAGTGCGCGCCATAGCTTAGCGCCACTGAGCCTGATGCGCGGCTGATTTCTTCCATGGCGACCATGTGCGCCACATAGCCCATATCCACGCCGCCGTAGGTTTCGGGTACGGTGATGCCATGTAGCCCAAGCTCACCCATTTTTTGCCACAAGTCCATTGGGAATTGGTCGGTGCGGTCAAGTTCGGCAGCGCGTGGGGCGATTTCAGCATGGGCAAAGGCTTTGACGGTTTCGCGTAGGGCGTTGATGTCATCGCCAAGTTGGTAATCGAGTCCTAAGTTCATAGTCATTCCTTGTTTATTCACTGACTGTTAGAGCTTTACGTTTATTTAAAATTGCTGTTGCCACCTTTGAGCCGTTTTGCCTGCCCAAAAACGCGCTGATTTTTTGTCCAACATCGACCAGTTTATCGAGGTCAATGCCCGTTTCAATACCCATGCCATGTAGCAGATATACCACATCTTCAGTGGCAACATTGCCGGTTGCGCCTTTGGCATATGGACAGCCGCCAAGCCCTGCCACCGAGGTATCAAACTGCCATACACCCATTTGTAATGCCGCTAAGGTATTGCTAAGTGCTTGACCATAGGTGTCATGAAAATGCCCAGAGATATTGTCAATATCAATATAACGTAAGGCAGCATCCAACGCTTTTTGCACCTTGATGGGTGTGCCCACGCCGATGGTGTCAGCAATGCCAATATGTTCAGCACCAATGGCAACGAGTTTTTCTGTCACATAGGCGACTTTATCGGGGTGAATCTCGCCTTCGTACGGGCAGCCTATGGTACAAGAGATGACACCGCGCACCTTGATGCCATGCGCTTTGGCGGCGTAAGCCACCGGGGCAAAACGCTCAATGCTCTCAGCGATGCTACAGTTGATGTTTTTTTGGCTAAAGGCTTCACTCGCTGAGCCAAAAATCACCACCTCATAATTGGCAAATTGGTCACGGTGGGCAAGGGCGGCATCAAAGCCTTTCATATTGGGTGTCAGCACCGAATAGACCACGTCATCGCGTTTGACAATGCCGTTTAATACGGCATCATTGTCCGCCATTTGTGGTACCCACTTTGGCGACACAAAACTGGTGGCTTCAAGCTTGCGCACCCCTGCATCAATCAAGCCGTTAATCAACTCGATTTTGACGTCGCTTGGCACAGTTTGTTTTTCGTTTTGTAGTCCGTCTCTTGCGCCCACGTCGATGATTTTGACAAAATTTGGATAGTTCATGATTGGCTGCCCGTATCAAGTTTTAATAGCTCATCGCCATCGGATACCAAATCCCCTGCTTTAAACAGCAACTCTGCCACCGTACCATCACTAGGGGCATTGATGGTATGCTCAATTTTCATCGCTTCAATCACTGCCAAGGCTTGACCTTTTTTTACTTCATCGCCCACATTGACCCGAAACGCCACCACTTGACCTGGCATGGGTGATTTGAGGCTACCGCCATCTTGGGCTTCCTCGCCCACATGCGCCATGCTATCCACCAAGGTGATGACATCACTGGCATGATTTGAGAACACATATACTTGCTCATTATGTCGCCATGCCTGCATCTGTTGGCGCTTGCCGGCTGTTTCTCCGTCATTTAGCCATAGCGTGAAGGTATCATCGGCAGTGGGCAAATAACGAACATCGCCTTGATAGATGGGCGTGACAACGTCCTCGCCTTGTTTTTCCGCTTTGGCAATGGTGTTAATCGTTAGATGAAATGCTTGCTCGTTAATTTGGCTGATAACCGCCCGCAATGGCTTATCGTGATACACCAAATCAAACGGACGCTCATACTGGCTATACGCGCGCCATGCATCGGTTTTGCTAAAGGGGTCGTGGTTTTGGATTTGCGCTTCTTGGGCAAGCTCTTTGACAATCGCGGTGGCTACCAGCCAAGGTAGCTCACCACGCTGCTGCCCAAACAGTACGTCTTTTTCACGTTCAATCAATGCTGTATCAAGATTGGCGTATTTGAACGAATCTGATTGCACCACGTGACGCAAAAACGCCACGTTGTTGGGCAGACCGACAATACGGGTTTCTGCAAGTGCTTGGTCTAGTTTGGCAAGCGCTTGCTCACGGGTTGGCGCATGGACGATGAGTTTGGCAATCATCGAGTCATAGTAAGGACTGATGACATCGCCTTCGCGTACCCCATCATCCACGCGCACATCTGACACACTAAACTCGCTGTGCGTTGGCGTGCGGTAAATATTTAGCGTACCTGTGGTGGGCAAAAAGTTGTTGTCTGGGTTTTCAGCATTGATACGCGCTTCAATCGCATGACCGTTGATGGTCAAGTCTGCTTGTTGTTTTGGTAACGGCTCGCCGCTGGCAACACGCAGTTGCCATTCGACAAGGTCAGTACCGGTAATTGCTTCAGTGACGGGATGTTCTACTTGCAGGCGGGTATTCATTTCCATAAAGTAGAAATTCATACCACCAAATTTGTCTTCGGGTGAACACTCACGTTGCTCTACGATAAATTCAACCGTACCCGCCCCTACATAATTGACCGCTTTTGCCGCCGCTATCGCCGCTGCGCCCATCGCCTCCCGCATTGCCACGCTGACATCGGGGGCAGGGGCTTCTTCGAGCACTTTTTGATGGCGGCGCTGTACCGAGCAATCACGCTCAAATAAATACACATAGTTGCCGTGGCTGTCGCCAAAGACTTGAATTTCAATATGGCGCGGACGTAGGGCGTATTTTTCGATCAATACGCTGTCATTGCCAAAGCTGCTAATGGCTTCACGTTGACATGAGCCTAGTGCATCAATAAAGTCTTCGGTTTTTTCAACTAACCGCATCCCTTTGCCGCCGCCACCAGAGCTGGCTTTGATTAGCACAGGGTAGCCAATTTTGTCGGCCTCGCTATGCAAAAATTCGGGGTCTTGGTTGGTGCCATGATACCCTGGAATGAGCGGTACATTGGCAGCTTCCATCAAGCGTTTGGATTCGGCTTTAAGCCCCATCGCGGTGATGGCAGACGCTGGGGGGCCAATGAACACCAAACCCGCATTCACGCACGTTTGGGCAAATTCGTCGTTTTCACTCAAAAACCCGTAGCCTGGGTGAATCGCTTGTGCGCCTGTCTGTTTGGCAGCCTCCAAGATACGCTCCCAACGCAGGTAGCTGTCTTTGGGCGCAGAACCGCCTATATAAATGGCTTCATCACACACGGCTACGTGCTTGGCAAAACGGTCAGCGTCTGAATATACCGCAACGGTACGCACGCCCAGTTTTTTGGCGGTGGCTGCCACGCGGCAAGCAATCTCACCCCGATTGGCTATTAAGATTTTTGAAAACATAATCGTCCCTTTTTATTTTTTCAAGACCGCATCACCGCGAATCTAACTTGGCATACTTATAAAATTTGGCTTATAAAATCCAGCTTTTTACCTCAGTTATTTTACCTGCGTCATTCAAGCCAGCTTGGTTGACGTTTTTGCAAGAATGACTGTACGCCTTCTTTACCCTCGGCAGATGCGCGGATATCAGCAATGCCTGCAACGGTATCTTTGATTAACTGCTCATTAATCTCCGCAAATGCCACATCCTGCACCAGTTTTTTACATACTTTGACAGCATTTGGGCTAGCATTAACCAAGTGTTTGACCAAGTTATCAAGGCTTTGTGTAAACTCTTCTTCATCCACCCGCTCATGGATAAAACCGATTTTTTTGGCTTCTTTGGCATCAAATACTTCAGCGGTTAAGAAGTACCGATGTGCGGCTCTTGCACCCATCGCACGAATCACATACGGGCTAATGGTCGCAGGAATCAAGCCAAGTTTGACTTCACTTAAGCAAAAATTGGCGTTTTTTACGCTAATGGCGATATCACAAGCCGCGACTAGACCCATACCACCGGCATACACATCGCCTTGAATGGCAGCGACAGTCGGTTTTGGACAGTGGTAGATGGTGGCTAGCATTTGCGCAAGCTTGCCAGCGTCTGCCAAGTTTTCATCGTGGCTATAATCCGCCATCGCGCGCATCCAGTTTAGGTCTGCCCCGGCACAAAAGGCTTTGCCATTGGCAGTCAATACCACCACACGCACTTCGTCTTGCTGAGCGCAAAATTGAAACACATCGGTCAGTTCTTGGATGACATCGTCATTAAAGGCATTGCGTTTGTCTGGGCGATTGAGGGTAATGGTCGCTACGTGCTGGTCAATGTCTAACAGTAGGCTGTCATAAGTCGGTAATTTCATCGTGTTTTTCCTTTTTCTTGTTGGGTAAAGTTGAAGCGTTTTTGATACTTGCTCAATGGTGACAGAACAAACAACCAAGACTTCTGATTTTACACGCTGAAAATTACATTCTAAATACACCAAAAGTGGTGTCTTCAATCGGTGCGTTATAAGCGGCACTTAAGCCGAGTGCCAATACTTTTCGGGTATCGGCTGGGTCAATCACCCCATCATCCCACAGTCTAGCCGAGGCATAATACGGATGACCTTGCTCATCAAATTGCTGACGCACTGGCGCTTTGAACGCTTCCTCGTCCTCGCTTGACCAGTGCTCACCTTTGGCATGGTACTGGCTGCGTTTGACCGTTGCTAATACCGACGCGGCTTGCTCGCCACCCATCACCGAGATACGCGCATTCGGCCACATCCACAAGAAACGTGGACTGTACGCACGACCACACATACCGTAGTTGCCTGCACCGAATGAGCCGCCGACAATCACGGTAAACTTCGGCACTTTGGCATTGGCAACCGCCATCACCATTTTGGCACCATGACGGGCAATCCCTTCATTTTCGTATTTGCGCCCGACCATAAAGCCTGTGATATTTTGTAGAAACACCAGCGGAATTTTACGTTTGCAGCATAGCTCGATAAAATGGGTAGCTTTTTGCGCTGATTCGCTAAATAAAATACCGTTGTTAGCGATAATACCCACTGGCATACCTTCAATATGGGCAAAACCACACACCAGCGTCGTGCCAAAACGGGCTTTAAACTCATCAAACTCACTGCCATCGACAATGCGAGCGATGACTTCACGGATATCAAAGGGCTTACGGGTGTCAGTTGGGATGATACCGTACAATTCTTTGGCATCGTATTTGGGGGGGCGCGGGGTTTTTTGCGCGGTAGCGTGGTGGATGGGTGTTTTTTGTTGGTTTAAATTGCCGATGATGTTGCGCGCCAGTGATAACGCGTGCAAATCGTTTTGGGCAAGGTGGTCAACCACGCCTGACAGACGGGTATGCACATCGCCACCGCCTAAGTCTTCCGCGGTCACTTCTTCACCTGTGGCAGCTTTGACCAGCGGCGGTCCGCCCAAAAAAATCGTCCCTTGATCTTTGACGATAATCGACTCGTCACTCATGGCGGGCACATAGGCACCACCTGCGGTACAGCTACCCATGACGACGGCGATTTGGGGTATGCCTTCGGCGCTCATATTGGCTTGGTTAAAAAAGATACGACCAAAGTGGTCTTTATCTGGGAATACTTCATCTTGGTTGGGTAAGTTCGCACCGCCAGAGTCCACCAAATAGATACATGGCAAGCGGTTTTCTCGCGCGATTTCTTGCGCCCGTAAATGTTTTTTGACCGTCATCGGGTAGTAAGTGCCGCCTTTGACGGTGGCATCGTTACACACAATCATACAATCAATGCCAGCGACGCGACCAATGCCAGCAATCACGCCTGCAGCAGGGATATCGGCATCATACATGCCATACGCTGCCATCGGTGAGACTTCTAAAAATGGCGTACCGGCATCTAGCAAGCGCTCGACACGCTCACGCGGCAATAGCTTACCCCGAGCCACATGTTTGGCGCGAGCAGACGCTGAACCGCCCTGAGCAATGACCGCAAGTTTGGCTTTGAGGTCATCAACGATAGTTTGCATGGCAGCGGCATTGGCTTGAAATTCCGCGCCATTTGGGCTTAATTTACTTTGGATAACCGTCATTGTAAATCCTAATTCTGTCAAAGGGTGCAGCTAAATTGCTATTAGATGCCCTCTGTATTTATGTTAAGTTTTTGCTGAAGTTGAAAATTTAGAGTCCCAATTCTTGTGTCATCGCTTCCACGATTTTGAATTTTTGAATTTTACCCGTGACGGTCATTGGGAACTCGTCGACAAACTTCATGTAAGTCGGTACTTTATAGTGTGCAATGTGATCTTTACAGAAATCACGGATGTCTTGTTCGGTTAAGTTGCTGTCTTTTTTGGGGATAATCCAAGCGGCGAGGACTTCACCAAATTTTTTGTCGGGTACGCCCACGATTTGGACGTCACGGATTTTTGGGTGGCGATATAGGTAGTTTTCGATTTCAACAGGGTAAATGTTTTCACCACCACGAATCACCATGTCTTTACTACGTCCGACGATTTTGACATAGCCTTCTTCGTCCATGGTTGCCAAGTCACCGGTATACATCCAGCCATCGACAATGGCTTCCGCCGTTTTATTGGTGTCATTCCAATAGCCGAGCATGATTGAGTAACCTTTGGTACACAGCTCACCTGTCTCACCGATGTCAAGCGTTTCACCCGTTTCTGGGTTGACGATTTTGACTTCTAGGTTAGGCTGTACCAGACCTACGGTTGAGACTTGTTTTTCAAGTGGCGTGTGCTGGTTGGTTTGACAAGATACCGGCGATGTTTCGGTCATGCCATAGGCAATGGTGAGTTCTTTCATGTGCATTTGGTCAATCACGCGGCGCATGACCTCAATCGGACAGCTTGAGCCTGCCATGATGCCGGTACGCAAAGTCGATAAGTCATAATTGGCAAAGTCTGGGTGGTCAAGCTCGGCGATAAACATGGTCGGTACCCCATGCAGACCTGTACATTGTTCTTTTTGCACGGTTTCAAGTACGGTGATGGGGTCAAAGCCATCATTGGGATACACAATCGTGCCACCGTGGGTCAAAATGGCAAGGTTGCCCAGTACCATGCCAAAGCAGTGGTAGAGCGGGACAGGGATACACAAACGGTCATCGGCAGTTAAGTTCATGGCTTCACCGATGAAATAACCGTTGTTTAAAATGTTGCGGTGGGTAAGCGTCGCGCCTTTGGGCGTGCCTGTGGTACCACTGGTAAATTGGATATTGATGGGGTTATTGGGGTTAAGTTTTTTGGCACGTTCCGCCACTGCCGGATCATCGGCATCGCCTTCGGCAATCCACGCTGAGAATTTTTGCATATAGCTAAAATCCTCAGTGGACTCTGGGCTGTCAATCCAGATGACCCGTTTGAGATTGGGTAATTGCACGAGCTCTAAATTTTGGTAGCTTTGGTGACGCGCTTCAGGTGCAAGCTCTTGAAGCATCACCGCATAGTCGCTAGATCTGAAGTGGCGCATCAATACCAGCACTTGGCAGTCGACTTTGTTGATGGCGTATTCAAGCTCAAAGATACGATAAGCGGGGTTAATGTTGACCAGTATAATACCGGCTTTGGCAGTCGCCAATTGCATGATGACCCATTCAACGTTGTTGTGTGACCAAATACCCACGCGATCGCCTTTTTGCAGACCCATACGAATCATGCTGCTGGCTAGCTGATTGACTTTACGCTGTAGTTCGCGGTAGGTGAGACGAATGTTTTGGTGCGCGGAAATTAAGGCGTCTTTATCGGGGTGTTGTTCCACCATCTGATCGAAAAAATCACCAATGGTCAATTCTATCAGTGGCGTGACCGGTCCTTTATCATAGCTTTGGGTGAGCGGGGCGTTGGCAGATTTCGCACCCATTACGATGCGTGGCAGGGTTAGCACGTCTTTGGTCATGGTAGCATCCTTACTATCGTGTTTTTTAGCGTGTTTTTCTATCGTTTTTTTGGGGGGTTTACTAAAGGTATTGACGAAAGCTAGTGAAAACTTCGTGTTTACCTGAGTAAAAATTTTTACCCACTGATTAATACCCAAGTATTCCTTGACTTAAAGTATTGTTCTCACACGCATTTTAATTCATTTTTTTAAAATTTTTACCGTGTTTAACCATCAATATGTGACATATTAATCAATAAATTATGGACTTGTCAATCTAAAACGAGACAATCTTTATCGAAATAAAAATTATCTTTAAGCTAAAAAAATATTCGATACATATTCAATAGGTATTCAATGACACTTACTACCCCTAAGCCAGCCACTGATTTGGTTGACCATAAAAAAACCCATCTCACTATGAAAGATGGGTTCTACACTCAACAGGGTAAAATGGGATAAATTATTTTTCGCTATAGAGTTTGATGCCGGTAGCAAAGGGACATTGTTTTAAGCGAGCGGCTTGTACCATCGCATCTCGTTGTCCCATAGCAATCGATAGATTATGACGGTTGCCGCCATTGATTGAGCCTAAGCCGACACTCACGGTAGGATAAATACCATGGCGATTGCCCGATACACCAATCCCGATACCTGAAGCTTGCAAGCCCGTGCGCTGATTGGCATTGGCATCAATGTATTGATTGACGCGCGTGTATTCATTGGCAAGCGCAACACAGTCATAGCTTTGGTAATTGTTGGCGGATACGTATTCAGGGGTAGGCGTGGTCATACACCCTGTCAAACCTGCCGTGGCGGCCGTCGCTAAAAGTATTGAGATAGCTAATTTTTTCATTATCCTACTCCCTTATGTTCACTGCTTTAGCCTTAAAATAGGTTGAGCGGTTTAACAAACGCCAGCGTCAAAATACCCATATAGGCAATAAAAGCAATCAACATACCTATTTTGGCTTGATTGGGCGTAGTCGTCTGGCGCGTGGCTTTGACAGTCGCCGAAATGGCAACAATGAGTAATACCATCTTGGCAATCAACCAGTGCGGCACTATACCTGCGCCAAACAATGGCATCGCCGTCACCGCGCCTGTTAAAATCACCAAGGCATACATCAGGTGTGCGCCGATTTTGGCAGATTTTGGCAAGCCTTGTCCTTTTGGTGCGGTAAATACCAACACGGCTTGCCACAAGAATAAGGCAATTAAAATCAATGCCATCAGCATATGTGCGTGTTTCATACATCAACCTTTTTTATAATAATATAGCGTAAATTAACTCAAGAGGTCTGTGGTTTTAGCTTATGTTGACACTCTTTTTTATCTGTATATTACCCTGCGTTTTGTCCTGCGCAATTGGGACTTTCGGGAGATTGTCCAACCGCTTGCCATTCTGCTTGTGTATAAGCATGAATTGAAAACGCGTGAATTTGCCCACCGCCTTGTGACAGTAACGCATGGATAAGTCCATATACCAACTGATGACGCTGTAACAAGCGTTTGCCTGCAAATGCCTCACTGACAATGGTCAGTTTAAAATGGGTTTCTTTGCCTTCAAAATAGCCAGCATGGCGCATCGACTCGTTTTCTAGCTGATAGACACTGGGCTGTAACGTTTGCAAACGCGCTGTCACGGCATCGGCAATCGGGGTAGCAAGTTGACTCATGTCGTCCTCGGTTCACTGATTTTATTCATCAAAAATGGGTAGTCAATGACAAACCTAACTGGTCACCACTTACCGCATTTTAGCCATTTTAGCATAGTTTTAAGGTAGCCTAATCTATCAAATTGGCTCGACTGGCAAAAATAATCTTGTGTCAATACCGCTCAAATTTTCTCTATGTTTGATGGCTCACTAGCTTCTATGGCTCACTTGGACCAATATAGCAAGGATAAAATACCCGCGGCAATTAACGGACCCACCGCCACCCCGCGAAACAATACCACCCCTGCTACTGTGCCAATCATCAGCCCCGTGACCACGTTGGGGTCAACTTTCATTAAATTCACCCCTCTTGCGCCCAGCCAAGTCACCAGCAATCCCACGGCGATGGCCAATAATGAGCGCCAACTGGCAAAAGAGGTCATCAAGGCTTTGCTACTGACTTGCTCGGAGGCGATAGGCGCAATGACCGCAATGGTGAGCAGCAAAATACCCAAGTTGAGTCCATATTGTTGAATATAAGAAAAGATAGGTTGGTTGTTGGGTAAAAATTTGATGATAATTAGCGCAGTCGCACTGACCCAAATCGTGGGATTGTGCACAAAAATACCGCAGCCCAAAATGACGAACAAGACTAGCAAATTAATATCAAGCTGATTCATGGATTTACCCTATAGCTGTGACCAAACGCTTATTATGCCACTGACAATGCCGCTGTGCTGTTGAGATATTTAAAAAACTTCAATCAATCGGTTTTTTGACAACTTGTTAGGCTTGCTAGATAAATTGATGGGTAGGTAAATTGTTGAGTAAATTGATGGGCAATGGATTATTGTGGATAAGCAAATTTTTAATCAACCCCAGGTTTTGATCACTAAATTTGCTCACTAAAAAAGCCAATATCAGCTAGATATTGGCTTATGACTTACGAAGTTAAAATTAACGGTAACGGCTTTGTTGGTACAACGGCATCACACGTGGTAATAATGATTGAATGGTGGCAATACGTGTTGAGCTCACCGGGTGGGTGCTTAAAAATTGAGGTGGCTCGCCGCGACCGCCCGCACTCTGCATTTTACGCCATAGGCTAACTGCTGCATTAGGGTCGTAACCTGCCCGTGCCATTAACTCTAGCCCCATCAAATCGGCTTCCGTTTCTTGGGTACGGCTATTGGGACGAGAAATACCCAAATCCCCAGCTAAGCCTGCTAACTGTGCCTGACCTTGAGATAAGCCTAAGACGCTCGCGGCAATACCAATCCCTGTTTGGGTTGCCACGTCACGCGATAGACGCTCACGGGTATGCTCACGTAATGCATGCGCCATCTCATGACCCATAATCGCAGCAATCTCAGCATCGGTTAGACTCAAGCGATCGATAATACCGGAGTAGAAGACAATTTTACCACCTGGTAATACGTGCGCATTGAGCTCATTACTTTTAATGACATGCACTTCCCAAGACCATTGTCTTGCATCGCTGCGATAGGCACCTGTCTGTGCAATCAGACGCTGAGAGATTTTCTCTAAACGTGCCAATTGGGCAGGATTAGTATCAAGCAGACCTTTGGCACGGGCAGCGGCAATTTCTTGTTGAAAAGCTTGATTTGAAAGTTGTTGCACCTGCTGGTTGGATACTACCAACAACTGATTGCGGTCAACGCCAATCGCACCCGTGTCAGTGGTGGTTGAGCAACCGGTGGCACCTACCGCAATGACCGATGCCGCCAGACTTGACATCATGAGTTTTTGTGAAATTTTCATCTTATCGTTATCTCCAAAAACAGCAAAAAAAACCAAGAAAAATAGGAAGTTTAGACGCATTATAGCGAAGTCGTTAAAAAACAATCTGCTGAGATTTGCAGTAATTGCGTAACGATAGATACATAGTGTGTTTCAGAGTGTGATGAAACAGGCTAATAATTATGGTTAGGAAGGGAAAAGGTCATACGAAAATAGGCAGCTAAAAAAGCTACTTTGCATTAAAAAAATAGTTAAAATTAAAAAAACGCATTTTTTTAAATTTTTTTTGCAAAAATGCTTGACGCAGTGTCAAAAATCCTTATAATACGCATCCACAACGACGCAACAAACATTAAAAATTGCTAGTTGACCACCTAATGCGGGAATAGCTCAGTTGGTAGAGCACGACCTTGCCAAGGTCGGGGTCGCGAGTTCGAATCTCGTTTCCCGCTCCAAATTCAAAAAAGCCACTTTACATTGAAGTGGCTTTTTTATTGTCTAAAAATCAATGACTTACCATTCATACTTCAAGATTTTTTCATTAATTTCAATGACTACTTTTTCTAAATTTGTCACACAAAAAAATCTGTGTGACAAAATTGTGCCAAATTTGTGCCAAGCCTAAATTTGAACCCCAAAATTTGTGACCCCGACCGTGAAATTATTGTTTAGTACTACTTTAAAAGGTACTAAACTGCTTTTTTATATGTGAACTAATTAGTCACAGCCTTAAATTATTAAAAAAACTATAGGTTATCTAAAAGTTTCTAAAACATTAGACAGTCTTTAAATAATTTGCTAGCTTAAAATCAAGCTATCAACTCCGAATTCTTCTATGACCATCAACAACCTCCTTGCCGAACTTAACCCAGCCCAGCGCAAAGCTGCCACCACTAATGCACAAAACACCTTGGTATTAGCAGGGGCGGGTAGTGGTAAGACCAAGACTATTGTGGCTCGGGCTGCCTATCTGATTAGTCAAGGCGTCCCTGCTAACGAGATTCAGATTGTCACCTTTACTCGCCGAGCCGCATCTGAGATTGTTAGCCGTGTTGAAAACCATCTAGGCGCACAAGCCGAAGGACTACGAGCCTCCACTTTCCACACCTTTTGTTTAAGTATCTTACGTCGCTATCCAAAAGTATTTGACTTAAAAGGCTTTAACGTCATTGACCGTGATGACCAAATCATGATGTTCAAACTGTTACGTGGCAAACTCGAAGACAAACGTAATAGTCAAACTACGTCAACCGGTAAAACCATCACCTTTCAAAATCGACGTCAGCAATCTGTGGGTGAAAAGCTGCCCAAGGCTAAAGAACTGGCTGACTTATACTCCTATGCCCGCAATACCCAAACCAAATTTGAAGATGCGCTGTATAAGCAGCTACCCGACTATCAGCCAGTGATGGATGAGATAAAACTTATCATGGCAGGCTATCAAAAACAAAAGCAAGAACGTCACTATCTTGATTATGACGATATCCTAGAATATGTCGCTAAATACTTAAATGCTGATGAATGGTTATTAGAAAAAGTAACCCAAACGACCAAATATCTACTGGTTGATGAAATGCAAGATACCAACCCGTTGCAGTGGTTACTGCTGCAACCCTTTATTGGACGCACGCAGCTATTTTGTGTTGGAGATGATGCTCAGTCGATTTATGGCTTTCGCGGGGCGGACTTTGAAAATATTCATAGTTTCAAAGAAAGAGTACCTGATGCCGAAGTGCTAACACTGGATTTAAATTATCGCTCTACCCAAGAAATTCTAGATTTATCCAACTGGCTGCTGGATCGAAGTGAGCTTGATTATAAAAAACGGCTTACCGCACATCGTGGTGAAGGGATTAAACCGGTACTGCATAGTTTTGGCAATGAGTTCGATGAAGCGCGTTGGCTAGTCAAAGATTTACAACAGCGCTATAACAAAGGCAATCCGTGGCATCATCATATGATATTACTGCGTTCCGCTTTTTCTGGCAGACAGCTAGAAAGTGCTTTGATTGAAACCAATATTCCTTATGTCTTTATCGGGGGTACTAAGTTACTGGAAGCGGCGCATGTGAAAGACTTAATTAGTTTGCTACGAGTGACGGTGAATTACCTAGATGAACTTGCATGGATACGTTTTCTCACCCTTTGGGATGGTATCGGTGATGCTGGCGCAGGTAAGCTCGTTAATGAGTTTTTAACCCAGCCTGATTTAACCGCTTGTATCGATATTCTAGATAAAAAAAGCAAAGTACCCAAACCTGCCATTGACGCGTTAAAGCAACTAAGCGAATTACAACACTTACCTGAGCAAAGTATTGATATTGCCTTTGCGGCGTTACATGACCAACTGCAAAAGAACTATGAAAAACGCGATTGGGAAGCGCGGGTAAGGGACTTTGATTTGGTTAAACAACTGGCTAGACGTCATGATACGTTAGCGGATTTTATCGAAGCTTATATTCTTGAACCTATTTCCCACAGTGAAGTCACTAAACAAGACAATGATGATTTGGTGACGCTGATTACCATTCACTCTGCCAAAGGCGCAGAGCGGGAAGTATGCTACATTATCAATGCTTCGGTCGGACAGTATCCGCATATGCGAGCGCAAGACAGCTTTGACGAAGTGGAAGAAGAACGCCGTGTGCTGTATGTAGCGATGACCCGTGCCAAAGATGAGCTGATTATCACCCGGCAAAACCTAAATACGTGGGCGACGAGTCGTGTGGATAGTCAAAACCGCATGATTGAAAGTTACTTTTTAAGTGATGTGCCTACTGACTTGCTACCGAATGATATGGGTATGCGTTCATTTACAGATAGAAGGGATAGCTTTGAAAGCCATCGACCGCTTAAGAATAGACCCGTGATTGGGCTGGATTTAGGCGATGACTCTGATGATGTTCCTTTTTAAGTGATTTTATCCAAAAATATACTATCTAATTTTAAAACCAATAGATAACTAATTTAGTTCTAAATTGAAATCTAATTAATTATCTTTTAATGCCAACTGCTTAAGTGCATAACGAATAATACCGCTATGGGTTTGCCCATATTTATCCGCAAGCTCAACCAACAAATTATACTCATACTCATTTAACGGCAGCGTATGTGACTTAAACTTACGCGGTGCTTTTGGGTTTGGTGCAGAATCTTTCTCATTTTGAGGGATTTCATTTGCAGCAATCCCATTAATAAAATCATCTTCAGAAATTGGGGCATCACTCACTCGACGTTTAATCATAATGATAACTCCTGCATCAAGGCTTTAAATTCAGTCGCCGCTTTGGCATTATTGGCTTCAATCACCCCTTTACCCTCAGCTAAAACATCACGGTAAATCTTACGATCATGAATCACCGTGGCTAACGGTTTTAATATAGGAAAGTCTGATAAGTAATCGTTAGCTTGTCCAATTTCTTTATTGGCTTTATTGGTGGGTGCTAAAGTTAGTAAGCCATAAGATTTTAACTTGTCATTAAAACTGCTAGCCTGATCAATCACTTCCGTCAAATGCGGCAGCGTATCTAAATCAAGCTGAGATGGTCTAAAAGGCACAATCAACATATCTGCTACTAACATCGCTGTGCGTAGTTCTTTGCTATCATGCCCTGCCACATCAACGACCACATATTCATAACGCTGTTTTAAATCTTTGAGCGTGCTTTTAATATCGCCATAGCGCTGAATACAGTGAACCTTTGGCAAAGTTGTTTCGTCTCTATCTCGCACCCAATTGGCAGCGTTTTGCTGAGGGTCGGCATCCACCAATATGACATCACAGCCTTTTTGTGCTAAACCGCAAGCTAAATTAATGGCAATGGTGGATTTGCCACAGCCACCTTTCTGACTGCCTAATAAAATAATCATGGTATAAATACTCTTAAAGCAATACTGATTTAGAACTAAATTAATATCACATCAGTAGTTAAACAATGTTGTAATGCAACTAATTATATACTGCTTAAAAAGTTAATCAAACATTTTTATAAACTTGATGAGATAGAAATTATTTTTCTAGGTAAGTTTGTATAATGAAATGACAAGACTAAAAGAAGGAAGATTCATGCCTCTATTATCTGCCCAACTTTGTGCAATTAGCTTTCAAGGCAATGCCAGTAATGGTTTGCAGCAAGATGCATTTTTTCTGATAGATGATTATTATCAAACGCCATTAGGGATTACTGAAATTCAGACATGTGAAAAGGATTTTTGTGTGGCAGTTGCCGATGGGGTGGCGCAGTCAAATCTTTCTCAGCATGCAAGTCTTAGCGCGGTAAAAGCCGTCAAAAAGCTTTGGCATAGTTATCACAACCAGAAAAATCCAACTGCTTTTAGGTCAATGCAATCAATCTATGAGCAAATTGCCAATGCACCGAGCAAATATTATGGTGCGATGACAACGTTAGCGCTGGCTTATCGATTAAAAGATAGTGATGAAATTGTGATAAAACATGTAGGTGATAGTCGGGTTTATTTACAGCGATCTGATGCTACAACTAACAACGGTTGGCGATGTATTACCCGTGACCATAACCTACTGAATCAACTGGTTGACGACAAGGCTGAAGCTGAAGGTAGAGCTGCTGATTTTAGTGAATACAATAAGCTAGGTATGGCAACGGCTTTATATACCATCACCGATTATTTAACCATTGATAGTGATGAGATTAGTAATCCAATGCCAAGCTATGATAGCCAAATTTTACAGGTTAAAGCAGGGGATTGCTTAGTGGTCTGTAGTGATGGGGTGCATGACTTAGTGTCATGTGAAGAATGGTCCACGATTGATGAGCAGACAGACTTACAGGATTGGCTAAAAAATCTTCGCAAGCAAATCTATGTCTCACAAGGTCGGGCTTATGATAATGTCACAGTTATTGTCATAAGATTCTGTTAATAAAAGATGATAAATCGATGAGTCAGATTACCCAATTTTTACAGAGAAAAGTGTCTGATAATAAAGGACGCCAATTGGCCGATATTTGGGCATTTAGCGATTTTCAGTTGGAACACACACATAACTACATTCAATGGTTATTCCCGATTGATAAACCGAGTGCCAATAACCGTTATGCACCTGTATTAACAGAAAATGATATAGAACTTTGTCGTCAAGATATGAGGATACAAGAAAATTTAATTTTTTCCTTCAATATGATGCTTAAGTTTTGGGGCATTGAGCGACAAAACTGTCAGTTTATCTTGATAGCTAATCAACCTCAAAATCATAAATTATGGCTAACTCGCTATAACCATAATCAACTACGAATCAGTCGTGTGATTAGAAGTTTAGGACTACTTGGACAAATTCAACTGGCGAAAGACTTTCAGTATTTTGTGATTAAAACCGCTTACGATTCGCAAAAAGTCAGCGAAGAAACGATGCAAAATTGGTTGATAGCCTTTGATGCCAGTAGTGTTTAAAGAGGATTAAAATATGTTAGGCGCAATTATTGGTGATATAGCAGGCTGTGTCTATGAGCGAAGACCGCCTAAAACACCTGAATTTCCACTGATGCATCCATTTAGTCGCTATACCGATGATACAGTATTAACGATAGCAATTGCTACGGCTCTACTCGATAATACTTCTTACAATCAAGCGCTTTATCAGTTTGCAAGAGCTTATCCAAATCGAGGTTATGGCAGTACTTTTATTCGGTGGTTTACATCATCAAATCCCCAAAGCTATAACAGTTTTGGCAATGGTTCGGCGATGCGAGTTAGCCCAATTGGTTTTATGGCACAATCAAGGGAATGGGCATTATCAGAAGCTGAAAAGTCGGCCAGTGTTACCCATAATCATCCAGAAGGGATTAAGGGGGCGCAAGCCGTTGCATTGGCGATTTATTTGGCAAGGCAAGGAGCATCCAAGGATGAAATTCGTGAGCAACTTACCTTACAGATTGGCTATGATTTATCAAGAAGCTATGAAGATATTCAACCCACTTATACGTTTGATGTGACTTGTCAGGGGTCAGTGCCTGAAAGCATTATCGCGTTTTTAGCATCAGAAAACTATGAAGATGCCATTCGAAAAGCTATTTGGCTTGGTGGGGATGCGGATACGATGGCTTGTATCGCAGGGGGTATCGCTGAAGCTTATTATGGAGAGATACCTGAGTATTTGATGGATGAAGCGATGAAAAAGCTACCACAGCAATTTAAAGATATTATTACCGCTTTTTACCAAGCGATTTAAAAACAGATAATGTCATGTAAAAAGATAAGACAAAGAATCTTTTCAGATTAACCTGCGATATCACGATTCATTTCAATAAAAGAAGAAGAAACAATGCAGAATAAATATAAGATTATGAGTGATATCTTTGCTAGGGAAAGTTTAAGCATTGACAAATATGAGCCAAATAAAGTTGCTAATGGTTTAAACCATGCGACATTTTTTGTTGTTAGCAATGATATTGATGTGACTGATTTATAACGTTATCGAGAACAGACTGAGTCGCAATTTCCGATAGGCATTAACACTACTGATAATGAATATGCTTGTTTAAACATAGCGGATAATGTATTGCATTGCTTGCCTGAAGAAATTGAACTCGCCATGCTTGCTTTTAAATTAATGATTAATGGGCAATGTTTTATCGGTATCGATTGGTATGACGTAGCCACAGCAATTTCTAGCGGACGTCATATTGATTTTATACATAGTCATGCAGTCGGTGCAAACTGTGTTGGAAACGCCTGTGATAACTTAATCCAAAAATTGCACGAGACAGAATTAGATAAGTAAAGAGTAGGCGCTATGATTAGCATTTTTGCTGATTCAAGTTTCACTTTTGAGCATCAAGAAATCATTACTAATAAACTCAATGATAGTTTAAGTGTTGATTTAGTGAATATTTATTATCAAGTCAATTTCTTTGATGAATTCAATCATTGGAAAACAGGCGAACAAGGTTGTTGCATAGGGATGTTTTTGATTTCTTCTGATAAGGATTATAAAGAGCATGATAGTAATGAAGCGCAAAAAGATACTGCAATTCAAGCCTATTTAAAAAGACAATGACGATAAAAAATGACGAAGGACTGTGATATGGATAATCAACAAAAACTCATACAATTCGCTGAACATCTCAAACAAGTGGATGGACTCCTCATCACCGCTGGTGCAGGGATGGGCGTGGATTCGGGCCTACCTGACTTTCGAGGCGACCAGGGATTTTGGAAAGCCTATCCACCACTAAAACATCTTGGCAAAAGCTTTGTGGATATGGCAACGCCACAGCTATTTCATACTGACCCAAAATTGGCTTGGGGATTTTATGGTTTAAGGCTTAATACCTATCGTGCGGTTGAGCCACATCAGGGTTTTTATTTACTTGAAGAATGGTCAGAAACCTTACCGAACCTAACGCATGGCGCATTCGTGTTTACCAGTAATGTTGATGGTGAGTTTCAGAAAGTTGGTTTTAAGGATGAAAAAGTCTATGAATGTCATGGTTCAATTCATTGGCTTCAATGCGTTGATAACTGTAAGCAAGATATTTGGTCAGTTGATGGTTATACGCCTGTGGTTGATGAAGAATATTGTCAATTAACCAATGATTTTCCAACTTGCCCACATTGTGGTGGTTTGGCTCGTCCAAATATCTTAATGTTTAGTGACTGGGAATGGCAAGACCAACTTCAAGCCGTTAAAGAACACAAGCTAATGCAATGGCTAGAACAAGTTAATAAATTAGCCATCATTGAGCTAGGGGCGGGTAAAGCCGTGCCAAGTGTGCGTAATTTTGGTGAGCAGTTAGTGAGATATTTAGATGATGACAATGTTAGCTTAATGCGAATCAATATGCGTGAGTCACAAGTTCCAAATAAGCCAAATTGTTATGGGGTGGATATGGGGGCTCTGGATGCATTAGTAGAATTGAATAAACAGCTAAAATTAATTGATAGTTAGAATATAATTTTCTAGGAATTGGCTTGTCATTTATATATCAATCTCAAGGAAAGCTAATGTCAAATACATTTACCATAGCAGAAGATCTAGCGTTAAATTACGCTGAAGTATGGACTTATCAAACATATGAATTAGATAAAGTAGCGGACACGCTTAATTATCTGACCTTTTTTGTTGCTGATGATGACATTGATATCAAGGATTTACAACGTTATGCCAAAGCAACACATACTGAATATTTGATAGCCATAAACGCCACAGGAAAAACGTATGACTGCTTAAAAATTGCTGATAACATCGTTTATTGTTTGCCCAATGAGATTGAAATGGCAATATCAGCTTTAGGCTCAATGCCTTTCACATCTGGAGCGATTGGAATTGATTGGAATGATATTGCAACAGTCATAGCAAATAGACCCAATATTCGCTTTATTCAAAGTCGAGCCGTTGGAAAAAACTATGTTAATCAAGCTTGTGACGATTTGATTCTAAAATACCGTCAAATACAATCAGATGAACAATTAGCAGGGGTTATGGTAAATACGATTGCAGGTTTGGGTTTGACTTTCGACCAGCTAGATGTAGTTATTGAAAAAACTGAGAAAAATTTGGGCATTGATGAAGGTCATATTTTTTACCAAATAAATTTTTCTGAAGAATTTGATGGAAACGGCTGTTGTATTTGTATGTATTTGACGTACTGTAATGGAGATACTGCTATTAAGCCGATGACGACACCAGAGGATACAAATATAAAATCCACTAGCTCATCACAGAAAATAGGCAACTCAATACAAGATTATTTAAGAAAGCAACGAAACAAGGAGTAATAATGCAACAAGTTCAAAATTTATTAAATGAAGTCAATTCAAAAATTCAATCGTTAGAAACCGCTAAAAGCTTGTATAGCGAACAGTTAGCACCTGATTTTCAAGTATTTGATTTTGTTAATACCAGTGAAAATGGTTTAAGTTGGATTATTGCCAATCTCCTAAATCCGAAAGGAACGCACGGGCAAAAAACTTTGTTTTTAGAACAATTTATTAGAATCTGTTTACCGAATATTCAAAACAATACTGTGTGGCAAAATTATTTGGAAAATTTAACTCAAACAGAAGTTGAAACTGAGGCCACAACATGGGCGAATCGAGCCTATCGCCGTATGGATATTTATTTATCTGCTAGAATTAATAGTGAAACATTTGGTATTTGCATTGAGAATAAACCGTATGCCAATGACCAAGAAAATCAACTTGCCGATTATTTTTTGGAGTTGGAAAACCGCAAATTGAGCCAAAAACATTTGGTTTATCTATGTGAATATGGTGAGCCTAGCAACTATAGTGTAACTAAAGATGTTTTAGAGAGTTGGATAAAAAATCAATTAATTAGCTTTGTCACTTATAGTCAGCTTGTAGTTTGGCTCACTGAATGTAAAAAAGACTGCCAAAATCATAGCGTTACTGAATTTTTAAACCAATTTATTAAGTTTATCCAAAAGCAATTTATGGGAGTTGACGATATGAACGAACAAGAAATGATATTAAACAGTATGTTGCAAGATCAGCAAACAATTACGTCATCAATAAAAATTAGTCTGAATATATTTGAGATGAAGAGAAGGCTTATTACTAAACTGCTAAATGAGCTTAAATTGATTAGTAATAATAAAAGTTATACTGTAGAAGCTGGTAATCTGACAGGTAATAATAAATATGAGAGTATACTTTTCAAGATACCAAATAATGAATTGTATATTAGTATTGAGTTTCAAGGCACATGGTTTAATATGCCTGCATTATGCATAATGGTAAATGATAAAGAAAAAATAAATATAGAGGAAAGAAAGCTCGTATTTGAAGCAATTAGGAATGAAATTAGAAATAAAAAAATTGCAAGTAGTGATAAGTACTATGCGTGGTATTCTATGGATATCAATGACTGGTGGTCAGAAACCAAGCCCTGGGAGATGATTCAAAATGGTGATATGGCAAAAATGATTATTGCTGAAGTAGACAAAAACTTCAAAGTCTTAACAGACTATAATTTTATAAGGAAAGAGTTTTGACTAACCTAATGGAACTCCCCCGAGGCGAAAGGCTCATCTCACTTTATCAGTACTTACCACGAGGTGAGCAAAATGCCAAAAGCTTAAGTGAACTCATCATGCAATTCAATCCAACTGGCGAAAAGACCAAAAGCCGAACTAAGTTGCTTGAAAATGATTTGCTTGCCTTATTCTCATTGCTAGGCGAAGAAGCCATTGTCCGCATTCCAAGTTGGTCCGCAGGCACAATTTCAGGTAAAACCCCAAAGTATTATATTAACCCCAATCATGCCCTTGGCAACTTTGACAATGAAAATCTATTTTTTTGGGAAATGCTTGATAAATTCACTGCCAACTTTTTACCCAAAACCATTCATCAAACCCTTGAACAAAAAATTAGCACCGTTCGAGAGCAACATCAAAAGCAATATCAAGCAAGTGAGCTAGGTAAATGGAAAAACCACCTAATTACATTACCAAGCTTACTGCAAGCACCGCATTACGATAGCCAACTACTAGCTACTATCCATCAAGCCATATTAACAGGTAAAGTCCTACAATTTGACTATCGTAAAAAATGGGAAAGTGAGATAGAGACCAAAACACTGTATCCTGTAGGTCTAGTATTTATTGATAACATGGTCTATTTAACAGGGTTTTACACGATTGGTGACAGCCCAACTTTGAGCGAGAAAATGCAATTAGAGAATCACCGCAATTTTGCGTTAACACGCATCTATGATGCTCAAGTAATCGATGAAGCTATCCCAAACTGGGTCGAAAAGCATAGCCTAGATACATTGCAGAAACTTGGCAAACTCGAACGCCATATTAATGATGAGCCTGAATGGATTAACCTAAAACTTAAAATAAACAACTTTGCTTGCGACCATCTCACAGAGCGTCCATTATCTGATAATCAAATCATCGAGCCTTTTGATGCTAACAATAAATTATTGACTGCCAAAGTTATGAATACAGCACGACTAGAGGAATGGCTGGTCGCTATGTCGCAATTGTCCGAAGTTATAGAGCCTAGATATATCAGAGAAAATGTTATAGAGCGTTTACAAGCTGGTTTATCGCACTATACTGCAAAATAATTGACTTACACCTAACACAAGGCAACGATTAACATGAGTAAAATCTATGCCATCGGCGATGTTCATGGCTGTAATAGTTTACTGATAAAGTTACTGGCAGCCATCAATCCGCAAAAGCACGACACGGTGATTTTCTTGGGTGATGTCATTGACAGAGGGGAGGATAGCAAAGGTGTGCTAGACACCATTATTCAATACCAAAGTATTTGCCAAGTCATCTTGATACAAGGCAATCATGAAGAAATGATGCTCGGTGCTGTACAAGAAAAAGAATATCTCAAATATTGGCTCAAATTTGGAGGTATCGAGACATTACAATCTTTTGATGTGGTAATTAGTCAGCAAGGACTACGGCAAATCCCTTATGAGTATTACAAACTGTTGAAATCAAGTTTACCCTACCATGAAACAGAAAATTTCATTTTTACCCATGCTACGCCACTCCCTCATTTACCGATAAATCAACAAACGGATGAAGGCTTGCGATGGCGATTTATCCCACCCGATGGACAAGAACGCCATATTTCTGGCAAAACCATTATCTGTGGACATTCAGCACAAAAAAGTGGCAAAGTTTATCATCAAGACGGATTAATTTGTATTGATACCGATGCTTATGGTGGTGGGGCTTTAACCGTACTTGAAGTGACTACCATGCAGGTTTATCAAGTGAAATAAGATTGAACTATGAATATAACTAAATCAATTTAATTTTAGTTCTAAATAAGTTTTATTTGAGTTTTAAATTGTTCCTATATGTGTCATGTGTCGATTGAAAGCAGTTCATGATTCAAAAATAGTTAAACAACAAGTTCGTGGGTATTGGAACAGAATGCATAGTAACTTGTCTTAAATTAGAACTAATATAAAACTTAGTTGATTTTATGTTAACTCCACCAAGTCAAAATTTTTCAAAGTTGCATCATTTTTAAACAGCACATAATATGCAATCCGTCCTTGAGACGGAATCCGCTCAACAAATTTCTCATAATGGCTTTTCGCCAATTTTTCAGCTATAGCAATTTGCTCATCTACCATCAAGTCCCCAAAATCACTTGGTAATGATACTCTACCAAATTGTGAGCTAATAGCACCTTTTGATAGCAAATTCGGCTGCTAGCTCTCAAATTTAATTTCTGCTCTTAACAAAAATTTATCTGGCAACTTTGGAATCCCTGTTAAAAGTTCAGGATGATTTGCCACTTTATTAAATTCTGAAAATTCCATATTAACGCATACCTTATAATTTGAAATTTATATCATAGACTATGATATTGACAGGTTATGTCTGAATAGCCACCAATTTTGTAGACATTTTAAAGTTAGATACAATGGTTAATTAACGAGGTGCTTATGCTTATAAGCAGTGAACGATACCGTGAAGAATTTAAAATCGAAGCAGTCAAGTAAGTGACATAGAAAGACTAGAATAAAGAGATATAGTATTAAAATAGAACTAAATAAATACTTTTTTTAGAACTAAATTAGTATTTTTTTATAATCGAATTTGATAGAGATTGTTGAACGCATACAAAGGCAAATTTATCATCCAGCCCTGCTCTCGATAATCCGATATAGACGTTCTGATAGTTAATTCTGGATTAAATTGGTCATGGTAAGAGCGTAAGCTTTTGGCTTTGAGATTTTCTTCCGCTTTGACTTCAATCGGCACAATATGGTTGGCAAGCTGAACGATAAAATCCACTTCAGCCGTTGAACGTTTATTTGCCCAATAAAAGACAGGATTGCTCTGCATCACCAAAAGTTGTTGCAGCACATATTGCTGAGTTAATGCCCCTTTAAACTCGGTAAATAACCGATTTCCCTCTAGCAACACACTCACATCTAATCCTGCTTTGGCAACCAACAAACCCACATCCAAAAAATACAGTTTAAATACATTATCTTGATAACTTATCAACGGCAGATTGGGCTTGGTAACTCTAAAAATTTGTTGCACTAAACCACTAGCGACTAACCAACCAATCGCCGACTCAAAATCCTTCAGCCTTGCTCCTGATTGGGCTTGATTAGCTACAAACTTTTTATTTTCCTTAGCCAGTTGTTCTGGTAGGCTTTGCCAAACGGCTCGGACTTTGGGGATTATTTTATGGTCATCAATATGTTTAGAAAAATCATATTCATAAGCCATTAATAAATTATTTTGCACTTGCCTAACTTGTGCAAAATTTTGGGTTTTGACAAAGATATCAACCGCTTCAGGCATACCACCGACAAAATAATATTGACGCAGACGTTCGATAAATTTAATTTTTAATGCCGTGATTAATTGCCAATCTTGGCTTTGTAACAAATCAACCAAACGGCTGTCACCACATGCCCATAAAAACTCAATAAAATCCATTGGATACATAGCAAGAAATTCAACCTTGCCAATAGGAAACGACAATCCTTGATGGACAGAAATGCCTAGGAGCGAACCTGCCGTAATAATGCTGTATTCAGGGGCATTTTCATAAAAGTATTTCAACGATGATAACGCTTTTGGTACTTCTTGAATTTCATCAAAAATCAATAACGTATCATTCGGCGTAATATCCACACCTGATTCAATTTGCAAACCCAAAAGCAGCCGTTGAATATCAAAATCCACATCAAATAAGGCTTTCATTGGTTGGTTGTTATCAAAATTGATATAAGCAATCTTTTTAAAATACTGTTCACCAAAATGCTTCATCGCCCATGTCTTACCTACTTGGCGAGTCCCTTGGATAACCAAAGGTTTGCGCGTTGGCCTTTGGTACCAATCTTGAAGTTTTGAGAGGATATGACGTTGCATTAATAGCACCTTGCCACTTTAATTCTAGTAATAATGTAAGATATTATACATTTTACCTATGAATAAAGTAAAAAATATGACATTTTACATATGAATAATGAAGCTGGCTACCAATTGTCTTGGGGACATATTAAAGGCAAAGGAGAAAAATTAGGGTGGTCGATTTTTAGATTAGGCGGTACTGGTCTGAAAAGTATGCTGAGGTGTAAATAAAAAAGACAACTTGGTAAAAAGATGATAATTTGAGGTTATGAAGACACAAATTCCAATCAGATGCCCAAGCTGTCTGGGCTTTAGTATAAAGAAAAACGGCTGGAAAATCTATGGCAAGCAGAATTACCAATGCAAAGGCTGTCATCGACAATTCATCCATGAAACGGAGTTAAGTTACCAAGGCTGTAAAAGCCATATTGATGACAAAATTCGCTTAATGTTAGTTAGGGGATGTAGTATTGCTGACATTGTAGCTATTGAAAAGGTTAGCAAATACAAGGTTCTAAGTGTTCTAGTACAATCTGACTATCAGATAAAACCAAAGAGGCGCTATTATCGTCGATTGCAAGTCGATGAGTTTTGGACGTATGTGGGTTGCAAGAGAAACAAAGTGTGGCTGGTTTATGCTTACGACCCAGATACCAATGAAATTGTTACCTTTGTATGGGGTAAGCGTAATTTAACAACAGCAAAACAGCTTAGAGCAAAGCTTGAAGAGCTGAGTGTTGATTTTGGCTATGTTTGCTGTGATAACTGGGATAGTTTTCTCACCGCTTTTGACTTTGATTTTAAAAAGGTTGGCAAATACTATACGGTTGATATTGAAGGTAATAATAATCTTTTTAGGCACAGAATGAGGCGAGCTTTTAGAAAAACTTGCTGTTTTTCCAAGAAGCTCACTAATCATTTTAAGGCTTTTGATTTACTGTTTCACTATGTCAATTATGGCTGGGTATAGTGAGCATACTTTTTAGACTATAGCCGATTAGGCAAAGTTTAAATACGAAAATCTGAAGGTAACTGTCGCCAATGCTCAAGCAATAAATTTTTTTGATTGTCTAACATCGGTAAATTCTTGAGTGTGTTTCGCCATTCAGTTCTTGCAATACTTAGCACCTCAGCTAGCTCTGACTTAACTACTCGCCAAGGAATATCGGCTTTTTTCGCCCAGTATTCAAAATCGGTTAATTCAATCTGATACCAATTTTTGCGTTTACCAAGATTGAGTGCCAAATTGGTTTCATTGGCGATATAAGCTTTGGTAAATACAATATCGTAAGCAGGGGACAAGCGTAAATGAAAGCCATCAGGGTAAATCACACTCCAATTTTTTAAATGAGCATCGCCATTGCCTAGCAAGATATTTATCAATAAGCGTCTAGCCAACTGCTTGATATCAGCAAGCCCATCTTGGCTATATTGATACAGAATTTGAGCGATTTGATTATAGTTGCCACCCTGATATTTATCATGGGGATATTTGCCCAAAATCTGTGCAAAATCTTCGCTATGAATGCGAGAGACATTCATTGTTGCATGATTTTCAATTACTTTATCACGGTCAAATCGCTCAATTGCGTAGGCATAAGGTTCATTAGGCAAATGAAGTGTTGGCAGATTATCTAATTGCTCTAAATCAACAAGCTTAATGTTGGGAATATCGACACCTGCCATTTTTGCCAATCGCATCATGCTATATTCATTTTCGGCAACGCCTTGATGGACGGCAGACGGTGTTTTAATTATCCAGTCGCCCAAATCCGAATTTTTAGCTGTATTAGGCAGTGTAAAACGTCCTCTCTGGTGAATCATAGAAAACTTCATCTGAACGCCAGCCAAAGAAAAATGGGCATAGATGGGTAATAAATCACTAGTCGGTAACAATGTCGCAGATTCACGACCATTAGCAATATCAAAGATGTAGTGTGGTATCGCTTCTGGCTCAATACTTTCTACCACCAATGCACCAGGCAAATCACGTCCCAAATATGCCAACAATTCAAACTCGTTATCGGGATGAATTTTTAACCCTTGTGTGAGTAATAGCCGTAACGCACCTTCTGGCAACAAATTAGACAGTATAGGATTGATTTTTTGGCGATGAACCCATTGTTCCATCAGTCGTCTATCGGCAAAAGGAAAATCAGGACGTGTGGTTAAACTTAGGGTGGGACGGTTATTATCCAGAGCAAATTCTTGTGCAAAGGTTAGCACATTTTTGCCATTGTCAAATCCTGCCAAATAGCCAACTAGACGATTGTGCAAAGAGAGTTTTAATACCCGAACCTTTGTCATTCGTCATCTCCTATTTCTGTGTCACCTAGCAGACCTTGCCAAGGGTCATCAATTAAGCTTTGAATCTCAGAAACAGCGTCATTATCTTCATTAAGAATGGCAAGCACTTGCCGTTTTTTCTCATCAGGGATTAGCATCAACTCACTATTTAAACCTTTGGCAATGAGTTCAAGTGTATCAAGTCGCGGATTGCCTTTGGACTCAATCTGTTGATACTGTTGTCTTGATACGCCAATTCGCTGTTGCATATCTTTTTGTTTAAATCCACGTGCGATTCGGCGTTGTTTGATGTCATCTAATAGGGACATGGTAAAGACCTAATAAAAAGAAATATATTAATTTCTTTTTATTAGAAAAGCTATATATATGTTGCTATTTATATTCTAAGCGGTAAAGTTTTTAGCCTATGGGGAAATTTTTAGCTATTTGAAATCAATTTACGTTTAATCACAGCTTTGAATAAATTACTATCTCTATCATCAATCAACTCAATGTCAGGATAAGCTTTTAATGCACGCAAGATACCACTGCCCAAACCACGGTAGGGCAGTAGTTTACTAGCAAAAGAAGCCAAAATGGGATTACGAATATTAGAGTTCCCCATTTTAATATTTTCAATCGTTAAGTTATTGGGCAGATGACCTGGGCTAATGATTTCAACCCTATCACTAAAAATCAACAAGCGAATGGGTGCGGACACAAAATAATCTCGATGAACTAGTGCGTTGGCAAGCAACTCCTCAAATAACTCCTCAAATACAATTTTCGGAATTTCAGGTTCACCAATAGAATTAAAGCCTTGATTATTTTGTAGATATCGGATATTCATCATACAAAAGCTCAAGGCTTGAGCAAACATCTCAGATAATTTACCTGTGATATCTCGACTATCAATATACTGCTCATCGGTGATGTCAGTACCATAAAATGCGACTGCTTTAATCAAAAAAATAGGTAGTTTAGTTTGAGGTTTTTTAGCAAATAACAAAGCCCCTGCATAATTCAAAGCTACCTCGTTAGATGACTTATTGACTTGTATTAAGTTCATATTTTCGAATAATTGGACAGCAGATAGGTTTTGCTCCTCAATACTTTCCCCATACTCTTTTTCAAAAAAATTGGCAAAGTAAGCCATATCAATATCTTGGGTTGAACTATTTGTTACAGGTAACTCATCTGCATGAATTAAGGCAGTCTGCTGAAAAATACGCTGCAACTCTTCTCTAGCAGTAACTTTACGTTTGTCTGCACCGCTTTTTACATAGACATGCAAGTTTTTATCCATATAGGGCTTACTGATGCCCTCAGGAATATGCACTACCATCACCATCCCATTTGGCAAGTTAAAGTTCTGAGTCGACGTAGCGATAGGAGGACGCATATGTTCAGTACTTGCATTAGAAACCAACTGGTTGATTCGTCCAATATCCTCTTTGGTTAATCCTGCAATCGAACCATTATCATTGACACCAATTATAGTGAAAACTAAATTATATTGAACAGGGTCGTTCGTAGTGAGCCTGTCGAACCATAACGACCGCTACCCTTCAACAAGCTCAGGAAGAACAGTGCTTACTATAATTTAGGATTGGCTATATAAGATAACCGCCCATGCTATTACTAAATGCAACCATCTCTTGAGCAAGAGCATCAGAACGAGTGACATCGGATTTAAATTGATGTTGGCTATCTTCACCTAAGGCAATCAAATTTAATAAATCGCTAGTTTGCATGTAAGACCATCCAAAATGGAGTAGGGGATTTCATTTACATTCTATCAATTAACACATATAGGTGTAAGTCTTTTTTATACTAGCTAAAACAAATAACATTAGTTAAACTTAAAATTTAGTAAAAATAAAATATTCTAAAGAAATATAAGCGATATCAAGCTATAAACTATTTAAAAATAGTTAAACATCTTCAAAAAATGGTAAAATAGTCATACAAAAAAATAGGTCATTTTCAGTGCCATATTTAAGAGTTAGAAGTATTAAATCACCTTAAATGATATTAAAATATAGACAATAAGAAAAGGCTGAAAGCCTTTGTTTGTAATAGATAGGGTATAATATTATTTAAAGTTATTTAGTGAAAATTAAGTTCCGCAACTTTGCCAAGGTCGGGGTTTCCCGCTCCAAATTCAAGAAAGCCACTTTATAGTAAAGTGGCTTTTTTATTGTCTACAAATCCGCCTGTATCAAGGCTTTCAAGCTTTGTGTCCCTTTTTTTACTAAAAATGCTTTGTTAATTTAACTAATCAATTTTTTGCAAATTTTTAGACCGTGACCAAAACGTGACCATTTTGTGACCACGCTTTTTTTACAAATTTTTAAACTAACCCCGACCGTGAATTTGAATGTTTAATGAAATTCAATATTTTTTTAAGTAAATCTAAGTCGCACATATTTATCGAATAGAAAAAAAATCCAATACGAATACGCCTATAAAAGTGATTTATCAATCTAACACCTCAAGAATATAATTAGACAACCTCTATATAGTTTGCTAGCCTAAACCAATGCTTATTAGCCAATTTCCTTTACTATGACCATCAATAACTTGCTTGAAGAACTTAATCCTGCCCAGCGCAAAGCTGCCACTACCGATAGCCAAAATACACTGGTATTAGCAGGGGCAGGCAGTGGTAAAACCAAGACCATTGTGGCTCGCGCTGCCTATTTGATTGATAAAGGTGTGCCTGCCAATGAAATCCAAATCGTCACCTTTACCCGCCGTGCTGCTAGCGAGATCGTCACCCGTGTGGAGAGCCATTTAGGATTGCAAGCAGAAGGACTGCGCGCTTCCACCTTCCATACCTTTTGTCTAAGTATCTTACGTCGTTACCCTAAAGTGTTTGACTTAAAAGGTTTTAACGTCATCGACCGTGATGATCAAATCATGATCTTCAAACTGCTACGCGGTAAGCTCGAAGATAAACGTGCTAAAGAGGCAGCGGCTAAGGCTAATCAAACATCCACAGGCAAAACCGTCACCTTCCAACGCAGCAAAGCTGTGCCAACTATCAGTGAGATATTACCCAAGCCTAAAGAGCTTGTTGATTTATATTCCTACTCGCGTAATACCCAAATCTCACTTAAAGACGCGCTATACAAGCAACTGCCTGATTTTCAGCCTGCGTATGATGAAATCAAAGTAGTTATGAAAGGCTATGAAGCGCAAAAGCAAGAACGTCATTATCTCGACTATGATGATATCTTGGAGTATGTCGCACGCTACTTAAATGCCGATGATTGGCTCCTTGAACGGGTCACTGAAAATACCAAGTATCTGCTCGTCGATGAGATGCAAGATACCAATCCATTGCAATGGTTACTACTGCAGCCTTTTATTGGACGCACGCAGTTGTTTTGTGTCGGTGATGATGCCCAGTCGATTTATGGCTTTCGTGGAGCAGACTTTGAAAATATTCATAGCTTTAAACAGCGCGTGCCTGATACCGAAGTGCTCACACTCGATTTAAATTACCGTTCTACCCAAGAAATCTTGGATTTATCCAACTGGCTACTGGATCGAAGCGAGCTTGATTATAAAAAACGGCTTACCGCACATCGCGGTGAAGGGATTAAACCGGTACTGCATAGTTTTGGCAATGAGTTTGATGAAGCGCGATTTATCGTCAGTGACTTAAAAAAACGTTATGATAAAGGGGCTCCGTGGCACCACCATATGATTTTGCTGCGCTCAGCGTTTTCAGGTCGACAAGTGGAAAGCGCACTCATTGCTGCAAATATTCCCTATGTGTTTATTGGCGGTACCAAATTGCTTGAAGCGGCGCATGTTAAAGACTTAATCAGTATGCTACGAGTGACGGTTAATTATCTAGATGAACTCGCTTGGATTCGTTTTTTAACGCTATGGGATGGCATTGGCGATGCTGGGGCAGGGAAGCTAGTAAATGAGTTTTTAGCCTTACCAGACTTGAATGCTTGCATTGAGGTGCTTGATAAGAAAAGCAAAGTACCAAAACCTGCGCTTGACGCGCTTAGAGAACTGTCAGACCTGCAAGAACTACCTGAAAAAAGCATTGATATCGCCTTTGATGCGTTAAGTGACCAATTGCAAAAGTCGGGGTTTATCACTATGTGGCTAAATACTAACGGTTTAATTGTTGACCCAATTGCATCGCCATCGCGATATTATAGGCAGTTTTTTCAACATTCTGTTTTGCTAAAGCAAGTGCCTCATCAAGCGAGCTTAAAGTTTGAATACTGGGAATCGCTATTGTAAAACCATCGTCTTTCCAATGGCTGTGGGGGTCATCGACTACGCCACAAATGGCGATAACGGGCACATTAACTGCTTTGGCAATTGATAGCACGCCTGATGCCACTTTGCCCATGGACGTTTGAAAATCCATCTTCCCTTCACCGGTGATGACCAAATCTGCTTGCTGAACCATTTGCTCAAGATTACTAAATTCACTTACCAACTGAAACCCGCCTGTCAGTGTTGCCGATAAAAACGTCATTAACGCAAAACCCAAACCGCCTGCGGCACCCGCGCCTGCTTCATTACGATTATCGGGGAAATTTTGACGGCTAGCAATATTGGCAAAATGGCTAAGGGCATTATCTAAAATAACGATATCGTCTAGCGTCGCCCCTTTTTGCGGGGCATACACATGGCTAGCACCGAGTTTGCCACATAATGGATTGGTCACATCACAGGCGACGGTAATACTAATATCAGCGATTTTATCGTTAACTGCATGGTTATCAATGAACGCCAATGCCGCTAAAGCTTTACCACCTTGCACAAGCTCATGATGCTGTGAATCCAAGAAACGATAGCCCAAGGCCTTTAGCATACCTGTACCTGCATCATTGGTGGCACTGCCACCGATACCTAGGATAATATGTTTTGCGCCTTTATCAATCGCATCAAGTAGCATTTCACCCACGCCATAAGTGGTAGCGATACTTGGGTCTCGCTCTGACTGTGTCAGTAGGTGCAAGCCAGCACAGCTTGCCATCTCAATAATGGCGGTTTGATTGGGCAGTAGCACATAGCTTGCCTCAATCGGGCGCATCAAAGGGTCATGTGCAATGATACTTTGCCATTCGCCAGACAGCGTTTCTTTAAGCGCTGCAGCCGTGCCTTCACCACCATCTGCCATCGGTATTTTAATGATGTCAGCTTCTTTAAAAACAGTGGCAAATCCTGTTTCAATGGCACCACATACTTCACTGGCAGTGAGACTTTCTTTAAATGAATCTGGGGCAATAACAATTTTCACGGTGCTTTTCCTAAAGTTATTTTATGATAGGGTATGACTTAAAGCAGAATAATCGATAATAACCAGATAAACACCATACTGACGACACCTTGGATACCTGTAGCGACAGTATGTGCTTTATAGGCTTGTGGTACACTCATACGACTAAATTGACTGACAACCCAAAAATAGCTATCGTTGGCATGTGATACGGTCATCGCGCCTGCCCCAATTGCCATGACACAAAGCACTCGGCCCATATCACTGTCCATCCCAATTTGCCCTAACATCGGTGCGACTAAAGCGGATGTGGTTACCAATGCCACCGTGGTTGACCCTTGAGCGGTTTTGAGTGCCGCTGAAACGATAAAAGGCATCAAAATCCCTAGACCTAAACTACTTAGCGTTTCACCCAAATAAGTGCCTACCGATGTGGCTTTTAACATGGCACCAAAGGCGCCCCCAGCCCCGGTAATCAGCAGAATTGGCGCCGCTACCGTTAAGCCCTCAGCGATACTATCGCTAATTAGTTGACTTTTATTATTGCCTTTAATGAGTAAAAACGATAAAAACAGACCGATAAGTAAAGCGGAAAGTGGATGACCAACAAAGCCTAATAGTTGAGCCAATAATCCACTGCCCAATGGTTTAGAAGGAAATGCTACGATAGACGCCAGACATATCAATATAATGGGTACAATAATCGGTAAAAATGCCATCGTGGCTGATGGCAGCTGACCATATTGCTGACGCGCTTGCATCACTGCGGCTTTGTCAGTTGACATGAATGGATTGTCTGCTTCAGGAATGGCCGTTAAAAAACGCTGGGACCATAACCAACCTGCGGTTACCGCCACTACCGACACCAATAGACCCATACCGATGACTAAGCCAAGATTGGTTTCCAGACCAAGATTACCTGCGGCAGCAATAGGGCCGGGGGTTGGAGGTACAAAAGTATGCGTGGAATAAAGACCCGTTGCTAACGCAACACTCATAGCGACGTTAGAAACTTTTAAACGGTTCGCCAATGATTCTTTTAGTGAATTTAAAATCACAAATCCCGAGTCGCAAAATACAGGAATCGACACCACAGCGCCGACAATTGACATGGTTAATGTTGGGAACCGTTCGCCAAGTAGCTTAATTACGGTTTCTGCCATCACGATTGCAGCACCCGTCTTTTCTAAAATAAGTCCAATAATTGTGCCAAATACGATGACCAAGCCAATATAACCTAAAATATTCCCAAAGCCCTCGGCAATCGTCTTAGGCACAGTGGCAATAGGAACTTGATAAAACAGTGCGACTAAAAATGCTGAAAGAATCAACACCAAAAACGGGTGCCATTTTAATTTTGCGGTGGCAACAATGATAAAGATAATAACAATAGCAAGCCAAAGTACAATCATCGGAACATCCTTTTTCCCGTAGTTTCATGAGTTAACTGAGTTTGTCCATCACATCAGCTAACTGTAGCAAATATGTACGAAACAATACCAGAACTTTTGACTGACATACCGTATTATTTCTAGAGGCAATGTTGGCGTATTGCGATAATTAATTTAATAGTAAAAAGGACTTTGACACGATGAACCAGCAAATAAAAAATCAGGATGACCTAGAGCAATATGAGCAAAATTTTCCTTTAAACCTGCCTAGCAGCACCTATCAGATGCTATCTGATAGTGAAGCTCAGTTTGCTGATAAAAAAGCCCTTACCTTTGTGTTAAATGCTACGCAGTATCAAAACAGCACAAGCTATAGCTATCGGAATCTATTGGCATATATACGTCAAACGGCCAATATGCTTTATTCATTGGGTGCGGATAAAGATACGGTCATTGCGATATTGTTGCCAAATTTACCTGAAACCCACTTTTGTATCTGGGGCGGCGAGGCAACGGGTATTATTTTTCCGATTAACCCATTGCTTGAACCTTCTGTGATTGCCGGCTTATTAAATGAAGTCAAAGCCACGCTACTCATCACGCTTGCGCCATTACCCAATCAAGATAACAAGCCGCAGCTTTGGGACAAAGCCATCGCGGTTGCCAAGCTTACCCCAAGTTTGCAGCATATCATTGGGGTGACGATGGCTCATCATTTCGCCCATCAACTTAATATAACCTTGCCAGATGCAAGTAAAGAATTTGTACAGCAATTACCAGAGAGGGTAACCTATCATGACTTTTACACTGGGATTGCAAACCAGCCCAAAGATAGATTAATTAACCCCCGTACCATTGTGTCTGAGGATCTGTCTTCATTCTTTGGAACCGGTGGTACAACTGGCATGCCCAAAATCGCCATGCGTAATCATAAAAATGAAGTCGCCAATGTCTTACAGGCACGGGCATTGTTTGGTGATGACATGCTAAATCAGGGCAATGTCGTGCTGTGCGGACTACCCCTATTTCACGTCAATGCCGTCATGGTTACAGGATTATTACCGTTATCGATGGGTGGTGAAATTTTGCTGGTTTCGCCAGAGGGCTATCGCGGCGATGGGGTTATGGCGAATTTTTGGGCGATTATTGCGCATTATCGCGTGAGTTTTTTTAGTGGTGTGCCCACGCTTTTTGCTGGATTATTAAATCTACCAGTTGGCGACCATGATATTGCTAGTTTAAAGCACTGTTTGTGTGGCGCAGCCCCGATGCCGATAGAAGTATTTAAGCAATTTGAAAAACAAACAGGGGTACAAATCATTGAAGCGTACGGTATGACGGAAGGTAATTGTGGTAGTTCAGCCAACCCAAGATTTGGGGAGAAGAAAATTGGTTCAATAGGGCTACGTTTCCCGTATCAGCCTATGCAAGTGATGATGCTTGATGATAATGGCAAGTTTGTGCGAGTTGCCAACACAGGCGAGGTGGGCAATATTTGTATTCGCGGCGATAATGTGTTTGTCGGCTATTATTTGGCGCAGCAAAATCAAGGGATTTGGGTAACTGACGCAGATAATCAGACTTGGTTTAATTCAGGCGATTTGGGCTATCAAGATGCAGACGGCTACTTTTTCTTGACGGGTAGAAAAAAAGAGTTAATTATCCGAGGTGGACACAATATTGACCCAAAAATGATCGAAGAAGTCGTTTATCAATATGACGGGGTAGCCGGCTGTGCTGCCATTGGTAAACCTGATAGCTACACAGGCGAGTTACCTGTTTTATTCGTTGCCCCTAAGCCGGGTGTCAGCTTAGACACTGATAAACTCATGCAATTTTGCCAACAAAACATTGGCGAAAAAGCGGCGATTCCTAAAGCCATCTACGTGATTGATGCATTGCCTTTAACGGCAGTGGGTAAAGTATTTAAACCTGCACTAAAACGTCAAGCGACGGTGATGGCGGTCAATGAGTTATTAAAGCACCATCAGATCCATGCTACCGTCAGCAGCAAAGACGACCCTACTTATGGGTTTATTGTGCTAGTCAAGCTAGATGGCGATGCGTCACATCAACCACAAGTCAAAACCGTGCTGGATCAATTGGCGATTCATTGGCAGTGGGATGAATAGGTTTTTAACTGATCAAAGCAACCACTTGATTAAGCGATGGTACAAGACGCATTAACCCTTACAGCGTTTTTCGAAAATCACTGGCTGACATATTAAACTGCTGTTGAAAGGCTCTGGAAAAAGATGCCAAATTGAAAAAGCCAGTCGCCATTGAAATGGTGGTCACTGGCATGGTGGTATGTTTGAGTAGATTTTTAGCATGGTCTAATCGTAAATTAAGATAATACTGTTGGGGTGAGACCCCTAGCTGTTTGGCAAATTGCCGCTGTAGTTGTCTTTCAGAGATGCCAACGTATTTAGCAATGTCCGCTAGCGTGAGCGGTTCTTCGATATTGGTTTTCATTAACGTGATAGCATCGATGACATGGGCGTAGCTATGACTGAGGGTTTTTGGTTTGGGTAGATGTTGGATGCTCGCTGGCTCTCGGATAGCGGTGATGACAAACATGTCTTGAATTTTTTCAACGATTTCTCGCCCAAAGTGCTGTTTAATGATGTGCAGGGTCATATCAAGCGCACATACCCCGCCAGAGCAGGTGTAGAGCCGATCACCAATGGTAAAAATATGGTTTAAGAATTTGACATTGCCAAATTGTTCCTGAGCCAGCGTAACATTTTCCCAGTGCAGCGAGGCTGATTGATTGGCTAACAACCCGGCATTCGCAAGCGCTATTGCCCCCGTACAAAGCCCCCCTAACGCAATATCCCGAACGGCTAAACGCTCCACAATCCCCTTTAGCGCGTCTGTCATTAAATTTTCGGCTTCATAGCCCCCGCAGATAAACACGAGTTCACAATCAAATAGATGTTTGATTTCAGCGGTATGAGTGACTTGTACCCCATTACTGGCACTGGTCTGATGACCTGCAAAACCACTAATAATCCAGCTATATACGGGCTGACTACTGACATAGTTTGCCATTCGTAACGGCTCGATGACATTGCTAAAAGCCATCATGGTAAAGCCATCAATCAATAAAAAACCAATTTTTTTAATATTCGCTGTCATAAATATAGTATGAATGGACAAGCCGTGTTGTCGTAATTAATCAAAAAAATGTCGTCTTATGAAAAACTGAATTTTTAAATTTGCGTATGATGAGGGATGTGGAGAGCAAAGATTTTCTTAACATCAACCTAAACCTCGTGAGGCGCAAACAATGAATCAGTCAGTTGAACATATGATAAATAAAGCGGCTAGCCTGGATACTGCACTTAGCATGCCAAGCTTAATCCAAATCAAAAATGGCGAGAAGGTCAAGCCGACTTTTAGCGCCCAAGAATACCAAAACCGTCAACAAAAGCTTAAAGCCTATATGGCAAAAAGCGACATTGATAGCGTGTTATTCACCTCCTATCACAATATCAACTACTACGCAGACTTCTTATATTGCTCATTTGGACGCTTCTATGGTCTGGTCATCGACCAAGACAAAGTAGTGACTATCTCCGCCAATATCGACGGTGGACAGCCTTGGCGACGTACCATGGGCGATGACAATATCGTCTATACCGACTGGCAACGTGATAACTACTTTAAAGCCGTCGCAAGTAAAATCAAAAATAAAGGCAGAGTGGGGATTGAATACGATCACTTACCCATTGAACGTTTGAAAAAACTACAAGACGCCTTGCCCAATGTCGAATTTGTCGATATCAGCCAAGCTTGTATGAAAATGCGGATGGTGAAATCAGCCGAGGAAATCGCCCTTATCAAGCAAGGTGCACAGGTTTGTGACATTGGTGGGGCAGCGCTCGTCAACGCCGTGCATGAAGGGGTTCCTGAGTATGAGGTAGCGTTAGCCTCTACGCAAGCGATGGTACGAGAAATCGGGCAACGCTTTGAGCATGTCGAGCTCATGGATACTTGGACGTGGTTTCAATCAGGTATCAACACCGATGGCGCGCACAATCCTGTGACCAATCGCAAAGTGCAGCGCAATGATATTTTAAGCTTAAACTGCTTTTCGATGATTGCAGGCTACTATGTGGCGCTGGAGCGTACGCTGTATTTTGGTGAACCTGATACGGCAACGCTCAACTATTGGGAAATTAACTGCAAAGTGCATGAAGAAGGCATAAAACTCATCAAACCTGGCGTTCGTTGCTGTGATATCGCCTTAGAGCTCAACAAAATCTATGCCGAATATGGCATTTTAGACCGCCGCACCTTTGGGTATGGGCACTCATTTGGCGTGTTGTCACACTATTATGGTCGTGAAGCAGGGTTAGAGCTGCGTGAAGACATTGATACGGTACTTGAACCAAATATGGTCATCTCAATGGAACCGATGATTATGATTCCAGAAGGTATGGCAGGGGCAGGCGGTTATCGTGAACATGATATTTTGGTTTTAACTGAAACAGGCGCTGACAATATCACAGGCTTCGCCTATGGTCCCGCGCATAACATTATCAGTTAGCTTACTTTAGCATGACTTACTACCAACCAAGGGGAAACTAAATGACAACTTTCGCACTTTCACCCACTGCCGTAGCAATGCAACAACCAGCTGCAGAGCCGTATGTTAAAGATCCTGTGTTACTCAAAAAAGCCGCCAAAGCCAGTTTTATTGGTAACTTTGTCGAGTGGTTTGATTACGCATCGTATGGCTATTTTGCCACTGTCATCGCTAGCGTATTTTTTGCTAAAACCGATGCAACCGTCGCATTGATGTCAACTTATGCAATTTTTGCGCTATCCTTTATTGTCCGTCCATTTGGGGGTATTTTTTGGGGACATATTGGCGATAAATACGGACGAAAAGCGGCTTTATCTTGGTCGATTTTGATTATGTCAGGTGCCACTTTCTTAATCGGATTGTTGCCAAGCTATGCCACCGTCGGTATTTTAGCGCCTGTGTTGTTGTTATTGTTGCGCATGATTCAAGGTTTTTCAGCTTCGGGAGAGTATGCAGGGGCATCAGCATTTATGGCAGAGTATGCGCCGCCCGACAAAAAAGGGTTTTATACCAGTATCGTACCTGCCAGTACATCCGCGGGTCTATTACTGGGCTCACTGATTGCGGCAGCTATGACCGCCTTTATGGATGCTGACTTTGTACAAACTTGGGGATGGCGTATTCCGTTTTTATTGGCTGCACCGCTGGGTCTAGTGGGTCGATATATGCGGTTGAATCTTGAAAAAACCCCGGCTTTTAAGGCGTTTGAAGAAAGCACCATTGAAAAACCGGTGCCAATCAAAAATTTGTTTGCCAACCATAAAAAAACCTTGTGCATTGCGTTTATGTTATGTAGTTTGAATGCAGTGGCTTTTTACTTAATCCTAAGCTATATGCCGACTTATTTATCGACCCAAATGCACATCAATGAAACGCAGTCGCTGCTAGCTGCCTCCATTTCATTAGTCGCTTATATCGGTATGATTTTCACCATGGGTAAACTGTCAGACAAATACGGTCGCAAAACCATGCTGATCATCGCATCTGTGTTGTTTATCGCGTTGACAGTGCCTTTGTTTCATATGCTAAGCCTGGGTGGGTTTTTAACCATTGTTTTGATTCAACTGGTGTTCTCGCTCTTATTATCCGTCAATGACGGCACACTACCGGCTTTTTTAAGTGAGATTTTCCCAGTCGAGGTACGTTATTCAGGTTTTGCTTTCACCTTTAACTCAGCCAATGCGCTACTCGGTGGCACAACCCCCTTGATGGCAACTTGGTTAATGAGCAAAACAGGCAGTCAAATCGCGCCAGCTTGGTTATTGGTGATAGCAAGCGTAATTGCACTGGCAGCAACGGTGATGTATAAAAAATCCGATAGTGTGTCGATGTTAGAAAAAGGCTAGAAAGACGTTAGAAAAACGTTAAAAAGACGTTAGAAAAATAGTGGATTAACCACGGTTATCAATAACCCCATGAAGTTAATTTAAGTTTTCCCAAAGTGGTTTTAGCCAACCTTGTTTGCTAGAATCACTTTTTTTATCCCCCGTTTTTTAGGAATTGCCAGTGACTCGTAAACCTGCTTTCGCTACCAACCAATCCCCTAACACGCGCAATCATGCGACGATGGGTGGCTTGCAAGTCATTGTGGCGGCTATCTGTTGGGGCACGCTGGGTATCTTTACTACCTATCTACATCAACTGGGTTTTGATAGTGTGCAAATTGCCATTTTAAGAGTGGTGACGGCTGCTATGATGCTACTGATGTTATTGCCATCGTTGTGGCCGTCTATTAGGCAGTTATCAGTCGGCGAGATATTACAGTTGAGCTTGCAATCGTTGATTGGCGTGCTAGGCATGACGGTTTGCTATTTTATCGCGGTAAATTTTGTGGGGGCGGGCATTGCGGTATCACTACTATGTACGGCGCCGATTTTTAGTTTGGTACTGGCATTTTTTTTATTAAAAGAACCGATAACAAAAAAATCCTTTACCTTAGCTTGCATCGCGGTATTAGGCGTGGCACTGACAACGCTGAGTGAGAACTTTACATTGAGTTGGGGGATTGTGTTTGGTTTATTGTCTGGGGTGTGCTATTCACTGTATGGCATTTTAGGGAAAAAAGCCTTACACAAACACTATCCACCAACCTTGGTGTTTTTTAGTTCGGTGGTGATTAGTGCTCTGGCTTTATTATTCCTACCGATGACCTATCAAACCTATGCCAAAGCCTTCACCATGCCTGCTATCACTTGGTTGTGGGTGATGGGGCTAAGCCTAGTGGGTACCGTGATTCCGTTTTTCTTGTATATGTCAGCCCTGCACAAACTCCCTGCGACCAAAGCCTCGGTATTCACCGTGTTTGAGCCGTTTACCGCGATTGTATTGTCGATCGTATTACTGCACCAATCGCTCAATGGCATGCAGTACTCAGGGATGATATTAATCCTTTTAGCCACCCTCCTAAACTCTATCAAATTGCCCTTGCAGCGTCATCGGCAACTGACAGAAGTCGATACTCAAGTCTAATAACAGCCCAAACCGTGTAAACATCCCTGATTTGGGCTTCACCATATTGGTATCAATGCTCAATACCTCAATGTGGCACAGCCCTTGCATTCTATAAAACCATATATTTTTCATATAGTTAGATAGATATGGCTTGGCACTCAGTACTTACCTTAGCTTTTAACGCCCAACATGCGGGTGAGCATGCGCGCACCAATTTGGTACAACGCCACCACCAAGGCGCCTTGCGGGTACAAAAAGCCTTGTATCCTGAAAGCGGTGAACAGCAAGGTATTTGTCATGTCATCATGCTGTATCCGCCCGCGGGCATCGCCTTAGGCGATAAGCTCGATATTGACATTGGCGTAAAACATCACGCCCACGCCGTGATTACCACGCCAGGGGCAAACAAATGGTACGGTAATTTACCAAGTTACACCGCTAACAAGCAAACCGATGATAGTGCACCAATCGAAAAAAATCAACAGACCCAAAAATCTAAAAAAACCCAAGAAAATTCAAATAGTTATGCTTCGCAAAATGTCACGGTTTATCTGCAAGATGACAGCCGTTTTGAATGGCTACCGCAAGAAAACTGTTTTTATAACGCAAGTTTTGCCCATGCCACCAATCAGTTTTTTATCAGCCCAGCTGCCAGTATTATCGCTTGGGAGATTAACCTGTTAGGGCGAGAGCATCATGGCGAGCGCTACAGTACAGGCGAGATGCGGTTATCAAACCTGTTTTGGCGCGTGGATGAGCAGCCCAAATTGCTGCTTGCTGATACCTTACATCACTGTGCCAAACACGATTGGTATCGCTCACCCGTAGGTCTCAATAACCACAGCGTCTTTGCCAGCTTATGGGTTGTGCCAAGTGTTGCTGCCCAAAAACAGCTGATTGACTGGGTCAAGCAATTACGATTATTTATCGACCATCATAGCTTGCCTGTCTCTTGCACCCAGACAGGGGAGGTGATGATTATTCGCTATTTGGGGGATGATGTCCGCCAATGTTTTGACAGTTTTGGTGCAGTTCGTGATGAAATTCGCACTTTAATGTGGCAACAAGCCAGTCATTTGCCCCGAATTTGGGCAACCTAATAGCAGTGACGGTCTAATTTTTAACACTAAAAAAATAATTGGAGTAACCCATGCATTTAACCCCCGCCGAAAAAGATAAATTACTTATTTTTACCGCAGGACTGGTTGCCGAGCGCCGCAAACAACGTGGCTTAAAACTTAACTATCCAGAAGCAATAGCCTATATCAGTATGTTGGTGCTCGAAGGCGCAAGAGAGGGCAAAACAGTGGCACAGTTGATGGGCGAAGGCACCACGTGGCTAACGGGTGAGGATGTGATGGATGGTATCGCCGAGATGATTGACGATGTGCAAGTGGAAGCCACCTTTCCAGATGGTACCAAACTGGTGACCATTCACCAACCGATTGTGTAATTTAAACAGTATAAGGGGTAAACCATGAAAGTTGGCGAATATAAGCTAAAAGACCAAGCCATTATCCTTAATGAAGGGCGCGCTGTCCAAACTATTTTGGTCAAAAACACCGGCGACAGACCGATTCAAATCGGCTCTCACTACCATTTTGCCGAAGCCAATGATGCACTGGCGTTTGACCGTGACAAGGCGCTTGGGTTTCGCTTAAATATCTTATCGGGTACGGCAGTGCGCTTTGAGCCAGGGCAAGCGCGATCAGTTGAACTGGTCGAGTTTGGTGGCAATAAGGCGATTTTTGGGTTTGCTGGGCGGGTGATGGGGCAAGCCACCACATCTGTGGATACCGCAAGTTTAGCAAAATCACAAAAAACCGTACCCCGCCAAATGTATGCCGAGCATTTTGGCTTAACCGTGGGCGATAAACTGCGTCTTGCTGATACCGAGCTGTGGCTGGAAGTGGAAAAAGACTTTACCAGCTATGGTGAAGAGGTCAAATTTGGTGGTGGCAAAGTGATTCGTGATGGCATGGGGCAAGGGCAGCGCCCGTTTGCTGAGGTGGCTGACACCGTGATTACCAACGCGCTTATCTTGGATTATACCGGGATTTATAAAGCCGATGTGGCGATAAAAGACAGCCGAATTTGGGCGATTGGCAAGGCGGGCAACCCCGATGTTCAATCCAATGTCACCATCGCCATTGGCGCAAGCACCGAGATTATTGCAGGTGAAGGCAAAATTTTGACCGCGGGCGGGATTGACACCCATATTCACTTTATCGCGCCACAGCAGGCGGAGGTTGCCTTGATGTCTGGGGTGACGACAATGATTGGCGGTGGTTCAGGACCTGCCCAAGGCACGCTTGCCACCACCTGCACCAACGGCAAATACCATATCGAAACCATGCTCAAAGCCCTTGATGACATTCCCATGAACATTGGGCTACTGGGCAAAGGCAATGTCAGCTTGCCTCAGCCGATTATCGAGCAAATCGAAGCGGGTGTGGTCGGGCTAAAACTGCATGAAGACTGGGGCACCACGCCGCAAGCGATTGATAACTGCTTGAGCGTTGCCGAAGAGTATGATGTGCAAGTGGCGATTCACACCGATACGCTCAACGAAAGTGGCTATCTAGAAAGCACGCTAAATGCCTTTAAAGACCGCTGTATTCATACCTTCCACACCGAAGGCGCAGGCGGGGGGCATGCCCCTGATATTTTGCGGGCGATTGGTGAGCCGCATGTGCTGCCGTCTTCGACCAACCCCACGCGTCCGTTTACCATCAACACTATCGATGAGCATCTCGACATGCTGATGGTCTGTCACCATTTGAGCCCTGCGATTGCCGAAGATATCGCCTTTGCTGAGAGCCGTATCCGCCAAGAAACCATCGCCGCTGAAGATATTTTGCACGATTTGGGGGCAATCTCGATGATGAGTAGCGACTCGCAAGCGATGGGACGGGTGGGCGAGGTGATTATTCGCACTTGGCAAACGGCGGATAAAATGAAACGCCAACGCGGATTTTTAGCACCCGATACAGTGAGCCAAAATGCGTCTAACAGTGAGCTTCATGACATTGACCCAGTGACAGAAGATACAGTGACAGAAAATGACAATTTTCGCATCAAACGCTATATCGCCAAATACACCATCAATCCTGCCATTACCCACGGTATTGCCGAGGAAGTCGGTTCGGTAGAAGTCGGTAAATGGGCGGATTTGGTGTTATGGTCGCCCAAATTCTTTGGGGTCAAACCTGACACGATTTTAAAAGGTGGTAGCATCGCCGCTTACCCGATGGGTGATATCAATGCCTCCATCCCAACCCCGCAGCCGGTGCATTATCGTCCGATGTTCGCAAGCCTTGGCAAAGCCACCCACCAAACCAGCATTACCTTTGTATCCAAAATCGCCTTTGATAATAACATCCAAGACAAACTTGGCTTGCAAAAAGTGATTCGCCCTGTGCAGGGTATTCGTAACATTCGCAAAAAAGATATGCGGTTTAATAGCTATTGCCCCGAGATGTTGATCAACCCAGAAACCTATGAAGTGCGGGCGGATGGTCAGCTTCTCACTTGTGAGCCGTCAGCTGTGTTGCCAATGGCACAGCGGTATTTCTTATTTTAAATGTGATTTTAGCTATGAATGCCAATGTGAAGACTAGAACCGAACAATCTCATCTACTCTGTGATGAATGTGGTAGTGAGTTTTTTAAAAATGTATCGCCAATGCAAAGCTTTGCCCAAACTGTTCGCATTTACTGTATGGGCTTAACAACTGTGAGCATCAATTTAAAGAGGGTGGCTGTCAACAATGCGGTTGTCATGGGCAAACTTCTGAGTAGGTAGAAAATTTAACAAAGGATAATAATGAAAATTTATAATCAACGGGTGCAGCAGTTAACTCACCAACAGCAAGCCGATTTGGTCAACCAACAAGCAAACGGGCAGTTTTTGCAGCTCGATTTTGACACGCGCCAGCGGTCACGGTTTCGTGCAACCCTGCAAAATGGTGAAGCGGTCGGTATCGACCTACCACGCACAGGTACGCTCAAAGATGGGGATGTGGTACAAAATGAGTCAGGCGACATCATACAAATTTTTGCCAAACCGCAAACCCTCACCAAAGTCACCGCCGACAATGCCTTTGAACTGATGCGCGGGGCGTATCATTTGGGCAATCGTCATGTCCCACTGATGCTCGTTGAGCAGGGTCAAGCGCAGCATGCCTTGTACTTTGAGCCCGATTATGTGCTTGCCGATATGCTGGTGAAGTTAGGCTTAACCGTGAGCGAAGTGGAACACGCTTTTGAACCCGAAACAGGGGCGTATGGGCATGGCGGTCATTCACATGGACATGATAATCGGTTAAGCCATGCAGATACGCAAAGCGCAATCGTCGGTGATTTAACCAAAGCCACGTTTTTTTTATGAAAACGATGACAACAACATCGCACCTCACACAGAAGGCGCCGCCACAACAATTGCTTAAGCTGATGATGCTGGCATCGAGCAATTTGCCGATTGGTAGTTATACCTATTCCCAAGGCGTGGAGTCTGCCATTGAGCAAGGCTTTATCCATGATGAAGCCAGTAGTTTGGCGTTTTTGCAGGCGTATCAGCAAGAGGTCTTACTCAATTTTGAATTGCCGCTGATGGCAAGTATGATGCAGCTATCAGGGAAAAAAACTCACGATAGCTTAGTGGATAGTCTAGCCAATTTTTATGGGGCAAGCCGTGATAGCCATGAGTTTTTATTAGAGAGTCAACAATTGGCGCAGGCATTTTGTGCTTGGCTCGATGGCGTGCTCGACCTTGCGATGCCACAAGATTGGATAGCGCAAGGCTATTTACCGTTATTCGCTCGCTTGGCGTATTTTTGGCAACTGCCGATAGCCGATAGCCTGACGACCTATGCGTTTGCTCAAATGGAAAATCTGACCTTGGCGATTGTCAAAACCTTACCGCTGGGACAAATGGCAGGGCAACGTATTATTTGGCAATTGGGGCAAGTGCTGGATGAACCGATTGCCAAGCTTTGCCAAACGCAAGCCAGCAAAGTCAAAACGGCATTGACAGCCATCCATCATCGGCAAGCGGTTGTGGCTAAGCTACAAGACATTGCGCCACAATTTTTACAGTCACAGCAGCATGCCCAAACATTACTGATTTTAATCAACCACTTGCAACTATCAGCGTCTGTACCGTCGTTGGCAGAATTATCCTGTCATCATGAACAACAATATAGTCGTCTGTTTCGTTCCTAAAACCCCTGTCTTTAATATCATTCACAAGGAAACCCCATGACTGGCTTTACCCAAAAAACCCCAACCCAACAGCCTCGCTTATCCCCGTTACGCCTTGGCATTGGCGGGCCTGTTGGCTCTGGCAAAACCGCTTTGACCTTAAGTCTGTGTCGCCGTCTCAAAGACGTGTACAACATGGCTGTGATTACCAACGATATTTATACCAAAGAAGATTCGGAGTTTTTGACCCGCCACGATGCCATGCCCGCTGAGCGGATTATTGGGGTGGAAACGGGCGGTTGTCCGCACACAGCGATTCGTGAAGATGCGTCGATTAATCTTAATGCCGTGGCTACCTTGCAAAATCGCTTTGACGGTCTTGAGCTGATTATCATTGAGTCGGGCGGTGATAACTTGGCGGCGACCTTTAGCCCAGAGTTGTCGGATTTGACCATTTATGTGATTGATGTGAGTGCAGGCGACAAAATCCCCCGCAAAGGTGGACCCGGGATTACCAAATCAGATTTGCTGATTATCAATAAAACCGACCTTGCGCCACTCGTGGGCGCGGATTTGTCGATTATGGATAAAGACGCCAAAAAAATGCGCGGCGATAAGCCGTTTGTGTTTAGCAACATGAAAACCCAAGACGGTTTGGATGACATTATCAAATTTATCCAACAACAGGGCATGCTAAGAGCGCTAGAGATTCCGTCACAGCCTGTCCAACATTTACCAAGCTCAAGCGAAAATATGTAAAAAATGCAATAAAATCAAGGAGACATAATGAAAACTTTAACCCAAAAAACAACCCAAAAAACGGCGTTGGCAACCGCGCTTTTTAGCCTTTCAAGCTTGGCAGTGGCGCATGTCGGTCATGGTTTAACCCAGCATGCAGGTGCAAGTTCGGTAGATTTAATGGCTGCTGTCACCGCAGGACTCATGCATCCTATCTCAGGTCTTGACCACGTGGTGCTTGCGGTTGGCATGGGCATGGTGTTTGCCCGTCACAAAAAACTGGGTTTAGGCTTATTGGTGACAAGCTTACTGTCAGGCTTTGCTTTGGTGCAACTAGCTCATGTGGCGATTGGCTCATCGATTATTGAAGGTGCGATTTTGCTATCGGTGGTGTTGACAGTGGTCGCAGTTTTGGCGCAGCGCACCAAGATAGCACAAGCCAATCAGAAAAGCTTTTCGCTCATGATGGCGATCAGCTTATTTGGTTTGACGCTATTTCATGGTATGGCGCATGCCGTGGAGATGCCAGTAGGTAGCGTGAGTCAAGGGTTTGGCTTAGGCATGATAACCGCGATGTCCGCCTTGTTTGCTGTGGGTGCAGGGGTGATGAATTGGGTAAAAGCACAAGCCCATGCGCATCCCAAGCTGTCTTGGCTACCTTCAATTATGGCGGCATTGGGCATGGCACTGGTATTGGCTAACTAGCGATTAACTAGGGATTAACAACATTTTTGATAAAAAGTGCAAGCTGTCGGGCATGCACTTTTTTTATGCAACAAATTGGCTAATGTCATAAAGACACTGGCGATAAAGCGTTGTTTAGCGTCAATCAATGTTAGGTGAATGCCAGAGGAACGCTAGATGAATGGTAATAGTGCAAAAAAATCCCCCAGTTCATCAGATTGGTGAAATCGCTAAGGTCGCCAAAGTTTGCCCATTTTTTACCAAGTAGCAGCATTTAGCCAATATGCGATTGTTTAAAATAACTTTTTTAACTATGCCAATTCAAATATTTGATTTAATTGATAAAATTTTCAAAAATAGCTTTTAACATGCAGATTGGCACACTAATTGAATTGTCATTATAGTCAGTTAAGACAACCAGCAACCGATAGCCAAAGCCTATCCGTTACGCCCTACCTTAAAACGGCAATCCATCTATTTTAGGAGTGACACATGTTAGACAAAAAAACCACCGAGCTAACCACGACTGAGCCTCAATTAAGCCGTCGTGCATTTGGCAGATCCTTGGTTGCCCTAGCGGTAACGGGCAGTATGATGTTGACAGGTTGTTCAAAACCGCAATCATCAAGTGATGCCAAACCAGCCAGTGGCACGTCAACCACAGCTGCCACCGGTAGTGCACCTGCCCCTAGCAATGGTGATACCATCAAAGTGGGTATCTTACATTCACTCTCAGGTACCATGGCAATCTCTGAAACATCGCTCAAAGACACCGCATTGATGGCGATTGATGAAATCAATGCCAAAGGTGGGGTGATGGGCAAAAAACTTGAGCCTGTGGTTGTCGACCCTGCCTCAGACTGGCCATTGTTCGCCGAAAAAACGCGCCAGCTACTGACACAAGACAAAGTCGCGGTTATCTTTGGTTGCTGGACATCGGTTTCTCGTAAATCTGTGTTGCCTGTGGTTGAAGAATTAAACGGCTTATTATTCTACCCTGTGCAGTACGAAGGACAAGAGCAGTCCAAAAACATCTTTTATACTGGCGCCGCGCCCAACCAACAAGCCATTCCTGCGGTTGAGTACTTGATGTCACCAGAAGGCGGCGGTGCCAAACGCTTCGTGCTATTGGGTACTGACTATGTGTATCCCCGTACCACCAATAAGATTTTACGGGCGTTCTTAAAGTCTAAAGGCGTGGCAGATAGCGACATCATGGAAGAATATACCCCATTTGGCTTTAACAATTACCAAACCATCGTGGGTAATATTAAAAAATTCTCAGCGGGTAAAAAGACCGCAGTTATCTCCACCATCAATGGTGACTCAAACGTTCCCTTCTATCGTGAGCTTGGTAACCAAGGCATCAAAGCGGCGGATATTCCTGTGATGGCGTTCTCTGTGGGTGAAGAAGAACTTCGTGGTATCGACACCACCCCATTAGTTGGACACTTGGCAGCATGGAACTACTTTGAATCGGTCAAAAACCCTGTAAACATCAAGTTTGTGAATGCTTACAAAAAATACGCCATTGATCACAAACTGCCAAATGCCGATAAAGTAGTGACCAATGACCCAATGGAAGCCACCTATGTGGGTATCAATATGTGGAAACAAGCGGTTGAAAAAGCGGGCTCCACCGACGTGGATAAAGTCCGTGCTGCCATGGCAGGTCAAAGCTTTGCCGCGCCATCAGGCTACACGCTAACCATGGATGCCGAAAATCACCACTTACACAAACCTGTGATGATTGGGCAAATCCGTGCCGATGGTCAGTTTGATGTGGTTTACAAAACCAAAGATGCCATTAAAGCTGAACCTTGGAGTCCTTATATCCCAAAATAAGTATCCCAAAGTAAGTATGACTAAATAAGCCTTTCAAATAAGCTTGAATGAAGTTAACAATCGATGTTGTGACAGCCATACCGCTTATCAATACCCCAGCTGGTATGGCTTATTTTTTTGCCAAAATTTTACGATTTCACCTTTTATTGATTTAAACATTGATTGATTTAAACATGGATCCGTCACACCACCAAACAGATGACTAATCATACAAACTAAGGAGCGACCATCATGCTCAATGGTAATCATTCTCTCGGGCAGTTTTTGCAAAAAAGTAAAAAAATTGTGCTCGGCATGTCGCTAGCGACCACGATGGGCATTGCGTTGCCAAGCGTGAGTAATGCACAGGCAAGTACCGCTTCGGCCACTACCATAACCAGTACAGTAACCACAGCAGCTCCAACTACCGCAGCCACAAGCTCCACAGCCAGCGCAGGCGATGATATTCAAAAATTCGTAGCCGCTGATTTTGCGGGGCGTCAAGCCATGCTCAACAACTGGACAGGCACGAGCCAATCCTATGACAAACTGGTTGAGCTGATTAACAAAGACGAGCTGTACCGTGATGATGCCGGCAATGTCTATACTTTAGAAAACACCGACCAACTCTACCGCTATCCTGCGCATACTTTGGTAAGTAATTGGCCAAGCGACCTAAACCAAGTCACACTCAATAACGCCCTGCGTTCGGCGTTGACCTTAGGGCAAACCAAAGCCAAACTCAAATCCGACGATGCCAGCGAGCGCCTTAAAGCGGTGGATATCCTAGCCGACAATATCGCCACGCTCGATAAAAAAACCGTTGCCGATATTTATGCCAATGAAAAAGACAGTACGGTAAAAGCAGCATTGGCGCAACTGCAAGCGCGTATGGATTTGCAATCGGGCGATGAGATGACCCAGATTGCGGCATTAAAAACTTTGGCGTCCAGTAACAGCCCTGATGTGTTAGCCGATATCGAAGGAATGGCAAAACAAACCAGCCATTCACCCGAGCTCAAAAAAGCCTTACAAACCACCCAAGACAAAGTCAAATCGCGTATCAAAGCCAGTGAGTGGACAGGACACGTGTTTTCTGGCTTCAGCACCGCCAGTATTTTGTTGTTGGCGGCGTTGGGACTTGCCATTACTTACGGTCTATTGGGTGTCATTAACATGGCGCATGGTGAGCTCATTATGATTGGTGCCTATACCACCTATGTGGTGCAAAGTTTTTTTAAAAGCCATTTGGCAGGCTATGTCGATTGGTACATGCTTGCCGCGATTCCGCTGGCGTTTTTGGTGAGTGCGGTCATTGGCATGATTATTGAGCGGGTAGTGATACGTCCGCTATATGGCAGACAGCTAGAAACCTTGCTTGCCACGTTTGGGGTGAGTTTGATTCTGATGCAGTTGGTTCGCATGATTTTTGGGGCACAAAACGTCGAAGTTTCCAATATTTCATGGCTAAGCGGTGCTGTCGCCTTGACCCCAAGCTTGATGCTGCCATACAACCGTATTGCCATTATCGGTTTTACCATTATCGTATTGTTATTACTGGTGTTTTTACTCAAATACACCCGCTTTGGTCTGTTTGTACGTGCTGTGACCCAAAACCGGCAAATGGCGCGTGCGGTGGGTATTCGCTCGGCGCGTGTCGATATGATGGCATTTGGGCTTGGCTCTGGCTTGGCAGGTTTGGCAGGCTGTGCTTTGGCGCAAGTGGGCAACGTCGGTCCTGATTTGGGGCAAAACTACATCATCGATGCTTTCTTGGTAGTAGTGGTCGGCGGTGTCGGTCAAATTTGGGGGGCAGTACTGGCGGCCTTGGGTCTAGGGGTGAGTGGCACCGTGCTTGAGATTGGCATGGGTGCGGTGATTGCCAAAATTATTTTGTTGGTGCTGGTGGTGCTATTTATCCAAAAACGCCCACAAGGTCTGTTTGCCCTTAAGGGTCGCTTTGTCGAGTAATCATTGGAGAGTTAAAAAATGCGTATTTTACAATTATTTGCAGATAAACCAGTGAGTCGCTTGGCAATTATGGGCTGTTTTGCGGTGTTGATGGTATTGCCTTGGTTGCACCTGCTGCCTGCCGATTCGGCGCTGCATTTATCCGCTTATTGGGTCACTTTGATTGGCAAAATCATGTGTTTGGCGATGGTTGCTTTGGCACTGGACTTGGTATGGGGCTATGCGGGGATTTTGAGCCTTGGGCATGGCTTGTACTTTGCCCTTGGCGGGTATGCAATGGGTATGTATCTGATGCGCCAAGCATCAGGCAACAGCTTGCCGGAGTTTATGCGGTTTTTGAGCTGGGATAACATGCCTTGGTTTTGGGCAGGCACAGATAACTTTGCTTGGGCGGCGATATTGGTGGTGCTGGTGCCGGCAGTGGTGGCTTTTATATTTGGGTTTTTTGCCTTTCGCTCAAAAATCAAAGACGTATATTTCTCGATTATCACCCAAGCCATGGTGTTTGCCGCATCACTTCTATTTTTCCGTAACGAAACTGGGTTTGGCGGTAACAACGGTTTTACCGGGTTTAAAACCATCTTAGGTATGGACATCGCTGCTCCCATGACGCGCACCTTGCTCTGTTTTGCCACAGCATTCGTGCTGATGCTTGCCTACCTTGGCCTACGTTATTTGATGCACAAGCCGTATGGCCGCGTACTGGGCGCCGTACGTGATAGCGAAAACCGTTTGCAATACCTGGGCTACCGTACCCTATGGTACAAGCTATCTGCGTGGGTGTTATCGGCGATTATCGCAGGGATTGCTGGCGCGTTGTATGTGCCACAAGTGGGCATTATCAATCCCAGTGAGATGAACCCTGTCAACTCGATTGAAATGGCGGTCTGGGTCGCCACAGGTGGACGCGGCACGCTGATCGGGGCGATATTGGGCGCAGGTGTGGTCAATGCGGTGAAAACTTACTTTACCGTGGCATATCCCGAAGCTTGGCTATTGATTTTGGGCGGGTTGTTTGTGGTCGTCACCTTGTTTTTACCCAAAGGCATTATTGGTCTATTGGACAAAATCACGCATGGCAAAAAAACGGTCGAGCCAAGCGTAAAAAATATGGAAACAGCCATGCAAACAAACATTGAAACAAACGCAGAAACAAAAAAAGAATCTTAGGCGGAAGGGGCTTTAGGGTCGGCAGCGGCGTTAGGCTGACCGCCTGCAACCCAGTAGTTATTTTGATTATACCCGATGACTAATACCCCATAAATACCCCATTAATAACACATCAAAGAGTCTGTTATGAATACAAACGATAATAATATTAATGACTTTGCTGAGAGCAACTACGGAAGGCTAAAGTCACAAGAAGCGGATTTTAGCAAAGGTATTGCCCTATATATGGAAGATGTCAGTGTGTGGTTTGATAAATTCCGCGCCTTAAACAACTTATCTTTGTACATCAAAGAAGGCGAGCTGCGTTGTATTATCGGACCTAACGGTGCGGGTAAAACCACGCTGATGGACGTGATTACCGGTAAAACTCGCCCCACGGAAGGGTCAGTGTATTTTGGACAAACCCACAATCTTGCCAGCATGACCACCGAGCAAATTGCCGAAGCTGGCATTGGGCGAAAATTTCAAAAACCCACGGTGTTTGAAAATTTTACCGTCATGGAAAACCTACTGCTTGCCGCACCCAAAGACAAGCGAGTCAAAAAAAGCCTGTTTAGCAAGCTTAACCCGGATGCCCAAAATGCCCTTGACCAGACTTTAGCGACGATTCGCTTGGGTGAGTTTGTCAATAAACCTGCAGGATTGTTGTCGCACGGGCAAAAACAATGGCTGGAGATTGGGATGCTATTGATGCAGCGTCCTAAGCTGATTTTGCTCGATGAGCCAGTGGCAGGCATGACCGATGCCGAAACTGAACGCACCGCCGAGCTATGTTTGGAGCTCAAAAAAGACCATACCTTGGTGGTGGTTGAACATGACATGAGCTTTATTGACACCATCAGTGAGCAAGTGACGGTATTGGCGCAAGGCGCAATTTTGGCAGAAGGCACGCTTGCTGAAGTACAAGCCAACGACGATGTCATCGAAAAATATCTAGGGCGATAGGGGATAGCGATGTTAGAAGTAAACACAATCAATCAATATTATGGCGGCAGTCATATTCTGCGCGATGTCAGTTTGACCGCGCCTGTGGGTGAGTGTTCTGTGGTACTCGGTCGCAATGGCGTGGGTAAAACCACACTGTTAAAGTGTCTGATGGGGGTTTTACCGATTAAATCGGGTCAAATTTTGCTCGATGGCAAAGACATCAGCAAATTGTCGCCTGAAAACCGCGTGCGCGCAGGCATGGCGTATGTGCCACAAGGGCGAGATATTTTTTCAACCTTAACCGTAGAAGAAAATATCTTGATTGGCATGGCAAAGTTTAAAGGCAGCAAAGCCAAAAAAGTCCCGAGCCATTTGTATGAGATTTTTCCTGTGCTCGATGAAATGAGCCAACGTCGGGGCGGTGACTTGTCAGGCGGTCAACAACAACAACTAGCGATAGCCAGAGCGCTGGCATCTGAGCCACGGGTGCTGATTTTGGACGAGCCGACCGAAGGAATTCAGCCATCGATTATCAAAGATATCGGGCGGGTGATTCGTCGCTTGGCTGACCAAGGCGATATGGCGATTATTTTGGTCGAGCAGTTTTATGACTTTGCCGAAGAACTTGCCGATAACTATACGGTTATGGCACGGGGGCAAGTCATTGCCCAAGGCATGGGCGGTGATATGCCAGAAAAAGGCATCAGAGAGCTAGTGGCGATTTAGTAAATAGCCAACGATGCGAGCGTTAGCTTTTAGCCAGAAGGTTGTCATCTGGCTAAAAATTTGCTGATAAAAATTGATTTATCAAACAATGGGATTATGCCCCATCAACGCTTATATCACTTTGGACTAGTCATGGCTTCAGGTTTGACCCATTCATCAAATTGGGCGTCAGTCAATAAACCCAGTTCAACGGCAACTTGTTTTAAGGTTTTATTTTCTTTATAAGCAGTCTTGGCAATTTTTGCTGCATTTTCATAGCCGACATGGCGATTGAGTGCGGTGACTAACATCAATGAGTTGTGTAGGAAATAATCAATTTTTTCTGTCACAGGCTCGATGCCTACCGCGCAATGGTCATTGAAGCTGTCACAAGTATCGGCAAGTAAGCGAATCGATTGTAGTAGGTTGTAGCCGATGACTGGCATAAACACATTGAGTTCAAAATTACCCGAAGCCCCCGCCATATTGATGGTGACATCGTTACCCATCACTTGCGCGACGACCATCGTCATGGCTTCAGACTGGGTCGGATTGACTTTACCTGGCATGATGGATGAGCCTGGCTCATTTTCAGGGATTTTAAGCTCACCAATCCCACATCTAGGACCTGAAGCCAGCCAGCGCACATCATTGGCAATTTTATTAAGGCTCGCTGCCAAAGTTTTTAGGGCACCTGAGGCAAAAACCTCAGCGTCTCTGGCCGCTAACGCTTCAAATTTATTGGGCGCCGTGACAAACGGCACATCGGTCAACGCAGCTAAGGTTTGCGCGACCTGCTCGGCATAATCGGGGTGAGCGTTTAATCCTGTACCGACTGCAGTACCGCCTAAAGGCAGTTCATACAGACCCTGTAGCGCGGCATCTAGACGAATGAGCGCATGATCTAACTGACTGACATAGCCGCTAAACTCTTGTCCTAGCGTCAAAGGGGTGGCGTCTTGCAGATGGGTACGTCCGATTTTTACAATGCCAGCAAACTGCTCAGATTTGCTTGTTAAGGTGTCACGCAGTTTTTGCACCGCGGGGATAAGCAGATAGACAATCTGACGCGCCGCCGCTACCCGAATCGCGGTGGGAAAGCTGTCATTGGTAGACTGAGCATGATTGACATCGTCATTGGGATGAATCGGCTGATAACTACCTTTGCCTTGACCGGCAAGTTCATTGGCACGGTTGGCAATCACTTCATTCATATTCATGTTTGACTGGGTGCCAGAGCCTGTCTGCCAAACCACCAAAGGAAATTGGTCACGCAGTGCTCCGTTGATGATTTCATCGGCGGCCTGCACGATAAGGTCACGTTTGTCATCACTGATACGCCCTAATTTGGCATTGGTGATGGCGGCGGCTTTTTTGACCAGTGCCATGGCTTCAATCAGCGGCTGTGGTAAGGTTTCGCCACCGATTTTAAAGTTATTGCGGCTACGCTCGGTTTGCGCGCCCCAGTAAGCATCTATAGGGACATTAACGGCGCCCATAGTATCTTTTTCGCTGCGAAATTGCTGGGTATCGGTTTGGTTGTCGGTTGTCATTATTGTTCTCTTGTTTAGTGAATTTTTTGATTCTCTCATTATCAAAGTGGCTTGTTATCGCCACTTATGCACCAAAGCACAGGGTAAAGTTTAACAGAGTTATCAACCAGAAAAGTTTGAGAATATGTGTCGTTTGTTATCTTTGTTAAAGTAAGCGGTAAAATGACGGGTGATAACGAAAGATAGTTAACATTTTATTGCGATATGTTGTTGAGCAATCGTTTACTATGAACGAAATTTTGCCAGCGTCAGTAGATTTTTGGCCTGTCGATACGCTTTGTTTTGCTATCTAACACTGTATAAAACTTACCTAGCAGGTCAGTAATAAAAAAATAATTAAAATAGCCATCGTTATCATTATCATCATTAAGCAATTATCATTAAGTAAATTTGACGGTATGAAAAAATCACAACAACTTCCAGATTTTAGTTCGGTCGGCACGCTATGGCGACCGTTTTTGTTTTTCTTGTTGCCTTTACTGCTGACCAACATCTTGCAATCGCTGTCAGGGACGATTAATACCATTTTTGTTGGGCAGATGCTAGGGGTACAAGCGATTGCCGCCGTATCGGTGTTTGCCCCAGTGCTGTTTTTTTTGATGGCGTTTATCATCGGTATCGCTTCAGGCTCATCGATTTTGGTAGGGCAGGCTTGGGGTGCCAAAGAGTTGGATTTGGTCAAACGAATTACCGGCAATAGCTTTGCAATTATTTTGATATTAGGGGTGATGATTGCGATTACGGGCAGCTTGCTCAGTCAATTGATTATTGTGCAGATGGGCGTCCCTGCTGAGATTCAAGGCTTGGCAAACCGTTATGCCAAATTGATGTTAGCAGGAAGTCCGCTACTGTTTTTATTTATCGCTTATACTTCGTTATTGCGCGGGGTGGGCGATTCGGTGACGCCCTTGTTTGCCGTGGGTATTTCTATTGTGATTGGGATTGTGGTGACGCCTGCGCTCATTCAAGGTTGGTTTGGGTTACCCAAGCTAGATATCCAAGCCCCTGCCATTGCGACTTTATTGTCACAGCTGTTGGTATTGCTGTTTTTGTTTTTTTATACCCGTGCCAAAAATCACCCCTTACAAATTGATACTCAATTACTCAAATATATACGCATCCAACCCGACATCGCGCGTAAAGTGATTCGGCTGGGGTTGCCTACCGCGTTTCAGATGGTCACGGGCGCGATATCTGGCTTGGTGATTATTGGGCTGGTCAATGGCTTTGGTACCAATGCTACCGCAGCTTATGGCGCAGTCAACCAAGTGTTGAGCTATGTGCAATTTCCTGCCATGTCGATTGCGATAGCGGCATCAATTTATGCCTCGCAAGCGATTGGCGCAGGTAAAGCGAGTGCCTTAAACTGCGTCACTCGCACTGCCATGTTGACCAATCTCATTATTACGGGTGGGTTGATTGTTTTGGCGTATCTTTTTTCCCGTTATTTGATGGCGATGTTTATCACGGTGGAAGGCGTGATTGTGCTGGCACAGCAGTTATTGCACATTGTGTTATGGAGTTTGCTTTTTTTTAGCAGTGGCATGATTTTTAGTGGCATGATGCGCGCTACTGGGATGGTGTGGCAGCCTATGTTTATCAGTATCGGCAGTATCTTATTGGTAGAGATTCCCAGTGCGATTTTACTCAGTCGTCATTTTGGACTGCAAGGCATTTGGTGGGCGTATGTGGCGAATTTTATAGTGATGAGCGTGTTACAAGGCTTGTACTACCAATTTGTTTGGAAGAAAAAAGCGGTCGAGCGATTGGTGTAAGTAGTATTTATTTCAATCTGGCAAAAGTAAGCCATCTAGATACCGACAGCGACTATTGTCCAAAACCGCATACGCTAAGCTTAGATAATGATATAACGAGATTTTGCTGTATCATTATCTTGCGGCTGCAGCACTTGGCATTCCAACAAACAATCATACCAACAGGCAATCATGCGTATCTGACTTACCAGCTTGACGTCATCAAATGCGAGCATCGGTATTATTTGCTTGATTTAGCCGCTTGATAAAACCTTGAATTCATTAACGGATTGCCGCAGTCAAGCCATATCCGATGACTGACAAATCTGATAGCTACCAAGTCTGATGGCTACCTAATCTGTTAACTACCCAATATATTGGCTAAGAGGCGCTTTTTTTCCAACCGGGTAAATGATAATTAAACGCCAGCGCGGCAATACGCAGCCCTGTGGTAGTGATGGTACTGATAAACATAATCACCCAAGCGGCAAGCGAGCTGTAAACTGCCAAAATCGCATACACCCAGCCGCCAACCAAGGCACACATGGCATACGGACGATGGTCAAAAAACGCGGTGGGCATCTCACCACAGGCGATATCACGCATCACCCCGCCAAATACCCCAGTAATAATCCCCATGATGACTGATACCGCCATCGGCATACCGCTTGCCAGTGACGCTTGTACCCCAGAGGCGACAAACAAGCCCAAACCTAACGCATCTGCCAATTGAATCGCCGCAGGAGTGATACGAAACGGGCGGCGGCTATTGACTAGCATCACCACAATACAAAGCGCAAACACCAGCCATAACATCAGCTCTTGGGACACCCAAAAAAACGGACGCCGCTCTAGCAAAATATCACGCAGCGTACCACCCCCATACGCCGATAAAAATCCCAGCACCGCTACCCCAAACATATCCATACGTTTGCGCACGCCTGCCAAGATACCTGACAAGGCAAAAGCAATCGTGCCAATAACTTCTACGGCGATTCTGAGTGATTCACCCCAAGGTGCCAAATCAGTTAGCTGCATAGCATAAAAACCAAACAATCATAAAAAATCACATCATACCATACCCACCGAAATTACCGCCTAGCAAAAACCCAAGGTATTTGCATTATCTATGGCAAGACAATTGAACTTATAGCAAAGCAATTGCCTAAGACAGGTCGATATAGACGGTAGCGCATTATATTTCAAGAGCGGTACAACCAAAAACGCTCTATAAATGGACAGGGGAGGACACAGTGAAGAACCGGCTAGATGGCTTGATATGGGTTGATTTTTAACTGTGTGACAGTTGCTATTGCCAATAGCTCATCGGTGAGTCTTCAAGTTCATTTAGAATTTTTCTCAGCCCATCTGACCAGTGTTGGCGGATGCTGGCAAAGTATTCATCGTTTTCATCAATGCGAAACCCTTGTGGCATCTGTAGGCTGTCATTGTGATAGACCAACACATCAATGGGCATACCGACGGATAAGTTAGAGCGGATGGTTGAATCAAAAGAAATCAGAATGGCTCGCATCGCTGATTTGAGTGATGCGTCATAATTCATGGAACGGTCTAAAATAGGTTTGCCGTATTTACTTTCACCTAACTGGAAAAAAGGCGTATCAGTTGTTGCTCTGATGCAATTACCTTCAGGGTAGATAAAATAAATTTCGGGGGATTGCCCCTTGATTTGCCCACCCAAAATAAAACTGCTTCTAAACTTGGTATCCGTTTCTTGTGCGATGGTTTGGGCATGGATGGTGGTTTCTCGCAAGCACTCACCCACCAATTGCGCGGCATCATACAGGGTAGGGACGGTATGCAAATTAGGCTCTTGCGCAAGTTTGATGGCGTTATCTAATTTGGTAAATACCGCTTGTGACGTTGCCAAGTTGCCGGCGGTTTGTAGCACCAAAAACCGCTCGCCTTCAATGCCGTATTGATACATTTTGCGAAACATCGATATTTGGTCGACGCCCGCGTTGGTGCGAGTATCACTGGCGAAAATCATCCCATCTTTGAGTCGGATACCCACACAATAGGTCATGGTTGTTCCTTTTTTAGCAAATATTGGTGAATCAATAGTGGCAAATTACTGCTGCGCTGCAAACTGCGCGTTAAGCTGCGGTATGTACTGGGGGCTTGTAGATACCATGACTTGACTATACAGTCGCTCGTCACCGCCCCCTGTTCGCACCCCGCGCACTGGCGCCGCATCGGCATAGTCACGCCCAAAGGCGATATAGACATGGGAGTTGGGGGTAAAATGTTGGTTAGAGATATCAAAGGTGTACCAATTACCCGCAAGCCAGACCTCTGCCCAGGCATGGCTTGCCATATGCGCTTGGGTTGCTTCATAAATATAACCCGATACATAGCGCGCTGCAATGCCTTTATCCCGTAGCAGTGCCAAAAATACATGGGTATGGTCTTGGCACACCCCAGCCGCCATCGCAAACGCTTGCTCTGCTGTGGTGCCGACATGGGTCACGCTTTTGGTATAGGGCATTTTATCGAGCAAGTCTTTTGCCAATGATTTGAGGATGGCTAACTGGGAATCGATGTCCTCACTTTGCAAAAACTGCTCAAGTGGGTCATGGGCAAAGTCACGCATGGCTTCGGAGCATTGGGTCAGCTTGGTGGGTACGGCAAAAATCTGATACGGCACTTGCTGATTGTCAGGGATAAATAAAGTATCAGCGTTAATTTCTACTTCACCAAAGGCTTGAATTTGCAAGTTGTTGTGCGGTTCGTGACGGCTTAGGGTGAGCCATTGGTTGCCAAAGCCGTCCGTTTGCATTTGTGCAACCTTAGGCAGCATCACTTGCCAGTTATGAATGGTTTGGTGTGGCAGTGTCATCGGCGTCATGCGGATGTATTGCACACTGCGTAAGGCAAGTTGTTCATAAAAATAATTGGTTTGGTGGCTGATTATAAGTCTCATTGTGCTCTCACTAACTGCTTATTTTTGTCAAAATGATGGTAGTCATCTAATAGATTTGGCTTATACACCTTGCTGTAAAATATTTGAAAACGCGCCCGATAGTGACTGAAAATCTTTGGGTTGATTAGACTTTAACAGTTGATTGACCAATCGATCTAGCTCACGCCAGCGGGTGTTTTCTGGCAAGGTATTAACAACTTCTTTAAGTTTTTGCACGCACTCACGGCAATCTTTTTTCATCAATATATGACAGTCGAGCGATTCAAAACATTGTCCGAGCTGCCAAAACGTGACCACAATCGGGTTTTCTTGCTGCATCGACGCATTGCAGGCATAGAGCTGTAGGCTGGCAGCGCGGTAGGCTCCCGTATTGGCTAACCGTTTGATGAGGTTATAGAGTTCAGCCGTATCTTTGCCAATAACGCCTTTGACATCTTGGACATTTTGCTCGATAAAGCCAATGGTTTCTGGCACCTTGTTGTTGGCAAGATAGTCATATAGGGCATCAGCATCGGCTGAAATCGGCAAGCCAAGATTGTGCACGATTGCATCGACATCTGTTTGGCTGCACTGGTCATTTGACAGCCGTGTAATGATTTGTTCATAGTAGCGTAAGCGCTCACTGTATCGCCCTAGCCACACTAAGTAGCTCGCTGTTGATAACAGTAAAATTAAGCGATTATGGTTGATATTTTCATACGCCAATAAAGTCGATGATTGCGATTTTCGTTCATGGTTGGTTTGAATGGTGCCCAAATGAGCGCTGCCTTGTTTGCCGCTGAGTTTGCCATTGACGGTATCGACCACCCAAGTGTCTTTTACCCCGCCGCCTTGGGATGAGTTGACCACCAATGAGCCTTCGGTCATTGCCACTCGTGTCAATCCGCCTGGTACAATATCCACTGTGCCATCGCCATGTGACAATACAAAAGGACGCAAATCAATATGGCGCGGTGCGATGCCACTGGCAACCGCGGTTGGGTTGGTGGACAAGCTAATGGTCGGCTGGGCGATAAATCCTGCTGGATTGTCTAGTAAGCGTTTGCGGTAAGCGGCAATTTGCTCTTTATTTGACGTCGGTCCTATCAGCATCCCATATCCTCCCGAGCCCTGTGTTTCTTTAATCACCAACTCTGGCATATGGTCGAGCACATATGCCAACTCATCGGCATCACTGCATTGATAGGTTTGCACATTGGGTAAAATCGGTTTTTCACCCAAATAATACTCAATTATCTTGGGTACAAACGGATAAAGGCTTTTATCGTCAGCAATCCCTGTGCCTGGGGCATTGGTTATCACCACATTGCCTGCGCGATACGCACTCATCAGCCCTGACACCCCCAAGATTGAATCGGGTAAAAACGCCAACGGATCCAAAAATGGGTCGTCAATACGGCGATAAATCACATCCACTTGTACCTTGCCGCGCACCCCTTGGATGTAGACATGGTTGTTTTCTACAATCAAATCATAGCCATGCACCAAGGGCACATTCATCTCACGCGCCAAAAACGCATGCTCATAATACGCACTGTTAAAACGTCCTGGGGTGAGTACCACGATTTGTGGGTCGTATTTGTTGGTGGTGCTCGATAGACACGCCTTTAACCGTTTTGGATAGTCCGCCACCGGTAACACCGATTGAGATTGGTAGAGCTTGCTTAGTAAGGTTTGCGACACATTGCGGCTCTCGAGCATATAAGAGACGCCAGAAGGGGTGCGCAAGTTGTCCTCGAGCACACAATATTGTCCGTGCTGGTCGCGAATCAAATCAATGCCGCTGATATGAGCATAGACGGGTTTATCCAAGTTGATACCCAGCATCCACGGCTCGTAGCCACTGTTTTTAAACACAAACTCGCTTGGCACAATGCCTTCTTTGACAATCGCCTGTTCGTGATAAATATCATGGATAAATTGATTGAGCGCGCGGATACGTTGTTGGCAGCCTTTTTCCATCACTTGCCATTCTTGGATGTCAATGATGCGCGGGATGATATCAAAGGGTATCATGCGCTCAATGTTGCTGGCATCGCTATACACAGTGAAGGTCACGCCGCGGCGATAAAAAATATCCGATGCTTGATTATTCAAACTAATTAACGTGTCTGAATTCATCTCTTGAAGCCAAGCACCCACCTGTTGTGCCGAGTGTCTATATTGCCCATCGGCGAGTTGCAGTTCATCAAATGCTTTGGCAATTGGCATTATTGGCTCCTTGTTCATGACAAAAGGTGGAAGAGTTTTTGCCTCACGATGGCAGTCATTTTTTGAAAAATTATCTTATAAATAATTTATTAGATAACTTACTTAGATGATTTATTAAATAATTCATCAAGTTTCATGCCAAAAAAACAAAGCAAAAGGCTGTTAAATAATTGAAAAATAGATTAAAAATCGCTCGATTTTGCACCAAAATTAGTCGAATTATTGAAGTTGGTGCAGTGTAAAACAAAAAATCTACGCCATAGGCGCATAAAAATCATGACATGAACCAAATTGATGCAAGAGAAATATTTTGGTGAAAAATTAAACGAATATTTTTCTACTAAATTGTTGTTATATGAAAAATTTTTTTATTAAAAATTATTGCAATACATAATCAGATAATGCGCATACTAATAGCAATAGTCAATACCCAACTTGTACAATTCAAACAACATGAACCAGTCGGATGCCGGCTCCGTTGCCCAATTGACGCTAAGGCTCGTGACTTAAAGGAGAGAAACAGTTAACAGGCTAATCGTTTTTTATTAAGTTCTCCCCCAAAAAATCAATTAATAAGCGTATTTTTAAATTTAAAAATGCCCGATTCATATAGACCGCATAAATCGCTACGCTGCTAAATGGCTGCTCAAACAATTTGACCAGTCGTCCTTGCGCAATTTCATCCTCAATCAGCCATTCAGGCAATATCGCAGCGCCCATGCCTGTCAGTGCCATCTGTGCCATCATCACGGTGTTATTACTGCTGTTATAGGGTTTGAGTGTGGTTGCCATGTGCGTATAGTTGGGTAAAATCCCTGGCAGGTTACTGAGCACCTCTGCAGACGTAGGCGGCTCGTGCCGCGCAAGAAAACGCGGACTTGCGACATAATAAAAATCTATTTTGCCCAGCGGTTTGACAATCAAATTATCTTGTGGCGTGTTGACCACCCGCAGCGCTAAATCATAGCCCTCAGCAATCAAATCGGTGAAGCGATTTTCCAAATCAACTGTTAGCTCAATTTTGGGATAATCCTGCTGGAATTTGGCAAGCAGATTGACAAAATACGGCGTGGCAAACCATACCGGTGCAATGATTCGCAGTTTTCCTTCTGGCAATACACTGCCATCGTGTGCCTTGGTTTTTGCCTGCTGCAAAATATCTAGGGCGTGTACCGCTTCTGCATAGTATTGTTGACCGACTTCAGTGAGGCTTAAATTACGGTTGTTGCGATGTAACAGCTTGGCTTGCACATAGGCTTCAAGGTGTTGTAAGTGTTTGCTGGCCATGGCAAGCGACATATCGAGTGCGTCAGCGGCTTTGGTAAAACTGCCTTTTTCTACGATGGTGCGAAACACTTGCAAGCTTTTGAGCGTATCCATGGGTATCCTTCAGTGAGTTAATGCTTCCAATGAATTAACGCTTGAATGCGTCATGTTAATTATCAATTAATAAGAAATAATATATCAATATTTTATGTATTTTTCTCTTAATAAGATATCACTATAATGGCGTCATCACATATATTCATGACTGTAATTTTAGACTAATAGGACACAACAATGAACAATGTTTCTCGATACCAACCTTATGTACTTGGCTTACTTCGCATTGTACTGGGCTACACCTTTATGCTACATGGTATGGCAAAATTATTTGGGGTGCCGCATGTAGCGATGTTTGATGGCTTGCAATTGTTTTCGCTGATGGGCTTAGCAGGCGTGTTAGAATTGGTCGGTGGCGTGTTACTGATTTTAGGGTGCTTTACGCGTCCTGTCGCTTTTATTTTGTCAGGTCAAATGGCAGTGGCATACTTTATGATGCACGCGGGCATTGATAATTTTTGGTTGCCACTGCTCAATCAAGGGGAAGCCGCTGTGCTGTATAGTTTTGCTTTCTTATACTTATCTGTCGCAGGCGCTGGTGCTTTCTCCCTCGATAATCGCGGACAAGCGGTCAGTGCCTAGTTAATCAAAATCTTAGGTAATAAAAATTTTAGCTAATAAAAATAGGAGGTCGCCATGAAGGGTTTAACATTAACTGATGTATTCGGCGCAAGCATTGACAAGCCAACGCTGCCGAGTTTATTTATCTCGCATGGGGCACCGACGATTGCGATCGAAGATACGCCATTTACTCAGGCGCTGCATCAGCTCGGTCCAGCTTTACCCAAGCCGAAGCTTATCATCATCATGTCGGCGCACTGGGAAAGTGGCGAGTGGCTGATCAATGCCAATCCCGCTCCCCGCACTTTACATGATTTTGGGGGTTTTCCTAAAGCGCTATTTGAAATCCAGTACCCCGCAGCCGGTCATACCGCGGCTGCGCAAAGTATAGCCAAGCAGCTAGCGCAAATGCAAGTGGCGGTTAAAGTGGTCGACAATCAACCATTTGATCATGGTGTCTGGACACCGCTGCTACACATGTACCCCAATGCCGATGTGCCAATCGTGCAGGTGTCGTTGCCACACGGGTTTAGCCCTAGTCAGTTGTATCAGCTTGGGCAGTTGTTTGCGCCGCTACGGCAACAAGGGGTGTTGATTGTGGCATCGGGTAGTATTACCCATAACTTGTATGGCGTGCGTTTTAACAGCCAACAGATTGAGCCGCAAGCCAAAACCTTTAAACACTGGATAATAGATCAGCTAAAAACCAATGACAAAACGATGTTTGATTGGCAGACGCATAGCTTGGCTCGCCACAATCACCCAACGCCCGAGCATTTATTGCCTGTATTTTTTGCGCGGGGCGCAGGGGATGTGATGTCGGTGGTGCATGAAAGCTTTGCTCACTATAATCTGGGTATGGATATTTATCGGTTTGATTAGTGGATAAAAAAAGGCGAATTAACCGCAGTAAATTTGCCTTATCATCAATCTATCGCACAAACTTTATAAGGCTTCATAAAAATATCATTTGTATTGCTTTATTTTAGCACTTTTACCCAATATTGTAGCGGTTGACTAAGCTTCAAAAAAAGCCTCAAAAAAAGCCATTATTCTAGAATAATGGCTTTTTTATGGCGATAAAAAAGTTTTGATAACTACCTCTTAGGATTAAGTTGAAAATTGTTTACTTGTATGTAAAGGATTGTAGCTAGCCGTCGGCAACCCTGCTATCAATCCTCAATATCTGCTAAAATAACACAGATAATTTTAAACTACTGATAATCAATTATGGGTTTATTTCGTTTTTTTGAAAATCGTCTGGAAGTCTATCCAGAAGACAATTACAACCTACCGACGGATAATTTTCTGAAGTTTCTGTGGGCGTGTACCAAGGGTCTGCGTGGTTGGATTTTTGCCTTCATGTTCTTGACAGGCTTGATAGGCGTGTATGAGTCGCTACTTTATAAGTGGATTGGCGATATCGTCAACTGGCTGGGTGCTTATACGCCCGCTAATCTGTGGGCAGAAAAAGGCGATAGTTTGCTAATGATGGCGGCCGTGTTGGTGGTCAGCCCGATTTTGGTTGGGTTAAGTTCGCTGATTCATTTTCAGACCTTGCAAGGCGTGTTCCCGATGCAGATGCGCTGGCGTTTTCACCGTCAAATGCTCGGTCAATCCATGCAGTTTTATCAAGACGAGTTTTCCGGGCGGGTATCTGCCAAGGTGATGCAAACCGCGCTTGCGGTGCGCGATACCATTATGACCATTGCCGATATGCTGGTGTATGTATTGGTGTATTTTGTCAGTAGTGGCATTATTTTATTTCACCTTGATGGTTGGTTACTCATCCCATTTCTGTTATGGATGGTGATGTTCTTTGCCACTGTGGCGTATTTTATCCCCAAGCTTAAAAACTCTGCCAGTCGCCAAGCCGATGCGCGTGCCTTGATGACAGGGCGGATTACGGATGCGTATGCCAATATCACGACGGTAAAATTATTTAGCCACTCTCGCCGTGAGCTAACTTATGCCAAAGATGCGATGAGCCAGTTTTTGGATACGGTGCATGACCAAATGCGCTGGGTGTCCCGCCTTGAACTGGTCAATCATTTGATTAATGTGGTGTTGGTCGGTACTACGGTAGCCCTCGGTTTGTACCTGTGGTATTACAACGGCTTGAGCGTGGGAGCGATTGCGGCAGCGACTGCGATGGCGATGCGTCTTAACGGCTTGACCCACTGGATAATGTGGCAAACGGCGGCATTGTTTGAGAATATCGGTACCGTGCAGGACGGCATGAAAACCTTGTCAAAACCGCATACCGTGGTAGATAAGCCGAATGCTAGGGATTTACTCATCACCCAAGGCGAAATCAACTTTAGCCATGTCGATTTTAATTATGGTCGCAGTGGCAATAAAACCAATGACACCGATGCCAAGCAAAAACTACTCGATGATTTTAACCTTGAAATTAAGGCAGGTGAAAAAATCGGTCTAGTGGGACGCTCTGGGGCAGGTAAATCAACCTTGGTGAATTTGCTACTGCGTTTTTATGATGTCGATGGCGGCGCGATTTTGATTGATAATCAAAACATCAGCGATGTCACCCAGGAAAGCTTACGCCAACAAATCGGCATGGTCACCCAAGACACCTCACTACTGCACCGCACCGTGCGAGAAAATATTGCCTATGGTCGCCCAGATGCCACCGATGAGCAAATTATCAGCGCCGCCAAACAAGCGCATGCGTGGGAGTTTATCCAACATTTAAGCGATGCCAAAGGCAATGTCGGCTTGGATACCCAAGTCGGTGAACGAGGGGTCAAACTCTCGGGTGGACAACGCCAGCGCATCGCCATCGCCCGTGTGATGCTCAAAAATGCGCCGATTCTGCTGCTCGATGAAGCAACCTCAGCACTCGATAGCGAAGTGGAATACGCCATCACTGACAGCCTTAACGATATGATGGCAGGCAAGACCGTGATTGCGATTGCTCACCGATTATCGACAATTGCGTCGATGGATAGATTGGTGGTGATGGATAGAGGGCAAATTGTCGAGCAAGGTAGCCATGCCCAGCTTTTAGCTCAAAATGGTGTATATGCCAAATTATGGGCAAGACAAAGTGGCGGGTTCTTGGGGGAAGATGATTAAATAAAGGTACGGCTAACTTACGCTAGATTTGATACCGCCCAACGGCAAGGGTGAATGGCAAGTCACAAAAGGGGTAGTTATAACTTTTCACTGGGTCTTATAATCAAGTGACTAAGTGATTAAGTGATTAATTAGGACAATTGGCATGGAAGAACAACGCATCAATCTAAACGGCAAAAATGCCAAATACTATAACATCAAAAACCCCACCGCCAGCCAGACTGCCCATTTTTACGGCGGCAACGGCTTTGCCCTAGGCGTGTACGAGCCACTCTTGAGCGACTTAGCGCAACATCTTAATATCACCGCGCTAACCATGCGGGGGGAATGGTACGATAAACCGACCGCGGACAAAATGACTCGTGAAGAAGATGCGGATGTCTTAATCGAATTTTTGCAAAAAACACAGGACAAACCAATCATCGGTATTGGGCATTCACAAGGGGCAACTGCCACCACTATCGCAGCCGCCAAACGCCCAGATTTGTTTAGCGCGCTTTATTTGCTTGAGCCTGTCACCTTTACCAATCAGCAAGGTAAGCTTTATAGCCTGGTGCCACGTATGGTGAAAATGACCCGAGAACCCTTTAAAAGTACCCAAGTCAAACAAGCTGACTGGCACAGTGTGGATGCGTATTATCAATTTCTTCGCCGTCATAAAGCGTACAAACGTATCACCGATGAACACCTTTTAACCTATGCCACAAATAGTTTAGAGGCAGGTGAGCAGGCTGAACTCACGCTACGTTTTTCACCCAAGCAAGAACTCGCCAATTATTTTGGTACACCGCTGATTATGAAGCCATTACAACAGCTTATTGCCGACAACAAAGTGCCTGTGCAGTTAATCATCGGTAAGCCGTCGATGTTTATCAGTCAACAAGTGCGCCAAATGTGGGATAAATTCGTGCCCAAGGAGCAAATGACGGTGCTCAATGACTATGGACATTTACTGCCACTTGAAGCACCAGAATTATGCGCCAAGCTCATTTTTCAAAAGCTGAAGTTGACAAGCTAACATGACATTATTTGCCGCCAATCCCAACGAGAATTTGTTGCCCTACGATGGCATTGTCAATGATTTTGGGCAGGTTTTTGACAACCCCGCTGATGAGCCCAATGCGCTTTATCGGCATTTTTTAACGCAGTTACCTTGGCAGCATGACGTTGTCACAATTTTTGGCAAAACCCATGTCACCCACCGCCAAATCGTGTGGATGAGTGAAAACGATTATCACTATTCTGGACAACGTAAGACGGCAACGCCTTGGACAGCAGATGTTTTGGCATTAAAACAGCACATAGAACTGCTGCTGGCTGAGCAACAGATGAGCGCAAATTTTAACGCTTGTTTGTTTAATTATTACCCCACAGGCGATGATGGTATGGGCTACCATGCCGATAATGAAAGCGAACTGGGTAATGAACCCATTATCGCGTCTGTCTCATTAGGGGCAACCCGTAAATTTGTATTCAAGCACCGTATCACCAAGGAAAAAGTCGAGATTCCCTTGCAAAATGGACAGCTAATTGTCATGCGCGGACAGACCCAGCGCCATTGGCTGCACAGCCTGCCTAAAACCAAAAAAGTAACGGAAGGTAGAATTAATCTGACCTTCCGTCATATAGCGAATTAAATATCATTTAGTTGTCGAGTAGCGCCTGCTAGCTATCGAGTAGCGCCTGCGCCGCAGCAATATCGAGAGTACCTTCATAAATGGCACGGCCTGTAATGATACCTTCAAGATAATCACTGTAGGGTTTTAGATTTTCAATGTCTTGTAAGTCCGTCACCCCACCTGAGGCAATCACCGGAATACCGCCTTCTTTTGCCAAGTTGACTGTTTGCTCGACATTGACGCCTTGCATCATGCCATCACGCGCAATATCGGTATAGACGATAGAAGATACGCCTGCATCGGCAAAGCGTTTTGCCAAATCCACCGCTTTGACATCGGTGACATTTGCCCAGCCATGTGTCGCTACCATGCCATCTTTGGCATCAATACCCACAATGATATGACCGGCAAATTCTTGACACGCTTGTTCAACAAATTCAGGCTGTTCGACTGCTTTGGTACCGATAATAATATAGGTCAAACCCGCTTCTAGATAATGACGGATGGTATCAAGGCTACGAATACCGCCACCGAGTTGAATGGGTAAATTTGGATAGGCTTTGGCAATCGCGGTGACGACGTCTTTATGCACCGGCACGCCATCGAAAGCACCGTTTAAATCCACCAAATGCAGGCGTCGAGCGCCTTCTTTTACCCAGCGGCTTGCCATTGCGACAGGGTCATCACTAAATACGGTATCGTCTTCCATACGCCCTTGTTTGAGGCGGACACATTTGCCGTCTTTGAGGTCAATGGCAGGGATAATTAAAGTTGGCGTAGTTGATAACGTCGTCATGGGGTTGTCCTGTTGTCGGTTGGCGCAAATTGAGCTAGGCTAGTCAAAATGCGTGTCGCTAGAATTTGGCGATAATTTTACCGTATAATGCCAACTAAGGTTAAGATATTTTGCATGTGGGTATTAGCATAACAGGGGTAGCGATAATGTTATACGTGGTGATAGCAGGGATTTTTATATTAGGGTATATGGCGATTGCCTTTGAGCACAACATCCATGTCAACAAAGCTGCCAGCGCGCTACTGACTGCGATTGCGTTATGGGTACTGCTGACCTTTGGTATCGATACGCTTGTTGCCAACCATTCGGTGACCGCCAGCCTTGCAAATCATCAAGATTCCTTGCATTTTGTCGGCGAGCAGTTACGTGAGCATTTGGCAGAAATCGCCGAGATTTTGTTCTTCTTGATGGGGGCGATGGCGATTGTTGAGCTGATTGATGCGCATGATGGCTTTCGAGTGATTACCGATAAAATCCATACCAAAAATGCCAGTAAACTACTCGCGATTATTACGATTATCACCTTTTTTCTCTCATCGTTACTCGATAACTTAACCACCACCATTGTGATGGTATCACTGGTATCAAAAATCATCGATGACCAAAAAATGCGATGGTATTTTGCAGGTCTTATTGTGATTGCGGCCAATGCAGGTGGCGCTTGGTCACCTGTGGGTGATGTCACCACCACCATGCTATGGATTGGTGGGCAGATTACCGCAACGGGCATTATGGCAAATGTGTTTATCCCAAGTATTGTATGTACATTAATCCCAATGGGTTTGGTGATGATGCGACTCAAAGGTCAAACCGTGAACGCGCCTGTACTGCCAAGCGGACAAGAATCTGACAGTGAATTGGCTAGCATGCCTATAGAGCAGCGTATTGAAAGCTTACGTGCTACCATCAAATCCAACGCCCAAGACAGCATCAGTCAAAAAACGCGCATGACAGTGTTACTGCTAGGTTTGGGTGCATTGGCATTTGTGCCAATTTTTAAAACCCTTACCCATTTGCCCCCTTATGTGGGCGTGTTGTTTGGCTTGGCAGTACTGTGGATGGTCACTGAAATCATGCACCGTCACCAAGATCATTATATTCGTGAGCGTATCGGGGTTGAAGGCGTATTAAGCCGTATTGATATTCCCAGTATTTTATTTTTCCTCGGTATTTTATTGGCGGTGGCAGCGCTTGCCACTGCGGGCATACTCGGTGACGTAGCAAAATGGCTGGATGCCACTTTTGGCAATGTGTATGTCATCAATGTCATGATTGGCTTGTTATCCTCAATCGTGGACAACGTGCCTCTGGTAGCAGGGGCAATGAATATGTATCCGCTGACCATCGATGCCAGTATCGCGCAAGCGGCGGCAGCTGAAGCCGCGCGCCTTGAGCTGTTTCGTCAAGATGGCATGTTTTGGGAGTTTTTAGCTTATTGTGCGGGGACAGGCGGCAGCTGTTTGATTATCGGCTCAGCCGCGGGCGTGGCAGCGATGGGTATGGAGAAAATCCCGTTTATGTGGTACATGAAAAAAATCACTTGGCTTGCACTGATTGGCTATCTGGTCGGGGCAGGGGTGTATGTGCTGATTGAAACGATGATAAGATAATACGATAATCGGCTATTAAATTGTAAAAAAGGCGCAAATAAGCGCCTTTTTTATGCACTGGTTTTATGGACTGGTGAGTGATGCTATCGCTTAAATTTGATTAAACTTGCGCTAAATATAAAAAGTCAAAATTTACTCCAAAAAGCTATTGATTTTGATAAAAATATGCTAAACTATTGCCCTTTTTGGTGTACCTAAACTTTGCTAAAACTGTATTTATGCCGTTTTTTCAATTGTTTGGGTCTTTTAGGCTCTAACCACTGAACTAGATTCAATTGATTGCATTCACAGAGAGAACATTATGGTAGTTATCCGTTTACAACGCGGTGGTGCGAAAAAACGCCCATTTTATCAAATCGTGGTAACCGACTCACGCAATGCCCGTGACGGTCGTTACATCGAAAACATCGGGTTCTTTAACCCACTAGCGCAAGGTCAAGAAGTGCCACTACGCATCAACGCTGACGCTTACCAAGCATGGATCAACAAAGGCGCACAACCTTCTGATCGTGTTGCCGCTTTATTTAAAGCAGCTAGCAAAGCACAAGCAACTGCTTAATTTTTTATAAAAATTAAGTAGAGCGGACTTTAATATGGCAAAACAACCGACAGACTTGCATACCAATGAGGCTAACGCATCGCTGTTTAAAATCGGCGAGCTAAAAAAGCCTTATGGCATTCATGGCTGGCTATGGGTATTTAGCTTTACTGAAGACCGTGAAGCGATATTTCATATGCAGCCTTGGGTCATCAATACTGCCATGGGTCAAAAGACCTTAACGGTAAAAAACTGGCGACAACAAGGTAAAGGCTACGTGGTACAACTTAACGAAGTACCCGACCGCAATATCGCAGAAACTATGTTTGGCGTGAGCCTTTGGGCAGAAAAAAACAATCTGTCTGAGCTTGCAGAAGACGAATATTATTGGTCAGATTTGATTGGTTTGACGGTGATTAGCCAGTCAGAAAATGTCATTTTAGGACGTGTAAAAGAGCTGTTTGAAACAGGGGCCCATGCCATTATGGTAGTCGAGCCGACTGCTGATAGTGTGGATGGCGAAGAACGACTGATTCCTTGGCACAAACAGACCATTGGCGAGGTAAATTTAGCCGAGCAGACCCTGATGGTTGATTGGGGCAGTGATTATTAAACATTGATAACTAGCATTGATGATTAACATTTGCGTATTCATCATTGACGGGTACCTAGCGTTTATTCGATGCGAGTTTGTCAATCAACAAGGCGTTGTTAATGCCAAGCTAAAGTGAGTGTAGCGTATGTTTTTTGCGGTGATAACCATTTTGCCCGAAATGTTTGCTAGTATTACTGATTTTGGCATCACTGGGCGGGCGCTGGCTCGCAAGCAAGCGGAAATCTTGCTGATTAACCCAAGAGACTTTACCACAGACAATTATCGGCGTATCGATGAGCGTCCGTTTGGTGGGGGTCCTGGCATGGTGATGATGGCAGAACCGTTACAAAAAGCCATCGACTACGCCAAAACGCAAGCCAATGCGCGCGGTAAAACCTGTCCTGTGGTGTATTTATCGCCACAAGGCAAGACACTGAGCGAAAGCAGGGTGCTTGATTTTTGCCAATATGACGGCTTGATTTTGTTATGCGGTCGTTATGAAGGCATCGATGAAAGACTACTGAGTCAGTATGTCGATATCGAGTGCTCAATTGGTGATTATGTGCTGACAGGGGGCGAGTTGCCCGCGATGGTATTGATGGATAGTGTGATACGCCGATTGCCCAATGTGATGGGCGATGATTTATCGGCGCAGCAAGACTCCTTCGTGGATGGCTTGCTCGATTGTCCACAATATACCAAGCCGACTGAATATCAAGGCATCAAAGTGCCTGATGTGCTGTTGTCAGGGCATCATGCCAATATCGCCAAGTGGCGATTTATTCAGCAGGCAACACGCACCCAGCTAAGACGTCCTGATTTGTGGCAAGCCTTTGTGCCCACCAAACAGCAACAAAAATGGCTGACAGAAGCAGCGCAATCTGCTAAAGACAGCAACCCAGATTCATCCACTTGACGGATGCCCTAATCGTGTCGATTGCTATCAAGGCACATAAAATTAGCGGGGAGTATGCGCATTTGCTGACATCAACCAACCTTAGTCAGCTTAGCCTCTGTCCCCAGTGAGAGGAGAAAATCTCATGAGTAACAAACATCCTTTGGTTCAACAAATCGAAAACAGCCAGCTTAAGCAAGACGTACCAAGTTTTGGTCCTGGTGACACTGTTGTCGTACAAGTAAAAGTGCGTGAAGGCGACCGTGAGCGTCTACAAGCATTTGAAGGTGTTGTTATCGCTAAACGTAACCGCGGCTTAAACTCTGCGTTTACCGTACGTAAAATCTCTAGTGGTGTAGGTGTCGAACGTGCGTTCCAAACCCATTCACCACAAATTGCAAAAATTGAAGTAAAACGTCGTGGTGATGTACGCCGTGCCAAACTTTACTACCTACGTGACCGTTCTGGTAAATCAGCACGTATCCGTGAAAAACTGTCAGTGCGTAAAGAAGAAGCGCAAGCTTAAGGCTTTAACTGCGTTATTTATTATTTGCCTAAATGGGTTAAACTTTGATTGTCATGGTTTAATCAACACCAAAAAAGCAAAAACCCCAAATAAATCTATTTGGGGTTTTTTGTTGGATAACTTTATCCGTTTATTAATGGGCTAGTCATGATTAATTAAGCTATGCTCTTTGGTATCTTTCATACGAGTATAAACAATCAATGAAATCCCAATCATAATCGTCACATACAAGAAAAACCATTCTTCATGACCTGCTTGCTTGAAGGATAGTGCCACATACTCCGCTGTACCGCCAAACAAAGTATTAGCAATCGCATAGGGTAACGCCACGCCCAACGCACGAATATGCGCAGGGAACATTTCAGCTTTGACCACCGCATTAATTGACGTATAGCCTGTGACGATTATCAGACCAAACAAACATAACGCAAACGCCATCCACGGGTCTGTCGTGCCTGCCAAGGTGTTAAAAATAAAGTAAGTAAATAACACCCCCATCACACCAAATCCTATCATCAGCGGTTTACGCCCGATTCTATCGGATAATGCCCCAGCGACAGGTTGCAAGAGCATAAAAATAAATAACGCAATAGCGGTGATTTGCGTGGCTGACTCTTTACTAAACCCTGACGTGTTGACCAAGAATTTTTGCAAGTAAGTGGTGTAAGCATAAAATGCCAACGTACCGCCTGCCGTCAATCCAATGACAGTAAATGCCGCTTTCGGGTGTTCTTTAAATAAAGCCAATGCGCCGGATTTTTTTTGCGAACTACTGGTATCAACTTTATTAAAGGATTCGGTCTCAAGCAAACCACGGCGAATATAAAATACAAAAAACGCCAACAAAGCCCCAATGACAAACGGAATCCGCCAACCCCAAGCTTTGAGTTCAGCAGGGGTTAAAACTTGCTGTAGAATAATCAGAAGTACCAGCGCTGTTAACTGCCCAGAAATCAGCGTAACATATTGAAAACTAGAGAAAAATCCGCGTCTATCTTTACCCGCCATCTCGCTAAGGTAAGTGGCGCTAGCCCCATATTCGCCACCAACACTGATACCTTGAATTAGACGAGCAGTCACCAACAGTATTGGGGCGAAAATCCCAATACTGTCATAACTTGGGGTAACCGCAATCATCAGTGAGCCTAAGCACATTAATGTTACTGATAGGGTAAGACCTGCTTTACGACCTTTCTTGTCCGCATAAACGCCCATTATCCATGCACCGATCGGTCGCATGACAAAACCCACCGCAAAAATCGCTGCGGCACTTAATAATTGAGCGGTTTGATTGCCTTTTGGAAAAAATACAGGCGCAAAATATAAGGTAAAAGCTGCATACGCATACCAGTCGTACCATTCGACCATGTTACCCGCTGACCCGCCTAAAATAGATTTTAAGCGTGTTTTTTGGTCAATAGTTTCAATCGATTGAGACATTGAAAATCCTTGTCAAAGACTTGTTGAATACATGCTAAAGGTTATTTTTGCGCTGTCCAGCCTTTTGGGCGTTCATAGTCTTCATTATCCAAAAATTTATTGCGCTGCTCGGTAATAAATTTTTTGGCTTCTGGGTCAATCATGCTTAAGTGATTCTCATTGATGAGCATGGTTTGGTGCTCTAGCCATTCGTTCCACGCCTTGGCTGACACGGTGTTTTGCAATTCTTCGCCAAGCTTGTTTGGGAACGGTGGTTTTGGCATTTTGGGTAGCTTTTGTTTGTATTTACGGCACATGACCATGTGGTCAGCGGGGTTATAAGTTTCCATTTGTTATCCTTTTAATAGTTGCTAGGCTGTGTCGCTAGCATCGGCATAAATCCAAGCAGTAGCACCACTGTCAAAGTGACCTTCTACTCGTGCGTAGGCATCGACTTCGTAGCGGTCGGCTTGGGCAAGCTCATCCTCGGTAATCTCAAAAATCACACCTGCCACTTTGTCGGTTGGGTTATTGGTTTTAAGTAGTATCGGATGAAAACGTTTGCCACTTGTGGCGAGCACATCGTCATCGGTAATTTCGATTTCACCCAACTGGTAGCCAATGAGTTGGTCTTTACTACCCACCAGTGTACGCCCAAAGGTAGCAAGCTGTACATTTTCTTGTTGTAATGTGCCATACGAGAACAGTTTTGGCATATTAATGACCTAATTGTTCGATACGCTGACGCCCACGCTCAATCGCCATTTTGACTTGATTGGGCGCTGTACCGCCGATGTGGTTACGGGCATTGAGCGAGCCTTCAAGGGTCAGATATTCAAACACGTCCTCACCAATTAAGTCGCTAAAGCCTTGAAGCTCATCGAGCGATAATTCACTCAAATCCACGCCTTTTTGCACACCTAATGCTACTGCTTTACCCACTACTTCATGCGCGTCGCGGAAGGCTAAGCCTTTACGCACTAGATAATCCGCCAAATCGGTGGCGGTCGCATAACCTTTCATGGTCGCGGCACGCATATTTTCTTTGTTTGGAATCAAGTTTGGTAGCATATCAGCAAAAGCAAGTAGAGAGCCTGTTAAAGTATCTACCACGTCAAATAACGGCTCTTTATCTTCTTGGTTGTCTTTGTTGTAAGCCAGCGGTTGGTTTTTCATCAATGTCAATAGGGTAATCATATCGCCAAACACGCGTGCAGCTTTACCCCGTACCAGCTCTGGCACATCGGGGTTTTTCTTCTGTGGCATAATCGATGAGCCCGTGCAAAAACGATCAGGGACGACCACAAACCCAAATTGCGCTGACATCCACAAGATGATTTCTTCACTCATACGTGACAAGTGCATCATTAACAGGCTTGCGCTACTGGCAAATTCAATGGCAAAATCACGGTCGGATACGGCATCCAGCGAATTTTGACAAATCCCTTCAAAGCCTAATAGCTGTGCGGTAAATTCCCGCTCAATCGGATAAGTCGTACCTGCCAGCGCTGCGGCGCCTAGGGGCATTTGGTTGATACGTTTTCGACCATCAATCAAGCGCTCGCTATCACGCATTAGCATCTCAAACCATGCCATCACATGATGACCAAAACTGACAGGCTGCGCGGTCTGCAGATGGGTAAAGCCTGGCATGATAGTGTCGGTATGTTGGCTTGCCAAATCCAGTAAGCCCGTTTGTAGACGTTTTAACAATCCTAAAATAATATCGGTTTGGTCACGCAGATATAAACGGATATCGGTTGCGACTTGGTCATTACGACTACGACCTGTATGCAGTTTTTTGCCGACATCGCCAATAATAGCGGTCAGACGAGACTCCACATTCATGTGCACGTCTTCAAGCGCCACTGACCAAACAAATTTACCATTGGCGATTTCTTGTTTGATTTGGGTCAAACCGCCAACGATTTGGTCTTTGTCTGCCTCGGTGATAATCCCCGCTTTGGCCAGCATGGTGGCATGAGCAATCGAGCCTGCGATGTCTTGATTGGCAAAACGTTGGTCAAATCCGACAGACGCGGTAAATTCAGCGACAAAACTGTCAGTGGCTTCGCTAAAACGTCCACCCCACATACTAGATGTGCTAGAATCAGCGGAAATTTGATTGCTCATAATACGTCCATTTTTTGTGTAAGTTTGAAAGGAATAAAGACAATGAGATTGCTAGAGCTGCTAATTCCCTCTGCAAAATCTAGGGCTAGTATAGCAAAAACTGAGGATGCCTCACAAATTTCACTCAAGCGGATTAAAGAGCCGCTCACCAGCACTTTTTTCCTGCCCAATCTGAGCGAAAAACAGACCATCAAACTGTGGGCAAGCTATATCGCTTTTTTTTCACTGGTTTCGATTTTAACGTATTTAACTTTTACCAATGATATCAGTTTGATTATCCGCCATAGCATTGAAACGGTGGTGATTACTATCTTAACTGTGACGGGTGAAATGGTTTTTGTGGCGAATTCTGCCAAAAAATTCAGAGAATTTAATTGGCGTTCAAAACAAATCACCGCCTATCTGCTATCGACTTCATTTATTATCGTGCCGGTACTGAGTTTGCTAGGTCGGTTGCTGTTATTTTTCACACTGGGCTATGAAGTCAGTTTAAATACGCTGATACTAGAAACCCTGGTGAATACTTTATGTGCCTTTTTGATGATAGCGGTGCTGCTCACCTTTTTTGAGATACAGTACCAAAATATTCGCCGCGCTGAACTGCGTAACCAACAGAAACTCATCGAGCAAAACGAGCAGTTAAAGGCGCGTATCACCCCGCATTTTTTCTTTAATCTACTCAATACTATGCAATATCTGATAGAAACCGATGCGTATGAAGCCGAGAGAATGATTTGTCATATCTCGAATCTGTATCGGGTGAGCTTTGATGAAACGCGTGAGATTGCGCTACTTGATGAGATGGAGCTATGCGAAAGCTATTTGAGCATCGAAAAATACCGTTTTGATAAAAAGCTGAAAGTAACTTGGCATTTGCCCGATGAAGATTTGCTCTATGACATGGTAATTACCTCATTATCGCTACAAATAGTGATTGAAAAACTGATCGTACTGATTGTTGAAAACAGCACCGACCCCATTCACATTATTATTAGTATCGATTGGCAAAACGATGTTGCCAAAATTGATATCGAAATTGAGCTACCGGCAACAACGTATCAGCTGATTTGTCAAGATATTCGCCAAAAACTGCAGTTTAATAGCCAAGTGGCAATTTTGCGTCAGTATTTTGGTCATGAAGCCAGTATTCACTTTGAATTATCTGGTCAATTGTTAATCACTCAAATTCGCTATCCCCTCAAAGATGTCGCAGCTTTTTAGCCCATTTATTTTGTTAGTCGGAATTGGCATAAAAAATTCACCAATCTAACGCGGCATTTTACATTTTATTTAACAAACTATGATATATTAATTTGCATCTACTTAATAAAATGCGTTTATTAGTTTATCTAATCAGTTAAGCGCTATTTTATAAGAGTTTGATTGCTCATAAAGAGGTTTTGTTGGATTTGGCATAAGATTTTGAAGTACGTAAGATTTGTAGGGTTAAAGGCATGTGTTTTTGACCTCAAAGGAGCAAAGGAGTAAACAGTGAGAATTGTGATCTGTGACGATGAGCCACTAGCCCGAGAGAGGTTGGCGCGTATCGTAAGAGAAGAGGGACATGAGGTAATTGCCCTGGCAGCCACCTGTATGGAGGCCATTGCAAAAGTCAAAGAACTCGCACCCGATGTAATTTTATTAGACATTCGGATGCCAGGAATGGATGGTATCCGCTGCGCCCAAGAGCTCAATGAGCTTAATAATGCGCCCGCCATTATTTTTGTGACCGCGTACGACCATTATGCGATTGCCGCATTCAAAGCACACGCGATTGGCTATTTGCTAAAGCCTGCCAACAAAGAAGAGTTGTTACAGGTACTATCAAGAGCGTCATTGCTTAGTAATGCACAGCTCAATGAAATCAGTCGATTAGAAGATCCGCTAGCACAGTCCAATCGTCAGCATATTGCGGCGCGTACCCATCGTGGTGTGGAGCTGATTGCGCTGCAAGATATTTATTACTTTACGGCTGACCAAAAATACGTGCAAATCCGTCATAAAGGTGGCACAGTTTTAATTGATGAAACGCTCAAAGAGCTTGAACAAGAATTTGGTGATGCGTTCTTTCGTATCCATCGCAATGCATTAATCAATCTTAACTACCTAGAAATGCTTGAAGCGATTGACCAAGGCCAGTACCAAGTGTGTTTCAAAGGCTTACCCGACAAGCTTGCCATCAGCCGCCGTCATTTGCCATTACTACGGGATAAAATCCAATCAATGTAGCGTAGGCTTTCGTATGTTTGCGTCTACTTCAATGAGCCGTAAGAGTAATTAGCCTGACATTTTGCTATACTGTTGCCTAACTCGCTGAATCACTGACAGATACCCATCTGACAAATGCCTAGCTTAGAGAGTTAGGCATTTTTATCGAATGCTAAAAAAGACACTGCTATGACTACATTAACCACTTTAAATATCGCCACTCGCCAAAGCCCGCTTGCCTTATGGCAAGCCGAACACATCCAAGCGCGTTTGCAAGCGCTGTACCCAAGCTTGACCGTCAATCTAGTACCAATGGTCACCCAAGGCGACAAAATCCTAGATACCCCGTTAGCCAAAATCGGTGGCAAAGGCTTATTTGTCAAAGAGCTTGAGCAAGCCTTATATGAAAAACGTGCCGATATCGCCGTACATTCGCTCAAAGACGTACCCATGGTGCTCCCTGAAGGTCTGACGCTTGGCGCATATTGTGAGCGTGAGCAGCCAACCGATGCCTTTATATCAAATCACTATGAAAGTATAGATGCGTTGCCACAAGGCGCTAAACTTGGTACATCAAGTTTACGCCGTCAATGCCAAATTCAGCAATATCGTCCTGACTTAGAGATTATCAGCCTACGCGGCAATGTAGGCACGCGCTTATCCAAGCTAGATGCAGGTGAGTATGATGCCATTATTTTGGCAACCAGTGGCTTGACGCGTTTGGGGCTTACCGATCGTATTCGCCATGAACTTGATACGCATATCAGTCTGCCTGCGGTCGGACAAGGTGCGCTTGCCATTGAATGCCGAAGTGATGATGCCGATGTGCTGGCACTACTAAAACCGCTCAATGACGAGCCAAGCCGTCTATGCGTGATGGCAGAACGCGCCATGAATCGTCATTTGCAGGGTGGTTGTCAAGTACCGATTGCAGGCTTTGCTACTATTCAAAACGGACAAATTTATTTACAGGGTCGGGTCGGCAGTGTGGATGGTAAAACCTTGTTAAAAGCCGAGCATCATAACGCGTTAGTTGATGACGTACGGGAGTCTGAGCAAATTGCCGAAGCCGTGGGCGTGGTGGTGGCTGAAGCGCTCATTGCACAAGGTGCGGACAAAATCTTGGCGCAGGTTTATCAAGACGGCTGATATTGAGATCCTCATACCCATGCAATTTATCAATACCAGACCCGATCAGCGAGCCAAGGCGCTAAGCCTATTTTTGCGCCAGCATGGCGTTAAAGTGATTGACTTGCCGCTGTTGGCATTGGTAGAAAAGCCCTTGACAGTGGCAGAGACAGCAGTTTTACAAAAGATTGACCGTTATCAAGTGGTGGTGCTAGTCAGTGAAGCGGCAGTAAAGTATGGCTTAGCGATGCTTGCCACCTTGGTCAAGCTAACGGAATTGTCCAAAAAGATTACATGGGTGGCGGTGGGTGACAAAACCGCAAATTACTTTAACCAAACCTGGCAGCAGCTCACAGAGTTGCCACCACCTACCATTATTTTTCCTGATGAAAAACGCGCGCAAAACAATGAAGGATTATTAAATTTGCCGGTAATCCAAGCGCTTGGTAAAGGCGATTATTTGCAGGTATGGCGCGGCATCGGCGGACGAGAATTATTGGCAGATACATTGGCGGCAAAAGATGTGCAAGTACATTTGCTAAACTTGTACCAACGGGTTCTACCAAGCACAACCACCCAAACATTTGCGATTTGGCAACAAACGCAGAGCCACAACCAACCCATCATTGTACTCATCTCAAGTTTGACTGCCTGGCAAAACTGGCAACAACTAACAGCAAACACTCAAATGGTTGCCAATTGTTATTATTTGGTCTTGCAGTCGCGTATTGCACAGCAAATGCTATTACAGCAGGCCAATCTTAACATAACTATTATCCCTGACTTAATGCCTGCGACAATTTTACAAGCTTTAACCACTCACCAATAGCTGCATGGCTTTCGGTTTGGCTAAGCTGTTTTGCGCTGAATCATCTACCCATGACAGCGTTTGCAGCGCTTGTTGCAGTGTTTGTGTCAGCCGCATACCCTGCTCAATCGTCAGCGTCATGGTGAGGGGGGTCAAAAACCAATGAAAATGGGTGAGGCTATGTTTGACAGTATCAGTACTATCTAAATTAACCTGCTCGATATTTAGCAGCTGCTCGGCTTGTAAAAACTCAAAAATAATCTGCTCAGCGATATTGTATTCTGCTTCAAACGTCGCCTCTTGCTGCCAGGTTGCCAGTAGCGGCGCGCCTGTATCTTTTGCCCCCTGTTGTTTTTTGACAAAGGCCAATGGTAAACACCACAGTCCACCCCAAATCCCAGTGTCAGGACGTTGTAGCCACAAGGTTTTGTCATCGCAAACCAGCTTTAACGCTAGCGAAAACTTAGACGGATTGGGCGATTTTTTACTTTTTACCGGATAAAAACTTTGCATGCCTTGGGCATTTGCCACGCAGTCGGCTTGCACGGGACACAGTAGGCAGGCAGGTTTGGCTTTGGTGCATAGCGTCGCCCCCATATCCATCATCGCTTGGGCGTAGTGGCCGCTGTCACGGGTCGGTGTTAGGCGCTCGGCAAGTTGCCAAAGCGCTTTGGTTGTGGCAGTTTTGGTGATATCGCCGTCAATACCCGCCCAACGGGTCAGCACACGTTTGACATTACCATCGCAAATCACTCCTCTGTCACCGCCATATTGGTCAGCTCTGACACCCATCGCCACAATCGCACCTGCCGTAGATTTACCTACCCCTGAAATCTGCTCCCAGTGGGCAACCGTTTGCGGAAATTTGCCAGTTTGCTCGATGATATCCACCAGCTGCTTGGCACCTTTATGCAGGTTGCGCGCACGTGCATAGTAACCCAGTCCTGCCCAGTGCTCAGCGACTTGCTCCCAAGATGCGTTTGCCAAATCCTGCACCGTGGGAAAACTTGCCATAAAGCGCTCAAAATAAGGAATCACCGTCGCCACTTGGGTCTGCTGTAGCATGATTTCAGATAACCACACAGGATAGGGGTCTGGCGTGTCAAGCTGATGCTGCTGCCACGGCAAATCATGACGCCCGTTATGGTCAAACCAGGTCAAAATACGCGGTGCAAAACTATCAAGCTGCGTTTCGGTATGCGCTTGGGTATGGTTGTGGCTTAAGTGCTGATTGGGACTTTGCATCGTTGAGGGGTTTGTATTCGGATGTGCGTTCAAGATTCACCATCGGGTTACTATCGTGATAGCTATATAAGACTTTCTATTTGGGATTCAATACTGACTGATAAGATGGCTAAAAATCTTGACTAAAACTGGGACATAGACATAAAAAAAGCAATATCATGAGGGATATTGCTTTTGCTGTTAGGATGCAACTGGCATATGTTATACAAGATTGTCTTGCATAAACGCAATCATTTCATCCCAGCTGGCTTTTGCCGCATCCGCATCATAGCCCAAATCCACGCCATTTTCTTCGGCGCGTTTGTCAGCATTAGGATTGGTAAAGCCGTGTTTGGCGCCTTCGTATACATCGACTGTGTACTCTACATCGGCGTTATCCAACTCTTTTTTTAGCCCTTCAATGGCATCCATTGATACCATGCTATCGGCTTCACCATGTGCCACCAATACTTTGGCAGTGAATTTGCCTTTTTGTGCCGGTTGTTTTGGTGTAGGGTTGCCGTGGAAAGTCGCCACTGCTTTAAGCGGGAAACCTTCACGCGCCATGTCTAAGGCGATTTTGCCGCCGAAGCAAAAACCAATCGCGCCCAGACGGTTTGTGTCAACAGCTTCAAGGTCGGTAAAGTCATCCATAATGAGTTTACAGCGCGCCATTAACATGTCTTGGTCAGCGAGCATTTGGCTCATCCATTCATTGGCTTGGGCGGCATCTGTGGTCAGTTTACCCTCGCCATACACATCCATGGCGACGGCAGCAAAACCCGCTTCGGCTAAACGCTCAGTGACTTTTTGTGGGTGCTCAACCACGCCCCACCATTCAGGCGCCACTAAAATCGCTGGGGCAGGATTGTCGTGGCTCGCTGATTCTGGTAGACAGACATAGCTTTTGAGCTCCACGCCATCGGTGGTGGTAGATTCGAGTTGTAAAATTTGAATTGGCATCATGGATCCTTATGTTATGGTAAATATATGATTGGTTGCTATTGTTATAAGACACTGGCGTTATAAAAACGCTGGATTCATACGCTAATGAGAGCGTGGCAAGTCAGTGCAACGGTTAATACAGGCATTACTGTATACTGAAATCATCGTATTTTCCGTTATAATACTGTCACTGTTTTATACAAGCCGAAAGTTGGAAACATAATGAGCCAATCTGTTACCTTACGCCCGCAATTTTGGGAGCGATTTTCGTTAGAACAATTGACCCAAGCTGAATGGGAAGCCTTGTGCGATGGCTGTGGGGCGTGTTGTTTGATTAAATTTAAAGACGATGACACCGATGAAGTTGAATACAGTGATGTCGCCTGTCGCCTGCTTGATTGTGCCACAGGGGCTTGCCAGCATTACCCAACAAGGCGCGACTATGTGCCCGATTGCATCAGCCTAACCATCGATAACATTGGCGAGATGTACTGGCTACCGGCAAGCTGTGCCTACAAGCGCTTGTACTACGGGCAACAACTGCCAAGCTGGCATTTATTGCTCACTCAGGATGCCGCCATGACACAAACCATGATGCGCCAAAAAAATATCAGCGTGGCGGGACGCTGTCAGTCTGAAACAGAAGTTTCTGAGCTAGAGCAGGAAGAACGGGTGATTCATTGGATTCGCCAATAGCGCTTGGTTATTCGAGACTTTACTAGCACCGAGCAAGCTGATGGGTGAGTAAAATCAGCCAAAAAATACAATAAAATTAAGAAAAATACCATTGCAATCATCATGGGCTTAAGGTAAGGTAAAAAAATCTTTCGCCATATGAGGGTCTCGTCGGCTATGTCAGACGACAATTCGAGTTCACACCTGTCAAACAAACAGCAAGGCAGTAGCTGGTCACGCGGTCTGAAACGCTGGCTATCTACCGCCCCTGAAACCCGTGATGAACTAGTCAAATTGGTACATGATTCGCGTCGATTTTTGGCGCCCGACACCGTCGATATGTTAGAGGGCGTGCTAGATTTACCCGCTATTCAAGTGCGAGAAATCATGACCCCTGTCAGCCACGTTGCAGGCATCACCCAGCACCAAAACTTGCAAGATATCATGTCGCTCTATATGGAAACCGCCCACTCGCGTTATCCTGTATTTATCGATGACAACAAAGACACAGTGATGGGTATCTTACTTGCCAAAGATTTGATTCCGTTTTTGGTCGCCAAGGCGCAAGGTCAAAATATTGACCATTTTAATCTTGAAGCGATTGTACGTCAGCCGATTTATATCAGTGAAACTGCGCGTTCTGACAACCTGCTGCGTCTATTTCAAAAAAACCAAATTCATATGGCAATCGTCATCGATGAGTTTGGGGTGACAGCAGGCGTGGTGACGATGGAAGACTTACTCGAAGAAATTGTCGGTGATATCATCGATGAGCATGACGACATCGAAGAAGATACCGATATCAATCATATAGTGCCTGTGCCCAACCAGCCTGACACATGGATTGTGCAATCCATCACCTCAGTCTCAGACTGTAATGAACAGCTAGGTACCCATTTTGATAGTGAGGATGTCACTAGTATGGGTGGACTGGTCATGCAAGAGCTTGGCGAAGTCAATGAGGTATTGGGTCAAACCGTCTTTATTGACGATTGTCGTTTGACGGTATTGTCAGCAGATGGTCGATTTATCCAAGAAATTGAACTGGTTAAAAGGTATAATCAGCTCGACGATTAGTCCAATTACTTATGTTTGCAAAACCGTTTAACCCTAAAGGCAATACCCGCCAATGCGTCTTACTACCCAGTCCCTAAAAAAGCAACTTTCTGTACAATCTCATCACGATAGTGCCAAATCTGCAAATACCAAACAGCCCCTATTACCCAAACTGGTGCTGGCTTGGCTTGCGGGTGCGGCATTTATCTTTGCGTTAGCGCCTTACGATTTTTGGCTAGTGGCACTGTTGTCGCCACTGGTGCTGTATTGGCTATTATTGCCCCCAATGTCAAATTGGCGGGCGTTTTGGCTCGGTGAAATGTATGGTATGGGATTGTGGAGCGTGGGCGCGTTTTGGTTGTTTACCTCCATTCATACCTATGGTGATACCCCTACCTTGTTAGCCTTGCTGATGATTGGTTTTGTTGGCTTAGGAATGGGATTGTTTCATGGTGCCTTGGCGGTCATTTTTAACCGCTTTGTGGCAAAACAGCCGCTAAGCTTTGCATCATTATGGGTGGTACAAGAGTGGTTAAAAACCTGGCTATTTACAGGTTTTCCTTGGCTATTTGTGGGCTATGCTTATACAGCGCAACCTTGGCTGACGAGCCTTGCCCCAATTTTTGGGGTGTTGGCGCTGAGCTTTGTATCGGTGTTTGTCTCAGCAAGTCTGGTGGAAGCGGCGCGAAAAAAATACCGTTTTTTAATTCCCTCATCTGTGATGTTACTGGCAAGCGTGGCGCTGTGGCTTATTGCCCCGCAATGGACGACCCCCAAAGGCACACCAAATCTAAAAGTTTCGTTAGTGCAAGGCAATATTCCGCAGGACTTAAAATGGCTGCAAGAGTACCAAGTCCAAACGCTGGGTATCTATGCAGGTTTAAGTAAAACAGAATGGGGGCAGGACATTATCTTATGGCCAGAGTCGTCAATTCCGATGTTTCAAACCGACGCCATGCCCTTTATCAGTCAAATTGCTGCCCAAGCCCGCGAAAGCAATAGCGCATGGCTCACCGGTATCCCGTATGTGGATGTCAATGAATACGACCCAAAAGTTGATAAGTACGAGCCATTTTACAACAGTGTGATTGCTTTGGGCGCCGATGCCAAAGGCTTATACAAGAAGCAAAATTTGGTACCCGTGGGCGAATATATCCCGTTTGAAGGAATGTTAGATTGGGCATTGCCAAACTTGATGAGCGGTACCATGAGTTTTCGTAGTGGGTCTGCGCACCAAGCGCCCTTGCAAGTCAAAAACCACCCAGTCGGCGTGGCAATTTGTTATGAAGTCGCCTATCCTGATACCACCCGCCGCAATGCCAAAAATACCGACTTTCTATTGACCGTATCCAATGATGCCTGGTTTGGCACATCGGCAGGTCCATTGCAGCATCTACAAATGGTGCAAATGCGCTCGATTGAAACCGGTCGCTGGTTTATGCGCGCCACCAATACAGGCGTGACTGCCATTATCAATGATAAAGGCGATATTGTTGCCAAAGCGCCAGCCTTTGAACGCACGGTGCTACGGGGTGAGATCCAATCGCGCGTTGGTAATACGCCATTTATGCGCTGGGGTAGTTATCCTATCTTGGTACTGGCAGCGCTATTGCTACTGATTAGTTGGCTGGTTCGTAAAACACGTTAAAAACCTTAGATGCAGTAAGGTTTTGTCACCAATTGCAAAAATTTAGTATATAATGGTTACAAAGTTCCGTATAATAGTTAAAAATTAGATTTGAATTCATTTAGATTCAACAACTCTTGCCCCAATGATTTACAGTGAGGTTTACGATGGCTCATCATGAAGTCGTGGAAAACAATGTCAAAAAAGAACTTAGTTACTCTTTAATTGGCGTTTTAGCGTTTCTAGGCGTGGTTTTATTAATCCTTATTTCAGCAATTGTTCGCCCCGCTGGTAACCACGTTGACGTTGCAAAACTCAATGCTGAAGTGGAAGCCAAAGCCGCTGCATCTGCTGCTGCCGCTGCCAAACCAGCGGGTTCGACGCCTGCGGCAACCTCACCTGCGGCGGGTGAAACCACCACCGCCACTGCCAATGCAGACACCGCAACAGGTCCAAACGCCACAGTTGCTAGCCCAGACAATGCCTCTATGACGCCATCTTCTGCACCAACGGCTACTGCAAAAACATCGACCATTGAAGCGCGTAATGCCTCAACGGCTGAAGCCAAAGCAGAGATTAAAGCAAAAACAGGTGACACCCCAAATATCGCACCACCTGTTGCCTCAGCGGTCAAGTCTCAAGAACAATCAAAATAAGACATCGATACCTACATAAAAAAACCACGTTATCTAACGTGGTTTTTTTTGTGCGCTAAGTCGTCACTGTCAAGCTTAAGCTTTTTGGTAAGTGACAAACTGATAACTCAACCCGCTTTGTTCATCCGTGAATTTTTCACTTTCTGATGTTTTGACAAAATCACTGGTAATCTCTGGATAAAAGGCTGCTGCGTTGTCAATCACGGTATCGACCTGGGTGATTTCTAATCGATCACTAAACAGTAGGGCTTGTTGGAAGACTTTTTCGCCACCAATCACCCAAATCGTTTGTAAACCTTTACCATGCGCCAGTGATGAGGCTTGGGTCAGTGCGTCATCTAGATTGTGCATCACAATGACGGCATCATCATCCACTTGGTAATCCAAGTTGGTGGTAATCACAAAATTGGTACGGTTGGGCAAGGGTTTTGCGCCCATAGATTCAAAGGTCTTGCGACCCATAATCACAATACCGCCATTGGTATGTTTTTTAAAATGTTTCAAGTCCTCAGAGATGTGCCAAGGCAATTGATTGTCTTTGCCAATGGCGCGGTTTTGGCTCATCGCCACGATTTGGGCGACTTCCACATTAGAATAACTCATGATTTATCCTTATTGTTGTGAGTTTTGGCATTGGGTTGTAAGCTTATACAGAGACTTCAGCCTTAATTGTGGCATGGCTTTGATAATTTTCAATTTTTATATCGTTAAAATCAAAGGCAAAAATGTCAGTAATGTCAGGATTGAGCCAAAGTTTGGGTAGGGCAAACGGCTCGCGGCTAAGCTGCTCATTCACTTGCTGTAAATGATTGTTATAGATATGACAATCACCACCCGTCCACACAAACTCACCGACGCCAAGCCCCGTCACATGGGCTATCATATGGGTAAGCAAGGCATAGCTGGCAATGTTAAAAGGTACACCCAAAAACAAATCCGCCGAGCGTTGGTACAACTGACAAGATAATTTGCCATCGGCGACAAAAAACTGAAACAGGGTATGACAAGGGGGCAAGGCGACTTCGTTGGCCTCCAAAGGATTCCAGCCAGAGACAATCAAACGGCGCGAGTTTGGGTTGTTTTTGATTTCATTGACCACCCAACTGATTTGGTCAAAACCGTCTGAATGGTAGCTGCCGTCCGCTTTTTTGCTTGCCCCGAAGTTGCGCCACTGGTGTCCGTATACCGCGCCAAGTTCGCCTTCAGGCTTGCCAAAGCGGGCAGTTTGCTCAGCGGTTGCCCATTCATTCCAAATGCGTACCCCATTGTCCTGCAAGTATTGGACATGGGTATCGCCTTTTAAAAACCAAAGCAGCTCATAAATCACGCTTTTGGTATGGATCTTTTTGGTAGTCAGTAGTGGAAAACCCTTATTCAAATCAAACCGCATCTGCGCGCCAAAATAGCTGATGGTGCCGGTACCCGTACGGTCGCCTTTTTGTATGCCGTTATCTAGCACCAGTTTAAGTAAATCCAAATAGGCTTGTTCGTTTTTTGACGTAATCATGGGTAATGAATTCCTTGGTTAGTTTTGTTTGTTAGTCCACATTCTTTTGACTGCCCCAATCATAGATTTGGTTTTTATACGCCCAAATTAATAAAACCAAACCGCCGATAATCATCGGTAGGCTTAAGATTTGCCCTTTTGTCATCCACCCTAACAAAATAAAACCTTGGTCAGCATCAGGTTGGCGGAAGAATTCGGTAATAAAACGTGCAATACCATAGCCCATCACAAATAAACCACTGACTGCCATACGCGGACGCGGCCGGCTGGCAAACCACCAAACCAAAACAAACAGTACCACCCCTTCAGTAAAAGCCTGATACAGCTGTGAGGGATGGCGGGGGAGTAACAAATAATTGTTGCCATCAATCATAAAGGTTTGCGCAAGGCTTTGCAGGGCAGGGGTTTGTTTGAGCAGTTCATTGTCTTCATTGACCGCTTGCGGGAACAGCATCAGCCAGTTGTAACCCCCATCAGACACGCGACCCCACAATTCGCCATTGATAAAATTGCCAATACGACCAAACAGCAGTCCGGTTGGCACGCAGGGAATAATAAAATCTAGCACATTCCAAATATTCTTTTGATATTTGCGGGCAAAAAATAGCATTGCGATGGCGACACCCAAAAATCCCCCATGAAACGACATGCCGCCTTGGTTGATTTTGAACAAATACATCGGATTGGCTAAAAATTCGCTCAATTGATAAAACAGCACATAGCCGATACGACCGCCTAGAATCACGCCCATCGCCCCGTAAAACACCAGGTCAGCGACCATGTCGGCATTCCAGTCTGGGCGTGATTTAGTGCGATACCAAGCCAACGCATAAGCGGCAGCAAAAGCCAGTAAATACATCAGCCCGTACCAGTGGGCTTGGACAGGTCCCAAATGCAGAGCGACAGGATCCCATTGCGGGTGAGTTAAAATTAGTGGAAACATGGCAGTTTAGTCATTATCGAAAATGCCAATATCATAGCAGTTTTGGCTAGTTTGGGCTATTTTTTGCTGTGCCCTTTTAGTTATTACCAACGGCTATCGTTCTCACAAGGCTCGCCATCATTATCACCATCCATTTTAGTGTTGGGGCAGTTTTTGATAAAGAACTTTGCTTCTTCAAGCGAATTCATCTGAGAGCAATGTTGGCGACCATCACATTTAAAATTACTTGATGAGTTTAAAGTAGATGTGTTAGAAGTGCTTTCTGCATAAACAGGTTTAGTATAATCCGTTAGTCGAATTTTTTGTTGATATTGAGTATAAAAGTAATAGCTGCCAATTATCAAACCCACTAATATAATTAATTTCAGTAGGAAAGACGAAACACTACTACTAGCACGCGTATTATTACGATGATTGCGAGGCAAATTTGAAGTGGTTAACAGCTGAGAGGGTTGGTTAGGATAGCAGACTTTTTTAGCTTCTAACCCTCTATGGCTCTGCTTTACTTCAAATGTTACCTCATCCCCAACCGCTGGACGAAGACGCTTATCGACAAAACTTGATGCGTGTACGAATATGTTCTCAGCATTGTCAGGTACTTTGATGAAACCAAACCCTTTTTCATCGTCCCATTTGATAATACGGCCTTTTATTGACATAATTTTTCCTCTATAAGCGCATTTCAATGCCTTGCTGTGCCATAAACTGCTTGGCTTCCCCCACGGTATATTCGCCAAAATGGAAAATACTCGCCGCTAGTACCGCATCAACACCGCCTTGCAGCACCCCATCTGCCAAGTGTTGCAAATTACCGACACCACCCGATGCAATCACTGGTACATTCACGCTATCTGTAATGCGTTTCATCAAGGCGATATCATAGCCGTTTTTGGTGCCATCTGAGTCCATCGAGGTCACAAGCAGTTCACCCGCCCCAAAACCTGCCATTTTTACCGCCCATGCCACCGCATCAATGCCAGTCGCTTTGCGTCCCCCATGGGTAAATATTTCCCATTGATTGTCAGCCACTTTTTTGGCATCAATCGCTACTACGATACACTGACTGCCAAAACGCGCTGCCGCTTCACCGACAAATTCAGGGTTAAAAATTGCCGCTGAATTAATCGATACTTTATCCGCACCCGCGTTTAGCAAGTGACGAATGTCATCGACTTTACGCACCCCGCCGCCCACGGTCAGCGGTACAAATACGGTTTCTGCCATGCGTTCAACCGTGTGATAGGTGGTGTCGCGTCCATGATGGGTAGCGGTGATATCCAAAAAAGTGATTTCATCCGCGCCTTGTTCGTTGTAGCGCTGCGCCACTTCAACAGGGTCGCCCGCGTCTTTGATGTCGACAAATTGCACACCTTTGACCACCCGACCATTGTCAACATCAAGGCAAGGGATAATTCGTTTTGCTAACATATTCGATTTCCTTCTATAATAGCCGTAAGTTTATCAAATTTACTTTGCCATTACCGCAGTTTTATCGGTGTGCTGCGCTTCAAGGATGCCTTATGTCTGTATATACCCAGTTGACTGACCAACAATTTAGTGATTTTTGCCAACAATTTGGCGTGGATTTTGCCAAAGCCATACCTATCACACAGGGTATCAAAAACAGTAATTGGTTTATTGAAACAACCACGGACAAAGCCGGCGAGCCGTCTTATGTATTTACCTTGTTTGAAGAACGCAAACCGCATGAAATTCAAAAAATGGCGATTATCCTAAACCGCTTAAAAGACCAGCTACCTGTAGCAGCACCGCTAGCCGCCAAAAACGGCGAGTATTTGCTGTATTTTGACAACAAAGCCATTGTGGTATCCCCAAAACTCTCGGGCGGTCACCCGAAAGCAACCACACCTGATATGTGCCGTCAAATGGGCGAGGCTTTAGCCGTTCTTCACCAAACCTTGCAAACCTTGACCCCCGCGCAAAACTATGGCGTTGAGTTATATCCTTGGCATCTGGTGCGTGACCGTGAAACCAAGTTTATGCCAAGCGATGAAGCCAAGCTGATGAATGATATTTGGCAAGCGTACGAAACCGTAGCGAGCAAAAATTTGCCAACAGGTTTATGTCATCTGGACATGTTTGCCGATAACACGCTGTGGGATTTTAGTAATGAAACCCAGCCAACACTCACAGGTTTGCTTGATTTTACCGAAGTCAGTGTTGAACATTTTGTGATGGATGTGGCGATTACCATTAATGATTTTTGCACCACTTGGGGTAACGCCAACGATGGTGAAGCGGTAAATTTTGATGACGCCAAGATGCAAGCGTTTTTACAAGGGTACGAGAGCAAACGCGCTTTGAGCGATGATGAGAAAAAGGCATTGCCGATCATGCTTGCTATGGCGGGCGTGACGTTTTGGCTGCTGCGTTTGAATGTGATTTATTATAACCGTCAGCAAGGTCGTACGGGCGATAATATTATGGTAAAAAATCCTGATTTGATGAAACGCCTAGCCAGCTTTCATTGGGGGAAGGTTAAATAAGGCATTGCAGTGTTTTTATCGCATGGCATAATTTACCAAATCGTCAATAGGTACATTGGTAAAACAAATAGATTGGTAAAACAAGGACAAAAAAACGCCCCGATTACGTTTATCCTAAAAAGAATAACATAGGGTTGGGGGCGTATTCACTCTAATTGTTATACTATCTTTACTGTCAAATCCATGCTTACAGGACAATAGAAATGAACGATAGCAATCACTGGCAAAAACTTGCCCAATACCCGACCAACTTATTGGCAGAAACCCACGCCATCTATTTACAAAACAACGGCATCAACGTACAGACCCAACTCATTGATTTGATGGGATTGAACACAGGCGGTGTGCTATGGGTTGCGCCTGAAGATGTTGAGCAAGCCAAAGCTTTGCTCGATAATATCGATGACACCTCGCAACTAGCGGATGACGACTTGTTAGCCAATAACGACTCAGCAAAATTGCAGTAGAAAGGAACCCTAATCACCATGTGCCAACTTCTGGGTATGAATTGCAACACACCCACCGATATTCATTTTAGCTTTGCGGGGTTTCGCAAGCGGGGCGGGCAGACCGATATCCATACCGATGGGTTTGGTATTGTGTTTTTTGAAAAAAACCCCGACCCATCAAAGGGTAATGGTAAAGCTGGTATACGTCAATTTCACGATGACAAGCCCAGTTTCTGCTCACCGGTGGCGGATTTAGTCAATAGTTATCCGATTAAGGCGATGAATGTGATTAGCCATATTCGCAAAGCCACGCAAGGCACAAATTGCTTGGCTAATACCCACCCATTTGTCCGTGAGGTATGGGGCGAGGAATGGGCATTTGCGCATAATGGGCAATTACAGATGGATTTTATTGACCAGCTCAGCCCTGTGCCCACCCACTATCAGCCCGTAGGTACAACCGATTCGGAGATGGCGTTTTGTTATCTGCTCAATCGCCTCAAATCACAGTTTAGTGAGCCGCCCAGTTATGAGGTGTTATTCCAGTTTTTGACCACGATTTGTCGTGAGTTATCGGCGTTGGGTTTGTTTAATTGTCTCATTAGCAATGGCGATTGGCAGCTAGCCTATGCAGGAAGCTTGCTGTTTTTTATCACCCGTAAAGCGCCATTTGGTGAGGCGAAACTCGCTGATAGTGAGCTGTCGATTGATTTTAGCGAAGTGACCTCGCAGACCGATAAAGTCACCTTGATTACTACCATTCCTTTGACTTACAACGAACACTGGCAACAGCTGTATGTGGATGAATGTTTGATGTTTCGGGATGGTGATATTTTATTTAAAGATACGCCTGATAATCCGACCTGCTTAACCATTGAAGAAGGCATTGCCATCGCCCGCAAAGTGGGGGCGAGCTTATAATATGATAAAAGTCGCTTATTCTGATATTTTTAAATATGACGTCCCCGAGCGTCACCGTTTTCCCATGCAAAAATATCCGATGATTGCGGAGCGGTTATTGGCGGAGGGTACATTCACCCAAGCCAATTTTTTTGCCCCGCAGCGATTGAGCGAAGACGAAATTCTCACCACACATACACAAACGTACTGGCAGCATCTAAAACAGCAAACATTGCCCGCCAAGGACGCGCGTGCCATCGGCTTTGAGATGACGCCCAGGCTCGTTGAACGGGAACGTGTGATTGCCCACGGCACTTATGAATGTGCGTTATTCGCCAAACAATTCGGTGTCGCGCTCAATATCGCAGGCGGTACCCACCATGCGTTTGCCGATCATGGCGAAGGGTTTTGCGTGTTTAACGATGTGGCGGTGGCGAGTAATTTATTGTTGGCACGTGGACAAGCGACCCAGATTCTGACGGTAGATTTGGATGTGCATCAAGGCAACGGTACAGCGCATTTGATGGCAAATGAACCTCGGGTATTTACCTTCAGTATGCATGGCGCAAAAAACTATCCGTTTCGCAAGCAAGCATCTGATTTGGATATTGATTTGCCAAACGAGACAGGCGATGAGGCGTATTTAGCAATATTAATGGAGACGCTGCCAGCACTCATCACAAAAGTGAAACCCGATATGCTGTTTTACCAGTCTGCTGTGGATGTGCTCTCCACCGATAAGCTCGGTAAACTCGCGCTCACCCGTGACGGCTGTGCCAAGCGTGATGCGTTTGTATTTAGCCAAGCCAAAGCCCATGGAATTCCAGTGGCGGTGGTGATGGGTGGCGGCTACTCAGAAAACATCGACGATGTGGTGGAAGCCCATTGCAATACCTTTCGCATAGCAAAAAGGCTGTATGAGTGAGTGTTAAGAGATAAAAAAAGCCCTGTTTCACAGAGCTTTTAAAACAAACCGTTGTTCTGCTAATCAATGCGCTAACACGTACGTTGATAATTAAGCTAATACTTTCTCAAGCGCTTGCTTAAAACGGCTGACTGTACCGTCTACATCTGTTAATTTATCTAACCCAAATAGCCCCAAACGGAATGTTTTAAAGCTGTCGGGTTCGCCAACTTTCAGTGGGACGCCGCCTGCAATTTGTAAGCCTTGGGCTGCAAATGCTGCACCTTTGTGCATATCATCACGGTCAGTATAGACCACAATCACACCGGGCGCTTGGTAGCCTGCAGCTGCGACGCTGATAATATCGTGTTGATTGAGGACAGAGAGCACTTTTTGACCCAATTCAAATTGAGCGCTTTTGAGTTTATCAAGTCCAATCGCTTCGGCTTCTTTGACGGTATCGCGGAATTTGGTCAGACCATCGGTTGGCATCGTCGCATGATACGCATGAGCGCCATTTTCATAAGCGCGCATGATAGTGAGCCACTGTTTGAGATCCAGCCCAAAACTGGTCGATTCGGTGGCTTCCACTTTGGCAACGGCTGTTTCATTCATCATCACTAGCCCCGCACATGGCGTGCTTGACCAGCCTTTTTGTGGCGCAGAGATGAGCACATCAATGCCCAACGCTTTCATATCAAGCCACACGCAGCCTGAGGCGATACAGTCAATGACCAGTAAACCACCGACACTATGTACCGCATCGGCAAGTTGTTTGATATAGTCATCAGGGAGCATCAAACCTGCCGCGGTTTCGACATGGGGGGCAAATACCACCGCAGGTTTTTTGGATTGAATCTCAGCGACAGCCGTCTCGATTGCCACTGGCTCAAACTGCTGTTGTTGGTTGCTGTCACCGATGTGTGCGGTCAGGACGGTCACGTCATTCGTGATACGACCTTTTTCAAGGATTTGCGTCCAACGAAAACTAAAAAAGCCGTTACGGATGATAAGCACTGTTTGGTCAGTGGCAAGCTGGCGCGCAACCGCTTCCATACCATAACTCCCTGTACCCGGCACGATTGCCACCGCATCGGCGTTGTACACGTTTTTCAAACTTGTGGACAAATCATTCATCACGGTTTGGAATTTTTTGGACATGTGATTGAGCGAGCGGTCGGTGTAGACCACAGAGTATTCTAATAAACCGTCTGGATCAATATCTTGGCGTAGCGCTGGCATGGGACTCTCCTTTAATATCGTTATCTTTATCGCAAAATCGCAAATAAAATTAGTCTAGCAAAAAAGCCCTTTTAAAAAACAAAAAAATTGTAGAGCGGTTGTTAAAGTTTTTGTTATCAATGGCGCAGCGATTAAGTCAAAAACTGTCCACAGCAGCGTTTGTATTTCTCACCACTGCCACAGGGGCAAGGCTGCTTTTGGGTGACAGACATGACCACTGTCGGATCCAAAAAATACCAACGGCTGTTGTCATGGGTGGGTATATTCACAAAAGTTGATAGCTCATGATGGACGCCTTTACTGTCTAAACCTTTGTTGTCTAGAACAGCTAAATCCAAACCAGCGGAGTGCACAGCTGATGCAGGCAAGTGAAAGTAGGCTTTAAACTCCACTTGTGCATGGCGTTTGCCAAGGTTTGCTAGATGGTTGATGACTTCAAGTCCTGCCCAGTCAGTCTGCTGCGCCCAGTCGCTAATTGCTTGGGTGTCGAGCAGCGGCTGCTGAAAAGGCGCGGTGGTGGCAACGATATACTCGACATGTTGAAGCACAAACGCACAGTAGCGTGAGCGCATAAGCTGTTCGGCGGTGTCGGCGATTTTTTGCCCCGCATGCAGGGGCGCACAGCAATCAGCATAAGACAGTGTAGAGCCGCACGGGCAAGGTGACGTATGTATCATGTTAATGAATGTTCGGTAGGTTGATGGTGGTAGGCAAGATATTTTTCTTTAAAATAAGCCAACTAATCGGGTCTTGTAGCGTCTGCCAAAATACTTTAAACGGCGGGGCAAACACAATCAGGGCAGCCAACACGGCATATAAGCCCAAATACCAGCCTACTTGATCGAATTTAAACACTTTAAACGCGGTACCAAAAGATTTTTTGACACTCAGCCCTAACAGGTTGACGCTAAACATCTCATCTAACAGCAGATGAACAATGGCGCCAAACATCAAAAACAGCCCCAAAAACCAACTGATAACAGCGCCTTGCTTAAACCCATAAAAGCTGGCGTACACGAGGGTCATCGCCATAATTCCCAGATAGGGAATCGAGTGCACGATACCGCGGTGCACCGTCAATTTGCTATATAAATTAAACACACCGTAGCGCATCAGCAAATAAGATGCTAACCATAATCCTGCCAATGCAACCAACGAAAACTGCCCGACACACAAGATAACAATAAAAAATGCGCTCAACAGCGATACGACATTAAATCCTACGGTCGCGGGTACCGAGTGGTCCAAATCAATATCGGGCAGCAATCCACCAATGGTACCAGCCACCACACACATCAAATATTCAGGCGCGGTCAGCATCCCTGCCTTATAAATCACCAAGCCAGTGACGCCACTTGCGACAAAAGCCACGCTTATGTGGGTGTTAAAATTTGCCATAGTCTTCGCCCAGTTTCCCAATAGCTTAAAATCAGCGAGTCAAAACTCAAGTGGTAAAATCTTGAGTGGTAAAATTTAGTGGCTTAAATCAAGTAGCTTAAAGCAGATAGCCAAAAAGTCATTTATCACATACGCAATTGCGCGCTCAATTATATGCTAATTTTGATGACAAAGCGTCAACTGAGCGCAAGGAAAATTGATTTTGTAGGGTGAGGCATGCGGCATGGAGAAAAGCAAAACATTGTAAGCTATTTAACCTATTTAACCTAGGATGTGGCAAAGCAACACTACATACCACAAAAGCCTACGACAAACAGACAGCAAAAACAAAAAAGCCATCGTCCGTCAGACAATGGCTTTTTTAAAATAAGTGGCGTCCCCACGGGGATTCGAACCCCGGTTACCGCCGTGAAAGGGCGATGTCCTAGGCCTCTAGACGATGGGGACGCAATCGCACGAGGTGCTCTAAGCAGACTTAATAGTGGTGGAGCTAAGCGGAGTCGAACCGCTGACCCCTTGCATGCCATGCAAGTGCTCTACCAACTGAGCTATAGCCCCATTTTTGGGAATTATTTAGACTGCTTTGCCTAAGAGTGCGCGTATTTTATTGAAAACTGATTTTGCTGTCAAGATGATTTTTGCCTAAAAACACAAAATTTTTACCCATTCTTGCTATAATGTTGTCTGCTTAATATTGCCTTCATATAACGACTGTAGATTAGTTATATTTTGTTGTTTTGTCTAAAATTATAAGGATAGCCCATGTGGTTGGTAAATTTTATTTTGCATATCGGTGATCATTTACAAGAGCTGGTCAACAACTATGGTAATTGGATTTATGCGATTTTGTTTGCCATTGTGTTTTGCGAGACGGGTCTGGTGGTGTTGCCATTTTTGCCAGGGGATTCGATGTTGTTTGCCGCAGGCACCATTGCCGCAGTGGGCGATATGAATATCTTTGTGCTAATTGGTTTATTGATTGTGGCGGCAGTATTGGGCGATTTTGTCAATTTTGAGATTGGCAAACACTTTGGGCAAAAGTTATTTTCCAATCCCAATTCCAAGATTTTTAAGCAAAGCTATTTGCAAAAAACCCACGATTATTATGAAAGATACGGCGGACGCACCATTATTATTGCCCGTTTTATTCCCATTGTACGCACTTTCGCGCCGTTTGTAGGCGGGATGGGCAACATGAATTATGCCCAGTTTGCTCGCTATAACATCGTTGGCGCGGTATTATGGGTCGTATCTTTTACCACGCTAGGCTATTTTTTTGGTCAATTACCCTTTGTCAAAGAACATTTTTCGTGGATTATGATTGCGATTATTGTGTTTTCGGTGGTACCAATGATTGTCGAAATCATTCGCCATCGCAAGGATAAATAATTGAAGTAGTCTTCAAAAATAACGCTAAATGCCAAAGTCAATCTAGCATTTAGCGTTGCCTTCCAAATTTAGATTTTATCAGCTACCTATCATCCATCGCTAGGATTCAATTTATAAAACTTCGATAGTCGGCTATAATAGCCGCTAATTTGAAATTTTTGTAAAATTGAGAAATCCATGTCAAAAGTCCGTACTCGTATTGCCCCAAGCCCCACTGGCTTTCCCCACGTTGGCACCGCCTATATCGCACTATTTAACCTTGCCTTTGCCAAAGCGCATGGCGGCGACTTTATCCTACGCATTGAAGACACCGACCAAACGCGCTCCACAGCTCAATCTGAACAAATGATTTTGGACGCGCTGCGCTGGGTCGGTCTTGACTGGGCAGAAGGTCCAGACGTGGGCGGTCCACATGCACCGTACCGCCAAAGCGAGCGTAAAGACATCTACAAACAATACGCCGAAGAACTGTTGGACAAAGGTCATGCATTCCGCTGTTTTGCCACAGCCGAAGAGTTAGATCAAATGCGAGCCGAACAAATGGCGCGGGGCGAAACGCCAAAATATGACGGTCGCTATGCGAACCTTACGCGTGAACAATCGGACAAGCTCGCCGCCGAAGGCAAGCCATTCGTCATTCGTATGCGTGTGCCAGACGAGGGTGTATGTAAATTTGACGATATGCTACGTGGTGAAGTCGAGATTCCTTGGTCACAAGTGGATATGCAAGTGCTACTCAAAACCGACGGTCTACCAACCTACCATTTGGCAAACGTGGTCGATGACCATTTGATGCAGATTACCCACGTCATTCGTGGCGAAGAGTGGATTAACTCTGCTCCAAAGCATCAATTATTGTATAAATATTTTGGTTGGGATATGCCAGTGCTATGTCACATGCCACTGCTTAGAAACCCCGACAAATCCAAACTATCCAAACGCAAAAACCCAACGTCTATCACTTATTACCGTGATGCAGGTGTGTTGCCAGAAGCCTTGCTTAACTACTTGGGACGGATGGGCTACTCCATGCCAGATGAAGCCGAAAAATTCACCTTGGATGAAATGATTGCCAGTTTTGACATCAAACGGGTGTCGCTTGGTGGTCCGATTTTTGATGTGGAAAAACTCACTTGGCTCAATGGCGAATGGTTGCGTTCACTGTCACCCGAAGCCTTAAAAACCAAAATTCTCGATTGGGCCAATGACAGCGACAAACTTACCGCGATTGCCAAAGCCATCCAGCCACGCATTAACTTGTTGTCAGATGCGGTGAATTGGTCGGGCTTTTATTTCCAAAACTTGCCAACGATTAGTGAGGTGGACTTTGAGCATAAAGTGTTATCCACTGAGCAAACCGTGGAGATTCTGCAACTTGCGCAATGGCAGTTAGAAACCCTGCCTGTATGGACGGAGGAGAATATCCAAGCGGTATTGTCTGGTTTGGCAGGCGAGATGGGCATTAAGTTGCGTGATTTTATGTCGCCATTTTTTATTGCCATCGCAGGTAGCAAGTCAAGCACGCCTGTGATGAATTCAATGTATTTGATTGGGGCAGATATGACATTGCAGCGCCTGCGTCATGCCATTGAGGTGTTGGGCGGTGTCAGTAAGAAAAAAGCCAAAGAATTGGAAAAACGTCATAAAGCATTACCAAGCTTTTTGACCCAATAAGCTTAATTGTTTTGTATAAAAGTCCGTCGCTATGGCGGATTTTTTATTTTAATGGCAGTAACCTAGGGTCATGCTAAATAACATGAATAAACCTAACAAAAATGGTATCATACCTAGCAAAATCAGATTCTAATTTTTACAATTTAAAGGTAATCATCATGGCAAATCTTCAAAACGAACTCGCCCAAGTACAGCATATCAGCGGTGAACTACACACCAATGCCCACGCCAAAATCGGTATGGTGGTAGGACGTTTTAACAGCTTTGTGGTAGAAAGTTTGGTCAGCGGCGCGATTGATACCTTACTGCGTCATGGTATCGCCGGTAGCAATATTACTGTGGTGCGTGTACCGGGTGCTTGGGAAATTCCATTGGCGGTTGCTCGTATGGCACAAACCGATAAATTTGACGCTATCATCGGTTTAGGCGCGGTGATTCGTGGTAGCACGCCGCACTTTGATTTTGTCGCTGGTGAATCTGCCAAAGGCTTAGGCGCGATTGGGTTGGACTATGACGTGCCTGTCATTAATGCAATTTTGACCACAGACAGCATCGAACAAGCCATTGAACGCTCTGGCACCAAAGCAGGTAACAAAGGCTCAGAAGCAGCCATGGTCGCGCTTGAGATGATTAACGTGTTGGGTCAAATTGACGCACAAATGGCTGGTGAATAAGGTAGCGATATGACTGATAATTCAACCCACACCACACCAGAGCAGGCGAGTCAAGACAACGCCGTCAATTATAAAACCAGCCTGACCGCGATTCGTAAAGCACGCCGTTTTGTGGTGCAAGGGTTATATGAATGGCTGTTGACAGGTAACCCATCGCACGAAATCGAAGCCCATACCCGCAGTGAGAATGCCATGCACACGGTGCATTTGGGCTATTATCACGAGCTACTGAGCAAAATCATTGAGCAAAGCGATGACTTAATCTCCTATATCGACAGCCTACTTGATCGCCCTTGGACACGTCTAGATAAAGTTGAGCAAGCGGTACTGCTTGTCGGTGCGTATGAGATGAAGCAGCACTTGGAAGTGCCTTACAAAGTAGTGATTGATGAAGCGATTCAGCTCAATACCCATTTTGGCTCATCAGATGGCTATAAAATGATTCATGTGGTGATGGATAAAATCGCCAAAGACGCGCGTATGCCTGAAGTAGAGGCAGATGCTAAAAAAGCCAAAACAGAGGATGCGCCGCAGCCGCCATCGCAAGCGACCACTGAAGAAGAAAAATAATACCGTAAAGGGCGTAGCCAATACGCCCTTTTATGCTTGATACGGATGGCTAAGATGTCCGAATTTTCTTTGATTTATCAATATTTTCAACACTGCACACGCAACAATCCTTTGACCCAAGTGGGTATCGGGGATGATTGCGCGATAAGCAGTATGCCAAATGATTGCGAACTGGTGAGTTGTATTGACACGCTGGTTGCAGGTCGGCATTTTCCCCTATCAACATCCGCTTATGCCATCGGCTATAAATCGGTCGCGGTCAATTTATCCGATTTAGCAGCGATGGGGGCGACGCCCTATGCGATATTGCTGGGTATTAGCTTGCCTACTAAGCTTGCACAGGATGACTGGCTCAAACCATTCGCCCAAGGTATCGCGGACATTTGTAACCGATTTGATGTCGAGCTTATCGGTGGCGATACCACCCAATCAAACACCTTAACTATCTCTGTCACTGCACTGGGGTTTGTGCCAACTGGGCAAGCTATTACCAGAGGGGGCGCAAAAGTCGGTGATATCATCTGTGTGAGCGGTGAAATTGGCTCAGCAAGTTTTGCCTTACAGCAGATTTTAAACGCTGAAAAATCTGAGCGGCACAATATTACTTTACAACCAATCGCTTTACAGCCGACACTCGATTTACCTGTTCCGCAAGTTGAGCTCGGGCAAAAATTACGTGGGTTTGTCCATAGCATGATTGATATTTCAGACGGGCTAGGGCAGGATTTGGGTCATATCCTAACCGCATCGAAGGTGGGCGCGGTGGTCGATTTAGCCAGTATTCCCACGCATCCACGATTACAAGCCTTGCCAAATTCCGATAAGTGGCAACATCAGCTCAACGGCGGTGATGATTATCAGCTGTGCTTTACCATGAGTGAGCAAAATTTTGTCAAATTTAATCAACAGTTTTCGGATAAAATTTTTGCCATTGGCAAAATTGTCACAGAAAACGGCTTGAGGCTGACTTATAATAACCAACCCATTGAATTTTCGATCACTGGCTATCAGCATTTTTAGCCAAAGAACTTCCTATGACTCAACTGCATAAACCCGACGTCCGTAAAGCCAATGTTTGCCCGCCTTGTCCACCAACCGTGAGCGTTTGGGAAAAGCTGATTTATTGGCTCGGTATCGGCTTAGGCTCAGGATTGCCAAAGCGTGCTGCTGGGACGTGGGGCACGGTGGGCGGACTGGTGGTTGCCATTCCGATGTTATGGCTGGGGTTCTGGGGGTTCTTGGCGGTTACGGTGGTGGGCGCTCTAGTCGGTAGTTATATCTGCGGTAAAACGTCTGATTTGATGGGTGTACACGATGACCCGCATATCGTATGGGATGAATGGGTCGGCATGTGGGTGTCACTCTTGCCAATTTTATGGCTGCATTTTTACGATGATGCTTTATTGCAAGGTCATCAGTTAAGTTTACTGCTACTATATTTTGCTGCATTTGTCGCATTTCGTTTTTTTGATATTTTAAAACCCTTTCCGATTAAATGGGTGGATAAAAATGTCAGTGGCGGCTTTGGTATTTTGATTGATGACATTTTGGCGGGGCTGATGGCAGGGGTTGTGCTAATAGTCTTTGTGAGTGTGCTCGTTACTTATGTTTGACCTGTTGTATCGTTAAAATTAGTTTAAAAAAATAAGGAATTCCCATGACCAACTTAACCACCATCATCATGGCAGCGGGCAAAGGCACTCGCATGAAATCGAGCAAGCCAAAAGTCCTACAACCGCTGGCAGGCAAGCCTTTGCTACATCACGTACTCGCCACTGCCAAACAATTGGGTAGCCAAAAGAATATCATTATCTATGGTTTTGAAGGTCAGCAAGTCAAAGATGCCTTTGCCGATGAACAAATTGACTGGGTCGAGCAAGCTGAGCAATTGGGCACGGGTCACGCGGTGCAAATGACTTTGCCGGTGTTGCCTATGGATGGGAAAAGCTTGATTTTATCAGGGGATGTGCCACTTATTGGCGTCGATACCTTAGAGAAATTGGCAAATACAGACAGCCGTTTTGCCATGCTGACCCTAAACTTAGCCAACCCGTTTGGTTTGGGTCGTATTGTGCGTGACAACAACCAAGTAATCGCCATTGTCGAAGAAAAAGATGCCAACGATGAGCAAAGAAAAATCACTGAAATCAATAGCGGTGTGTACTGTGTCGCCAATGATATTTTGCATCAATATCTCAATAACTTGACCAATAACAATGCCCAAGGCGAATATTACCTGACCGATATCGTCAAAATGGCGGTGGACGATGGCATCGAAATCGCCACTGTATCGCCGACCCATCAATTTGAAATCGAAGGCGTGAATGACCGTCTGCAGTTGGCAAATCTAGAGCGTACTTGGCAAACGCATCAAGCCCAAGCGCTGATGCAACAAGGCGTACATTTGATTGACCCAAGCCGTTTTGATTTACGCGGTTCGCTCAAAGTTGGCAAAGATGTGCAAATTGATGTTAATGTCATCATTGAAGGTGACTGTGAGCTAGGTGATAACGTCAAAATCGGCGCAGGTTGTATCATCAAAAACAGCAAAATCGCCAGTGGCACTGTGGTGCAACCTTATAGTCTATTTGACAATGCGGTAGTGGGTGAAGATAACCAAATCGGACCATTTGCCCGTCTGCGCCCCAATGCGGTCACTGACAAAGAGGTGCATATCGGTAACTTTGTGGAGCTTAAAAACACCCAAATGGCAAGCGGCGCTAAAGCCAATCATTTGGCGTATTTGGGCGACGCCACCATTGGACAAAAAACCAATATTGGCGCAGGCACCATCACTGCCAATTATGATGGCGTCAATAAGTTTAAAACCGAAATCGGTGATGAAGTCAGAATTGGCTCAAATGCGGTGCTGATTGCCCCTGTGACCATTGGTGACCGTGCCACCATTGGTGCAGGTAGTGCCATCAGTAAAGCCTGCCCTGCCGAAAAACTGTCCATCGCCCGTGGTAAACAAGTCACGATTGAGGGTTGGCAACGTCCTGAAAAAAAATCTTGATATTTGAATTTTTGACTAAATTTAACAAATTCTTGCTTAATACGATAAACTTGCTTTATACGATAAAGCAGTTTGGTTAAGCAACAATAAAACAATCTAACGACTGTGTAAACGGGGGGATTGTTTTTCACAGCAATCAAATTTGATTGCTCACACCAAAACCTGGATACTAAGGAACAGTTATGTGCGGTATCGTTGGCGCCATTCGTGCGCAAGACAATGTGGTAGATTTTTTAACCGATGGCTTAAAACGCCTAGAATATCGGGGTTATGACTCATCGGGTATTGCAGTGCAAACCAATGAAGGACTCAAACGCGTGCGCCGAGTGGGGCGTGTTGCCTTAATGGAAGCCGCTGCCAAAGAGCGCGGCGTGTATGGTCACACGGGCATCGGTCACACACGCTGGGCAACTCACGGCGGCGTCACTGAGCCAAACGCGCATCCGCATATCTCGGGTGATTTGATTTCGGTGGTACATAACGGCATCATCGAAAATTTTGAAGCCGAGCGCGCTCGCCTTCAGCAAAATGGCTATCATTTTGAGTCACAAACCGACACCGAGGTCATCGCCCATGCAGTGCACCAGCACTATGTACAAAACGGCGGTGATTTATTCAAAGCGGTGCAAGCGGCGACCCAACAATTTCATGGTGCATATGCGATTGCGGTGATTGCCAACGATATGCCACAAAACATGGTGGTGGCGCGTATGGGCTGTCCATTACTCGTTGGCTTAGGTGAGCATGAAACCTTTATCGCATCGGATGTCTCAGCAGTTGTCGCCTTTACCCGTCAAATCATGTATCTTGAAGATGGTGATATTGCCCAGTTGACGGCAGATGGCGTGGCACAAATGATTGACAAACAAGGCAATCCAGCGACCCGCAAAGCCACCACTTCGCAAGTGTCATTAGCGTCTCTTGAACTAGGGGCTTATAGCCACTTTATGCAAAAAGAAATCTATGAGCAGCCAAAAGCAGTGTCAGATACCGCCGAAATCTTTTTGGATGCCGGGTTTATCGCCAACAACTTTGGTGAAAATGCTGAAGCCGTTTTCAATGATATCGACAGTATTAAGATTCTTGCCTGTGGTACGTCCTATTATGCTGCATTGACCGCCAAATATTGGTTGGAAAGTATTGCCAAAATTGCCACCGATGTCGAAATCGCCAGTGAATACCGTTATCGTGAGGTGATTGCCAATCCAAAACAATTGATTATCACCATTTCGCAATCAGGTGAAACGCTAGATACCATGGAGGCGCTAAAATACGCACAAGCTTTGGGTCACAAACATAGTCTATCCATCTGTAACGTGATGGAATCCGCCTTGCCTCGCGCCAGTGAGCTAGTAGTCTACACCCGAGCCGGTGCGGAGATTGGGGTCGCCTCAACCAAAGCCTTTACTACCCAGTTAGTGGCTTTATTTGGTTTAGCGGTGACACTCGGTCGTGTGCGTGGCTATGTGGATGACACTAAACTGGTCGAATACACCAATGCGCTGCGTAGCTTGCCCAATGATATTCAATATGCGCTCAATCTTGAGCCACAGATCAGCAGCTGGTCAAGCAAATTTGCTGATAAGCCAAGCGCGCTGTTTTTGGGACGGGGTATTCATTACCCGATTGCATTAGAAGGCGCATTGAAGCTCAAAGAAATCACCTACATCCATGCAGAAGCCTATCCTGCTGGCGAGTTAAAACATGGACCACTGGCATTGGTTGATGAAAGCATGCCTGTGGTAGTGATAGCGCCAAATGACAGCCTACTTGATAAAGTCAAAGCCAATATGCAAGAAGTCTCGGCACGTGGCGGTGAGTTGTTTGTATTTACCGATCTTGACAGTGATTTTTCCGATAGTGAAGGCGTACATGTGATTCGTACCCCACGTCATATTGGCGTGTTATCGCCCATAGTACACACCATTCCCGTACAGTTGTTGTCTTACCATGTTGCGCTTGCCAAAGGCACAGACGTTGATAAACCCCGTAACTTGGCCAAGAGCGTCACGGTGGAATAAGCTAAGCTGATACGAAAAAAACCGCTAATCATTAGCGGTTTTTTTGTGGAAAAAGTATTAAGAAGGGTCATCATCGTAGGTATAATAGCTATTTGCGGTTTCATCAAAGCTGTCGATACGTTCAGGGTAATTGCCTTCATTAAAGCGCTTTTCGTTGTGCTCATGGGCGTGACGCACATCGTGATTGTAAGCAATTAACGCCTCATTATTTGCCAAAAAGCTATCAGGATTTGCCATGACCCACATTTGGTTAAAAACATCTGAGCGCGCCGACAGATTCAGTAAAACGCCAGGTTCCGTAAAATAATAAAACTTGGATAATAGCTTAATCTGCCCATTTTCCAGGCGTCTGGCGATATGATACGCTTGTAAATCTTTTGGGTGGTGTAAACCCACTGCACCGACAATCGCTGCCAATGATTTAAGCGTGTTTTTATGAAAATTATAGACCCGCTGTGCCTTATCAGGAATATGTAATGCCCGCTGACGATACGGGTCTTGGGTGGCAACCCCAGTTGGGCATTTGTTGGTATGACATGCGCGCGATTGGATACAGCCCACCGCAAACATAAAGCCACGCGCGGAGTTACACCAATCTGCACCCAGCGCTAGCATGCGAGCGATATCAAAGGCAGAGATGATTTTACCACTGACACCAATTTTGATTTTGTCACGCACCCCCGCACCCACTAGCGTGTTGTGCACAAGCAAAAAGCCATCAAGTAGGGGCATGCCAACATTATCCATAAACTCAACAGGCGCAGCCCCCGTGCCGCCTTCTGCACCATCAACCACGATAAAATCAGGGTAATTATCTGCTTCAATCATGGCTTTGACAATCGCCATAAACTGCCAAGGCTGCCCGACACACAGCTTAAAACCAACCGGCTTGCCCCCTGATAGTTCACGCAGCTGTTGCCAAAACTGCACCATCTCACGCGGGGTGGTAAAGGCTGAGTGGCTCGCTGGGGAAATGCAGTCTACATCCATCAGCACATCACGGGTTTCGGCAATTTCGGGGGTAATTTTTTCTTTGGGCAACACCCCGCCTTTACCAGGTTTTGCCCCTTGCGACAGCTTGATTTCAATCATTTTGACTTGCTCAATGCGAGAGCGTTCAGCGAATTTTTCAGCGCTAAACGTGCCATCATGATTACGGCATCCAAAATACCCGGTACCCAGCTCCCAAATCAAATCGCCGCCGTGTTTTTTATGGTACGGACTAATCGCACCTTCACCTGTATCATGAGCAAATCCACCGAGTTTTGCGCCCTGATTGAGCGCTTCGATTGCCGCGGCTGACAGGCTGCCAAAACTCATGGCAGAAATATTAAACACCGACATCGAGTAGGGCTGTAGGCATCGTTCACCGCCCACCAGAATACGAAAATTGGTTTCTTTGAGGGGATAGCTAAGGGTGGATTGTAAAAACCATTCTTTGCCAGACTGGTATAGATTTTCTAAGGTACCAAAGGCATTGGTATCACTGACGTTTTTGGCACGTTGATAGGCAAGCGCACGCTGCTGGCGCGAAAACGGCACGGCGGCTTGGTCATCTTCAATCAGATACTGGCGCAGTTCAGGTCGGAACTCTTCCAATAGATAACGAATATGTCCCGAAATTGGGTAGTTACGCAAGACGGCATGGTGGACTTGCATCAAATCATAAATGCCCACCACAAAGCCCACCAGACCAATTACTATCAGCCACCATTTAAGTAGCACAATCCCCAGGGCAAGGATGGCAAATGCAATGGCAAACACGCTGTAGCGAAACACAACGCCTTGCAAATAGGGCTCTTTATGGGTAGGGGTTACCGTGATATCAGTGCGCTTGTCAACCATGACAATCTTCCTTATCAGATAGGATCGCGGACAAAATGATCATCGCAAATTTGTTGTTATTTTAAATAATGGAGGGGGTAATGCGATGGCAAAATGGTCAATCACTTGTCAGCCGTATGCGCTGACAAGTGATTTTGTGATTAAAATTGTTTGATTAAGCTTGAAGGGCAGCGGCGTGGTGCGCAAAATGGTCAGCGATAAAACTACTGATAAAATAGTAGCTATGGTCATAACCGTCCTGCATACGCAGTGTCATCGGATAATTGGCATCTTTGGCAGCTTGCGCAAAGAGCTCAGGCTTGAGCTGCTCAGCCAAAAACTCATCCCCGCTACCTTGGTCAATCAATAGTGCTAATTTTTTGCTATGCGCAGACTGTTTCATCCACGCTAAGCTATCGTAGCTTGCCCAGGTGCTTTGGTCATCGCCTAAATAAGCGCTAAAGGCTTTTTGTCCCCAAGGCACTTGTGACGGTGCGACGATGGGTGAAAAAGCCGACACGCTGGCATAGCGCTCAGGGTTGCGCAGGGCAATCATCAGCGCGCCATGTCCCCCCATACTATGACCAAAAATACTGCGCTGGCCACTGGCAGGGAAGTGCTGTTCGATGAGATTAGGCAACTCATCGACGATATAATCATACATCTGAAAATGCGTTGCCCAAGGCGCTTGGGTGGCATTGACATAAAAGCCTGCCCCTTGCCCCAAATCATAAGCGCTGTCGTCAGGCACATCGTTACCGCTGATATCGACACCCCTAGGACTGGTATCGGGTGCCACCACAATCACATTGTGACGACTGGCATACTCAGCAAACCCAGATTTTTGAATAAAGTTTTGCTCAGTACAAGTCAGCCCTGACAGCCAATACAGCACAGCAAATTTTTGAGCTGTGATTTCAGTAGTTTTGGTTTCTTCATTGACGATGGCTTTGGGTGGCAAATAGATGGCAAATTTCATCTCCGTGTGTGTGGTCGCACTGGTATGCTGCCACACTTGTAGGTCTCCACCGTGCAATTTACGCGATTCAATTTTTTTCATGGTGAATTTCCCATTCTTTATAATGCCAAGTTTGGTAATGGTTTAGTAATGCAACACTGAACGAATGGACTCACCTTTATGCATCAAATCAAATGCGGTATTGACATCTTCAAGACCCATAGTATGGGTGACAAAAGGTGCCAGTTGGATATCACCGTACATGGCTTGCTCCACCATACCTGGCAGCTGCGAGCGACCTTTCACCCCACCAAATGCAGAGCCTAACCAGCGGCGACCTGTCACTAGTTGGAACGGACGAGTGGAAATCTCTTGACCTGCAGCCGCGACACCAATAATCACGCTTTGACCCCAGCCACGATGCGCGCATTCAAGTGCCGAGCGCATGACATTGACGTTACCAATACATTCAAAACTGTGATCCACACCCCAACCTGTCATCTCAACAATCACTTGTTGAATGGGTTGGTCATAATCTTTTGGATTGACAAAATCGGTCGCGCCAAACTCACGGGCTAGCTCAAATTTGTCGGGGTTGGTATCAACCGCAATAATGCGTCCTGCTTTGGCAAGTTTGGCACCTTGAATCACAGCAAGCCCAATACCACCAAGCCCAAATACCGCCACGCTGTCGCCTTCTTGTACTTTAGCGGTATTTTTTACCGCACCTAGTCCTGTGGTGACGCCGCAACCTAATAGACAGACTTGCTCAGGATTGGCTTCAGGATTGATTTTAGCAAGCGATACGTCAGCAACGACAGTATATTCACTAAACGTCGAACAGCCCATGTAGTGATAAATTGGCTGACCTTGATAGCTAAAACGGGTAGTACCATCAGGCATCACGCCTTTACCTTGGGTGGCACGCACTGCGACGCATAGATTGGTTTTGTCACTTTTACAAAATAAACATTCACCACATTCAGCCGTATACAGCGGAATGACATGATCACCAGGTTGTACACTGGTTACCCCTTCACCGACTGCCATCACAATACCTGCGCCTTCATGACCCAAAACCGCTGGAAAAACCCCTTCAGGGTCATCGCCACTCAAGGTGAATGCGTCCGTGTGGCAAACGCCCGTATGGGTAATTTTGACGAGTACTTCACCTTTACGCGGTGGCTCGACGTCGATTTCGACGATTTGTAATGGTTCTCCCGCAGCAAAAGCTACCGCAGCACGCGATTTGATAGGTTTGGTAAAATCTAATGGCGCTGTGGCCGCAGTCATATCAGTCATCGGTTTATCCTTGTTATATTGGTTTTATTAAAAATGCCTTTGGTCGGCATTATAACATAACCCATTATCGCATGATTAAGCTCAAAATTGTAAGCAATTGGGTTTAATTAAATCATCATTAAAATTAAAAATTTGAATTGGATTTTTAAAAATATTTAACAAGAAAATTTTGCCCATACCTTACAAAAAGTCATCGATAAAACGCCCGTTAAAAGAGTAGTGATTATCACGTTGGGTGATTTGCTAGGCGTTAAAGGCAAGTTTGTCAATCTTGGCGTCAAATATGTCAAAAAACTGGTAGCACCTTACCAAATTGACAACAACTATCAGCCGTTACGCTTAAGTCAGGTATTAACAGCTGCTCAAAATTTACCTTATCAACCGCCAAATAAATCACTGGATGATGTTGCCTTTATTCAATACACAGGCGGCACCACAGGCAGGCCCACGTCATTATGCATTTATTGAACAATTGCCCAAAACCGCGGTTGGCAAAATTCAAAAGACTCAATTACGACTGATTGATCAATAGGGCTTTTTACCGCTTTTTACGCCATTTTTCTTTATACAACCGCTTAATACAAGCGCTTAGATAAGCTGGGGCAACCTGATAGACTAGAACAGGCTGGGCATTTGATGGCTAGTGTAAATCACTTGTCACTATTTTATCAACTTTTCAGCCTGTTTTTTCAATCATCACTTTTTTATTCAATGATACTTTTACATTTAACAATCATCCATAGGGTTTTTTAAGCAACCCTATGA
>NZ_DAMCJP010000006.1:0-139262 GCF_032097965.1 Moraxella sp. CTOTU49803 | reverse complement strand
TGGTAGTGTGGTTCGCCCATGTGAGAGTAGGTCATCGTCAGCTCCCTATTCCAAATCACCCCCCCTTACTAATGTAAGGGGGTGTTTTTTTTGTCAAAATAACATGCAGTATTATGATGTTAGTTTTATTCTTTTTATATGCTGCATTAATAACCTACTTATTACATAGCTTTACGCATTTTCACACTGTAAATTTTTGAATCCTATATACTGATTACATCAATGTCGATCCTTTTTTAACCTTAGGCGAACATTTGATGTTTTCTAAAAAATCACAAATATAATTAAATATCTAGGATAAAAAATGACACATAAGCCCGTTAAACCAGAGCCAAATATGAATATTCAGCAAGGCAATGCTGGTGAAACTCATCAGCAGGCTGATAATAATTCAACCAATTTAACTACGCAGCAAGGTATTGTTATTGCAGATAATCAGAATTCGCTAAAGGCAGGTCGCCGGGGTCCTGCATTGCTGGAAGATTTTATTTTACGCGAGAAAATTACCCATTTTGACCATGAACGTATTCCTGAACGTGTTGTACATGCTCGTGGTACGGCAGCCCATGGTTATTTTGAACTAACCAAATCATTAGAGCAATTTACCACAGCTAAGGTATTAACAGAGGTGGGCAAACAAACCCCATTATTTACTCGTTTTTCAACGGTAGCCGGTGGTGCGGGATCAATTGATACGCCGCGTGATATTCGCGGTTTTGCCGTCAAAATCTATACAGAGGAAGGTAACTGGGATTTAGTGGGTAACAACACCCCTGTGTTCTTTATACAAGATGCGATTAAATTTCCCGATATTATTCATGCTGTAAAAATGGAGCCTGATCGTGGTTTCCCACAAGCGGCATCAGCGCATGATACCTTTTATGATTTTATCTCGTTAAACCCTGAAACCTTACATAACTACCTATGGGCGATGAGTGATCGCGCTATTCCTCGCAGTTTACGCATGATTGAGGGCTTTGGTATCCATAGCTATCGCTTTATTAATGCCCAAGGCGAAAGTGTGTTCTTCCGTTATCACTGGCGTCCACGTTTGCAGCTTCAATCACATGTGTGGGATGAAGCTGTGAAAGTTGCTGGTGCTGATCCAGACTATCATCGTCGTGATTTATTTGAAACCTTGTTTGAAAATGGTGACGAAGTTGTTTGGGACTTTGGTGTGCAGATCTTTACCCAAGAACAAGCAGAAAAATTCCCATTTGATCATTTGGATGCAACCAAATTAATTCCAGAAGAATTAGTCCCTGTTGAAATCGTGGGTAAAATGGTATTAAACCGTTATCCCGATAATTTCTTTGCGGAAACAGAGCAAGTGGCTTTCTGCCCAGCAAACATTGTCCCAGGTATCGACTTTAGTAATGACCCATTGCTACAAGGTCGTTTATTTAGTTATCTCGATACCCAACTTTCGCGTTTAGGTTCACCAAATTTTGCGCAGTTGCCAATTAATGCGCCAAAATGTCCATTCCATAATATGCAGCGTGATGGCCATATGCAGATGCAAATTCCTAAAGGTCGCGTCGCTTATGAACCACAAAGTTTAGAACCAGAAAAACCGCGTGAAAATCCGTCAATTGGGTTTAAATCATTTGCAGATGATTTAACTCAAAATAACGATGCGGTTAAAGGTCGTATCCGTGCAGAAAGCTTTGCAGACTTTTATAGTCAACCCCGTATGTTCTATCGTAGTCAAACCCCTATTGAGCAGGCGCATATCGCTTCAGCGATTGTGTTTGAGCTTTCTAAAGTTGAGACACCCTATATCCGTGAGCGCATGGTTGCCCAGCTGCTAACGGTTGATGAAACATTGGGTAAACGCGTTGCCGATGGGTTAGGGATGAAACCAGTGCCAAAACCAATTGAGCCGACGGTTCCGGTGCAAGATTTGCCATTATCGCCGGCTTTGCAGTTGATTGGCAAAGCCAAGCCAACGCTTGAAGGTCGTAAAGTCGCTATTTTAGTCGCAGATGATTCAAATGCAGAAATGCTTGAAAAATATAAAGCGGCGATTACCGCAGCAAAGGCAACACCCTTTATAGTAGCACCAAAAATTAGTATTACCTTAAACAATGGTGAAACCATTGCAGCTGACGGTCAATTGGCGGGTTCGCCTTCTGTCTTGTTTGATGCAATCGTTAGTATCATTATGCCGGAGCAAGCGAAAAAACTAGCCAAAGTAAGTGAGGCGATTGCGTGGTTTAAAGATGCGCACGCCCATCTAAAAGCGATTGCTTATTGCGGTGCGACGGATGAGTTTATCCTGATTCCCCAGCATATTGAGAAAGATGCCAGTGTGGTGGCTTTAAAGGAAATAGATACCTTTATCGAGAAGGCCAAATCGCGTGAATGGGATCGTGAGCCTAATGTGCGTGATTTAGCATAACTCATCAACCTAGCAACAAAAAAGCTAGCTTAATAATAAGCTAGCTTTTTATTTGTTTGGCGGAAACGGAGGGATTCGAACCCTCGATACGCTATTAACGTATACACACTTTCCAGGCGTGCGCTTTCGACCACTCAGCCACGTTTCCAATCGGGTTGCAACTTCAAAATATAGGTAATCGCAAAACGGACGCCTATTTTACCCAAAATAATGCCAAATGTCATGTATAATTAATCAATTTTCATCGATGGCTAGAGTTGGTAAGTTATAGCGTATGAGTGGTTATCAGCGTCTTTCACACAAATCACTGTCAAAGAGCTTGGTAGTGATGGGTTTATCCTTATTGCCCTTATGGGCACATTCTAGCCGCTCTTTAGATTATCGCAAACAGCATCTCAATCAATGCGGCAATACCTATGCTAACCAACAAAGTCCCCAGCCACTCTCGAATCAACCAATTGAGATTTATTATCTATGTCTAAATGGCTTTGCTGTGGGGTATTCGTCACTGAGTAAAACCGCTTTATGGTCAGCGGAGTATTTGACACGAGCGCGTATTGAAAAAGCGAGCGAGTTATCTAGGGTTAATAATTTTCACGAGGAAAGTCAGCTGCCTAATCGGGTTAAAGGCTATTTAGCTGATTATCGTAACGTACCTTATGATCGTGGGCATCTAGCGCCGAATGCAGATATGAGTACGCTTGAATCACAATATGACAGCTTTAGCCTTGCCAACATTGTACCGCAAAATCCTGTCAATAATCGTAGCACTTGGCGAGACATTGAGTCCCGTACCCGTTACCTAGCGATCAAACACAATCGTATCTATGTGGTGACAGGGGTGGCTTTTATCAGTAATCGGGTTAAGAAAATCAATAACAATATATTAGTACCCAGTCATCTGTACAAAGCGATTTATATTCCAAGTCTACAACAAGCAGGGGTTTATTTTGTCCCTAATGATGATAGTCAGCGAGTGGAAATCATTAGTCTGGATGAACTTGCGGTAAGAATAGGCGTGGATGCCATGCCAGGGTTATCAGGGAAGGTACAAAAAACGGCAATGACGCTGCCTATCGATGACTATTCACCAGCTACAAAAAACAAAAACACGCCAAAATCAGAGCCCGATAACCAGCAAATTTTATTAGTCTTAGTTAATTTAGTCTTGACCATTTTTGAATGGATAATGAGTCTATTTAAGTCCTAAAAGTGATAAATATACCAAAATGACTGATTGGTCAATTTACCCCTTAAGGATTTTTTAAAAAAATAACTATTTTATAATCAATAACTTAGAATTAAAAAAATGGATAATTTTACCCTGTAAGGATGTAGAAAACTATTAGCAACTTTTGCGTATTAAAAAATATCTTTACCTCAAAACCATTTTGGCTATAATGATTGTCAATGGCACTGCATCTCACTTCCCTTACTTTTTTGCAGTGCGCTACAGAAGGAACTGTTATGAAAATTTCTCTTAAATCAATCAGCGTTGGTGTTGCTCTTTCTACTTTAAGTGTTGCTGCTATGGCTGCCGATCCAATTGTGGGTACTTGGCAAACTTATGAAGACAATCAACCAAAAGCCCAAGTTCAAATCTCACAAACAGGTGCTACTTTCACCGGTAAAATCGTTGCGGGCAATACTGAAAAAGCAAAATCTTTTGTTGGTAAAACTGTGTTAACAAACGTGAAAGCGAAAGGTAATGGCAAATATGCAGGTAAAGCAAAAGACCCACGTTGGGGTCTTGGATTAGGTGCAGATATTTCATTAAGCGGTTCAACCTTAACTTTATCTGTTCCAGTCAAAGGCAGCCAAACTTGGAAAAAAATTAAATAATCGCCCATGATTTGAAAGCCCAAAAAAGCTAGATATTAATATCTAGCTTTTTTATTTGTCCAATCGCAAGTTTTGTAGAGTCTTTTAGTATGCTTATATAAAAAAATAGGCTGATTGAATCAGCCTATGTTTATCATTCTTTGTCTATTCGATACGTTCGCCATGTACGGCTAAGTCAAGACCGGTGTATTCATCTTCATCAGTGACACGTAAGCCCATGGTTAATTGAATCACTTTGGCAATAATGAAAGTCACAATCGCGCAGTAGATGATAACCGCGAACACGCCTTCTAATTGCACCCACACTTGACCCATAGTCGATAAAGCCAGTGGTTTGCCAGTGATAGCAGGACTCACAAAGACACCTGTCAATATGGCACCGACGATGCCACCAACGCCATGCAATCCAAACGCATCCAAGCTATCATCGATTTTTAACAGACGTTTGAGATAGTTGACTGCATAAAAGCAAACCAATGAGGTGATGATACCAATCGCTAATGCGCCTGCTACCGTCACAAAACCTGCCGCTGGGGTAATACCGACTAGACCTGCTACTGCACCTGATGCACCGCCCAGTACAGAGGCTTTACCACGGACTAATTTTTCGATGGCAAACCAAGTTAATGCCCCTGCCGCTGCCGCTACTTGCGTGACGAGTAGGGCATTACCTGCCAATGCATTTGCCGCTAACGCACTACCGCCATTGAAGCCAAACCAACCTACCCAAATCAAACCCGTACCAATTAAGGTTAAAGCCAAGTTTGAAGGTGCCATTGGGTCACGGTTATAGCCATTACGTTTACCTAGAACAGCCGCCAACACAATACCTGCCACACCGGCATTAATGTGCACGACCGTACCGCCTGCAAAGTCTAGCGCACCATCTGCCATCAACCAGCCGCCGCCCCAAACCCAGTGGCAAATCGGTGCATACACCAATAATACCCAAAGGGCAGTAAACACCATAAAGCTACTGAATTTAATACGTTCAGCAATTGAGCCTGCTAAGATTGCCACAGTGATAATGGCAAAGGTCATTTGAAAAGTGACAAATAACAGGGTTGGTACGGTACCGGTTAAATCACCTAGCCCAATATTAGATAACAATGCATTATCAAAACCGCCAACAAATTGATTAAAATCGCTGCTACCAAACGCCAGCGAATAACCCAACACAATCCAAACAATAGATACTAATGCTGTGGCACCATAACTGTGTGCCATTGTCCCTAAAATATTCTTTTTGCGCACCATGCCTGAGTAAAACAATGCCAACCCTGGAATAGTCATTAGTAGCACTAATGCAGTCGAAATTAATACCCAAGCGGTGTCGCCCGCATTTAGCGTAGGCGTGTCAGCAGCATGAGCCACCAATGGAGATAACAACAATAACGATAAAATTGATTTAGTAGATACTAGTGGCTGTAAAAATTTGGCAAAAGCTGCCCTTGTAATGACGGCATTCATCGTAACCCCCTTAAAATTATTTGAGATAGTCGTTAAGCTGCTTGATAGGTCTACGTTAATGTTTAAAGGATGGTCGACTTTAAAATTTAACAAGCCCTGCCACAACGACAGTCATGATAGTGTTAGATAGCATTAGCGCCTGTTTCACCAGTACGGATACGAATCACTTGTTCTAATGGTGATACAAAGATTTTGCCATCACCGATTTTGCCCGTGCTAGCCACGCGAGTGATAGCTTCAATCGCTGCATCAACCATTTCGTCAGTCACCGCAATTTCTAACTTAACCTTCGGTAAGAAATCAACCACATACTCAGCACCACGATACAATTCAGTATGACCTTTTTGACGGCCAAAACCTTTTACTTCGGTAACAGTGATACCTTGAACACCAATCTCAGAGAGTGACTCACGTACATCATCTAGTTTGAACGGTTTTAAAATAGCCGTAATTAATTTCATAATAATTTCCTTTTAAGTGCCGCTTATGGTTGGGTTAGTTACTATCTGCTGTAGTGGCTTAATAGCGATTACCCTAAACAGCATTCGTAAAGCATGTTGAAAATGGTAGTTTCGATAATTCAAAAGCTATGCCAACTTTCATAAATGTCCTATTTTTAAGGGGGTAAAAAATACAACCTATTGAAAATAAAGCAAAAACTTTTTGGTGGTTTCAATGCGACCATCACACAGAAAGCGTAATTTTATTATAACCAAAAAATAAAAATTCCTCTAATGTAAATCAGTTATTGCACCAAAAAGGTTATTTGGGCGCCATTAACGATTTTGTAGATAATTTTTAGAGTTATTTTAATAATTGGCGATAAAAACAAAATAATTGCACCAAAAAAGTGCATTTTACTGCCTAAAATCGTTAAATTTGTTGAGTAATACAGATCAAAAGTATATCTTCATCGCAAAAATCGTAGCATTTAAACCGCCTTTTATTGCGGTCACTACAAAACATGAAAACTCACATTTAATCGCAAAACTTTTTGTCATAAAATGGTATGATAGAAAACGTTTTTTAGCTTATACGGCAAGTATTGTTATTGCCTTCTCTAGCGGTACCCTTATTTAAGTGTTACAAGTTTAAGTATTATAAGTTTAAGTGTTACAAGGAATTCTCGTGAGCCAACTCTCAGCCACTCAATCAGCCGTTTCACCTGCTTCAACCAACCAAAGCATGCCATCAGCATCGAGCATGATTCAACGTGGCAATGGATTACAAGTGGTGGTTGGACTTGGCAAATCAGGCTTGTCGGCAGTCAACTATTTACACGCGCTTGGCTACCCCGTAGCGGTCACCGATGCCGGTCTGCCCAAACTTGCCGAGCACTTGCCAACCGATATAGTGACCAAGTTTGGGGCATTAGATGGCGAGCTGTTGGCAGTGGCAGATCGCATTATCATCAGTCCTGGTATTGACCCTTATTTGCCTATATTTGATGGCGCACGTGCGAAAAAAATCGCGATTGTCAGTGATATTCAATTGTTCCATGAGGTAGCTAAACAGCGAGATATTCCGATTATTGCGATTACCGGCTCTAATGCCAAAAGCACTGTCACCACCCTGGTTGGCCAGATGGTCAAAAATGCGGGGTTTAAAGTCGGTGTCGGTGGTAACTTAGGAACGCCCGCGCTTGATTTGTTACTTGAGCCCATACAGATGGCGGTGCTTGAGTTATCCAGTTTTCAACTACAGACCACCACCAATTTGTCCGCCAAAGTAGCCACCGTGCTTAACATGTCGCCTGACCATCTAGATCGCCATGGCAATATGCTCGGCTATCACCAAGCCAAACACCGAATATTCCAAGGCGTGCAATCCATTGTGGTCAACCGCGAGGACTTGCTTAGTCGCCCGTTAGTATCCGATGATATGCCCACCATTAGCTTTGGTAGTAACGCACCTGATATGAATCAGTACGGATTGATAAAAGATAGCGATGGTGAAATCTGGCTAGCACGGGGTCGCGAGCGGTTGCTCAATGAAAAAGACGTGCCGATCAAAGGTGAGCATAATTTGATGAATGCGCTGTCAGCCCTAGCAATTGGCGAACTAGCAGGTCTGCCGCTAGACAGTATGTTAACGACATTAAAAAACTTTGTCGGGCTGCCACATCGCTGTGAATTTATCACAACCACCCATCAGCTCGATTGTTTTGACGACTCCAAAGGCACTAACATTGGCTCGACCATCGCGGCAATTTTGGGGCTAGGTAAAGTATATGCGCCCAAAGGCAAAAAACTTGCAGTGATTTTGGGCGGGCAAGGTAAAGGTCAAAACTTTGCTGAACTGGCAAAACCCTTGATGGATTATGCGCAAGTGGTGTACTTTATTGGAGAAGATGCCGATAAAATCGCGGCTGATTTGGCATCAGCGGGTTTAGATGCTCACAATCCTGCAGGGATTGTATTAACCAAATGCCAAACCCTGGAACAAGCGGTCAGTCAAGCTTGGCAAGACCAGCCAACATTCCCCGCTTTAGGCGTATTATTGCTATCACCCGCTTGTGCAAGTTTTGATCAGTTTAGTGGCTATGTGGAACGTGGACAAGTTTTTCAACGCTTAGTCAAACCCCAATAATCATTCGCTAGTGTATTTTTAATATTTAGGTTGTGTTATGCCCGCGCCCCATTCAACTACTTCTTCACTTTCTTCATCCCTCTCAGCTAACAGTGTTTCTGCTAAGAAAAGCCGCCAGTGGATTCCGCCCATTAATTCGGTGCTATTGACCACGGTGGCAACCATTATGGTATTTAGTCTGTTGATGGTGGCGTCCGCGTCAATACCTTTTGCACAAACCAAAAAACTGGGTGATTTTTACTTTTTCTATCACCAACTGGCGTACATGGGAATCGGTGCAGTTCTTGGTTTACTGGTGTATTTTATCCCGCTTCGCAAGACGTTTCGCTTAGATTTTATTATGTATGCGCTGCTGGCTTGTCTTTTGCTGATTATTTATACCCTAATCGGTGGGTCAGTGATTAACGGCAGTAAACGCTGGATTGAACTGGGTGGTATCAATTTTCAGCCCTCTGAATTGGCAAAATTGTTGATGATTTTGTACACCTCAGATTATCTGGTGCGCCGATCAGAAGAGATTCGTAACCATTGGAAAGGCTTTTTGCGGCTAACACTGATAGCCATGGGGTTGACCTTGTTTATCATGTTGCAGCCTGACTTTGGTTCGGTGGTGATTATTGCAACCTGTATTGCGGCGATGATTTTTGTCGGCGGGTTACCCATGCGCCAGTTTTTTATCATCATGGGTGCCATGTTTTTGGCAGGTACCATGGCGATTATGGGGGCAAGTTACCGACTAAAGCGGGTAACCTCGTTTTTAGATCCGTTTGATGACTTAAAAAATAGTGACTATCAGCTAGGTCGCAGTATTGTAGCCTTTGCCCGAGGTGAATGGTTTGGTGTCGGTTATGGGGAAAGCATCCAAAAACTCTCCCATTTACCGGAGGCGCATACCGACTTTTTACTAGCGATTACCGGTGAAGAGTTAGGCTTAGTGGGTGTGTCGTTTTTACTGGTGTTACAAATTATTTTGGTCACTACGGTTATGCGCATTAGCTACCAAGCGCTAGCACGGCACCAAACACGCTTAAGCTATTTTGCGTTTGGGGTTGGGATTTTGTTCTTTGGGCAAATTTTTGTTAATGCCGGTATGACTATGGGAATGCTACCTACCAAAGGGTTGACCATGCCATTTTTTAGCTATGGGGGTTCTTCTATGGTGGTTAATCTGATTATCGTCGGATTGTTGATGCGAATTATTAAAGAAAGCCCAACGATTCCTGCCAATCAATGTCGTTATTATTAATGGGTTGCCAAAAGATTTTGTAAGCTATCGACTTTTATACGCTGTTTGCCTTGCAGCGGCGTATGATTCCATTGGCAAACCGCCTGCTCGAGCATCGTGGTCGGTTTATCCAGATCAACCGGTGGCTGTTGTAATAATTGCAGTGCGGTCTTAATAAGTTGTGGGGCAGGGTAGGCGTGAATCGGCTCTGCTAGCGTTTGCTTAGACAGCTTTTGCCCTTGTGCATTCACCAAAATGGGTAAGTGGTAGTAGTATTGGTTAGGGGGAAAATTTAAATAATCCGCGATGACCATTTGCGGTATCGTCAATGGCAATATATCCAAGCCGCGCACAATTTGATTGACACTCTGTTGCGCGTCATCAATCACCACCGCCAGCATATAATTAATCATGCCTTTGTTGGCGGTTGGCGTATTTGAAAAAGACCGCCCAATGCGCCGCCTTCTGACCACAATATCACCCTGTTCTCGTTGCGGATTGCCTGAAATCACCCCTTGCAGCTGATCGAAAAAAAGCATTGGGTTATCTGGCATTACTAAGCGAATGGCATGATCGCGCGATAGCCGCTTATGGACGCAGATTCTAGGATAAGGGTATTGGGTGTTGGGGTGGGCAAGTTGATAAGTTTGCAGGGATTTACGACTGCAATCACAGCCATAACTTACTGCTTTTAGCTTCTCATCCAATAACGCGTGATATGTGTCTAGGTGTTGCGACTGGTAACGAACGTTACCATCCCAGTGCAAACCTAATCGCTCCAAATCTGCTAAAATCAAATTGCTAAATCTTGGATGACAGCGCTCAGTATCAGTATCTTCAATGCGTACCAGCCACTTGCCTTGCGCTTGCTTGGCGATACAGTAACTGGCAATAGCCGTCACTAGCGACCCCAAATGCAAAGCTCCCGTCGGAGAGGGAGCAAAGCGACCAATGACAGGAGACGTTGATAAATTAAGCATGACCCCATGCTTGTTTTTCTTTAATCTCTGATAGCGTTTTGCAGTCGATACATTGGGTCGCGGTTGGACGGGCTTCTAAACGACGCAGACCAATCTCTACACCACAAGTCTCACAAAAACCGTAATCACCACTGTCAATCTCGGCAATCGATTTATCAATCTTACGAATCAGTTTACGCTCACGGTCACGCGTGCGCAGTGCCAACGCAAACTCTTCTTCTTGGGTGGCGCGGTCATTAATATCAGGCATTGCCGTTGATTCATCTTGAATATAAGATTTGGTTGATTCAGCTTCGCTAATTAACTGCTCTTTCCAATCTAATAAAATTTTTCTAAAATGCGCAAGTTGTGCGTCATTCATATATTCTTCTTCAGCCGCTGGCTGATATGGGGTAAAGCTTAATTCACGTTCATTTTGGGCAGATGCCATAGCTAATTCCTCTAAAAACCGATAGTGATACAATTTTAAGTTTACAATTTCATTACGAGTTCAGCACTTAAGCCAATGACATCGCGTTATTAACGCTTTAAACACTGCAATTCGCCAGTATATGAAATCAAACTAAAATAAACGCTAAAACCTTAATAAACAAGCTAACCAAACTTTCACGACATTAAATTTGTAAACATAAGTTCAACAACCATGAAAAATTAGTCAGATAGTATCTGTTCTTTTGATACCAGTTGCAAGTAACCCATTGTTATATAAATTTATCCAACGTAAACCAGGCGCAATTTCGTCAATGGTATAGTCTTTACACAAGGGTTTAAACTGTAGGCTGGTTGATGGGCAGCCAAATACCGATGTCCCATAAGTAATCTTATGCATTTCTTGGTGAATATGGCCGACAAATATAGCTTTAATGCGGTCTAGATACGGCATTACCACTTCCCAAAAACGCTCAGAATTTATTATAGTGTACTTATCAAGCCATGCTGAATCGATTAATACCATCGGATGATGACAAAAAATTGCACAAGGCCGATCGGCATTCGCTAACTGCTGCGCTAGCCACCGCAATGACTGCTCATCAAACTCCCCATGACTGTGCCCCTCACAAGAAGAGTCTAATAACAATAAGTCCCAATAATCGGTGGCAATACTATAGCGGGTTTGCAGGCGAGAATCTGCTTTGACTGGCAAATGACGGCGTTGGGCAAAAGGTAGATGATGATCAAGCTCTAGGGTCACATCATGATTGCCCGGGATAGCTACAAAAGGAATATTGATGTCGTCTAAGGCTGCAAATAAACGGTCATAATTTTGCTGAGTAGGTTCTTGACATAAATCCCCCGTCAGTACCAACAAATCAACATTATCGCGCTGTTGTTTGACCAAGGATAATACCGATTCAAATGTGTCTGCGGTATTAACACCATTCATTAACTTATTAGGGTCATCAAAGAGATGCAGATCACTTAATTCAATAATTGAAAAATAATCGGCATGGTGTTGTGATATCGAACTTGGCAGTAACGTCACTCAGTTATCCTTAGAATAATGACGGTAATCGTGGCAGTACAACTTTATCAAACAACGGTTAATTAACTAAAGTTAATTAAATAAGGCATGTTTTATATCACAAATACTCATAATTGACAAACACAATAGCAAAATAATTTTTAGCCTATCTTCATTCAAATAATTGGATAAAATAGGGAACTATTGGCAGCGCTCACAAACACCTGAAAGCTCAATAATACTCGATTGGGTGGCAAAATTGGTCGATTGCTCAACCTCAGTTAGCATGGTCTGGATAGATGGATGGCTAAACTCTTGTACCTCACCACAGCATCGACAGACCAAAAAAGCGGCAACATGGCGATCGGTGGGCTGAGAGCAGGCAAAAAATGCCTTGCTGGAATTTAATTGATGAACCAAGCCATGCCTGAGCAAAAACTCTAAACTACGATATACAGTTGGCGGTGCGACGACTTTTTCGCTCGCTGATTGCAGTAAATCCAATAATTCATACGCCCCAATGGGCTGAGCGGCAAGTAGAATCAAACGATACACCTGCTCTCGCAGCGCAGTAAAACGTAAACCTTGCGCTTGGCAATCTTGTTTTATCTGAGTAATCTGTGCTTCAATCTGCTCGGCGGTCATTTGTTGCCTACACATGGACATAGATATAGATAGGTGGTGACAATTTGCGTCATAATTATTAGCTGACTGAATAGAACTTCCAGCTGATTGAATAGAACGTTGGGTCATATCACATAAAATCATTAATAACTCTCAACTTACTTTAGCATGAAAACCGCATAATTTGTCTGAGAAATTAGCGATTCAGCTATAAACATACCCGACAATATAACAAGTCTAACAATACACTATTCATAATGACTGGCGATTAACGTCAGCATAGATAAAACAACCTTTAGCCAAATTTTTAATCAAGATTCTGCTATACTGCTTTTATTATTCCTGCCCACAATCAGCTAGCCCTTATTTTGCTATGTCAAAACCAGCCAAGCCATTTGACCCACAATCTATCCAACAATCCATCAACAAGCAGTCTTGGCTGATACTTGGGCTAGTTGCCATCGGTATTGTATTAGATGTTTGGCAAGGCAATAGCCAGTATGTGGTGAGTAAAAATTTGCTAGCCGGTAGTGTGTTAGGGTGGGTGAGCCAAATCATCTTTGCTAAAATTTCCTTGAGCAAATCGGGCTATCAGCAGCGTCGTCAAATTGTTCATCGTTTTTACCAAGCGCATATGGCAAAGTGGGTATTGACCATTATTGGATTTGCACTGATTTTTCTGCTGTTAAAACCGCTAAACGCCATTGCGGTATTCGCGGGCTACTTAATTTTGCAAATGAGTTACCTCATTATCACTTACCGAAATCCTTGGTAAAAAAAGGCTATTTACATTTATCTCGTAATAATAGAAATAACCTAAACTAAATCACAAATAAATCTATTTAATCCTTTACAAAAAGGTAACAGTTGAATTAATATAGTGAAAATTTTTTGAAGGTGCGATTGCTCAGCGTTAATTGGCTAAAAAGAATTAGTTTTCAAGCAATTGCATATATGTTTTACTGATGACCCACTTATTTGAGTCAAGCAAAACACAGTAGGTCGATAGCCTATATTATTACGTTGATAAACAAGTTGTTTATTCACGGTTCATCACCTCAGTTAAGCAGATTGCTTAAACGCCTCGATGTGCCTTTGACGTCATGTTTGCACTTCTCATTGAGTATCATCAGCTCAGTTAGATACGATTATAGTGTTAAGTTACAAATTTTTGTGATTAGACCAAATATCTGACGCTAACTCCCTCTATTATCAGCTCAATATAAAAAAGAAGTTAAGATTATGGCAGAAGCAAACGCAGAAATTACTTCAAATGAGTATATCAATCACCACTTGACAAACTGGACTTTCGGTAATCACCCAACAGAAGGTTGGATAGTTGCCGAAACCAAACAGCAAGCTTCTGAAATGGGTTTCAATGCGATTCATTTAGACTCAATGCTGTGGTCGATTGGTTTAGGGGTTCTTTTTTGTGCCATTTTTTATATGGTGGCAAAAAGAGCGACCTCGGGTGTACCCGGAAAAATGCAAGCTTTTATTGAAATGATTGTGGAGTTTGTTGATAGTAACGTTCGTGATACTTATCATGGCACATCAAAAGTTATTGCGCCATTGGCATTGACTATTTTTGTGTGGATTTTCTTGATGAACTTCATGGATCTTCTGCCAGTTGATTATTTGCCTGTCATTGCACAAAAAATTGGTGGTCTGCTAGGACATAACCCACACCATGTTTACATGAAAGTCGTACCAAGTACTGACCCAAATGTGACGCTTGGTATGTCGTTCTCAGTATTTGCACTGATCATTTTTTATAGTATTAAAGAAAAAGGTTTTGGCGGTTTTATTGGTGAATTAACCCTTCATCCATTTAGCGCAAAAAACCCAATCGCTAAAATCTTATTGATTCCAGTGAACTTTATCCTAGAGTTTGTAACTCTAATCGCAAAACCTATCTCACTTGGCTTACGACTTTTTGGTAACATGTATGCAGGTGAATTAATTTTTGTGTTAATCGCCCTTATGCCATTTTGGATTCAATGGGTGTTATCAGTACCGTGGGCAATCTTCCACATTTTAGTAATCACTTTGCAAGCGTTCGTTTTCATGATGCTAACCATTGTCTATCTTAGCCTTGCATCACAAACTGAACATTAATTTCAAAACAGTAATGAGGATACATCAATGACTCTAGAAGGTATGACCGTTCTTGCCGTTGCTTTGCTAATCGGTTTAGGTGCACTAGGCACAGGTATTGGCTTTGCAATCTTAGGTGGCAAATTCTTAGAGGGCGTCGCTCGTCAACCAGAACTAGGTTCACAATTGCAAACTCGTATGTTCATCGTGGCAGGTCTTCTTGACGCCGTACCGATGATCGGTGTTGGTATTGCAATGTTATTGTTATTCGCAAATCCTTTAGCAGGTTAATAGGTACACTATCAGTACAATGTCCACATCATCTTATGTGGACAAGGATTGAAGAAACTTAATTAACGAGGGATTCTAAGTGAATATCAATGCAACCCTAATTGGACAATCGATTGCATTCGCCATCTTCGTGATGTTTTGCATGAAGTTTGTGTGGCCGCCTTTGGTTGCTGCTATTTCGGATCGCCAACGTAAAATCGCAGATGGCCTAAATGCTGCCGAAAAAGCCAAAGCAGACTTAGCAACTGCATCACAAGCTGCAGAGCAAGAGCTTATCGCAGCAAAAGCAAAAGCCGCTTCACTCATTGACCAAGCGAACAAAAGCGCCAATCAAATGATTGAAGATGCCAGAGTGCAAGCACAAGTGGAAGGCGAACGTATTCGTCAGCAAGCGCGTGAAGCAATTGATCAAGAAATTAATAAAGCCCGTGAAGGTTTACGCGCGCAGGTTGCAGAACTTGCCGTACTCGGTGCCGAAAAAATCTTACAAGAAAAGGTCAATCCAGAAACTCATGCCAATATGTTAAACCAATTGGCAGCCAAGTTATAAGTAGCAACCGTACAGTGAGGATATGATGGCTGATTTATCAACCTTAGCAAGACCCTATGCAAAAGCAGCATTTGATTATGCTAAAGAGCATCACGCTGTCAATGAGTGGCAAGATTACTTAAACGTGATGAATGCCATCGTTAGTGATAAAGCATTTGCCGATTATATCAATAATCCAGCAGTTGCTGCACAAGCTAAAGTCGCTACTTTAAAAGACCTTTATAACCAAAGTTCACCTGAAGATAGCAATACTGTGTTTAAAACTTTAAGCACCGCTATTGAGGGTGGGGCACAAGCAGATTCCAATGCTTTTGTTAATTTTTTGACGCAACTTGCAGAGCAAGATCGTTTGGCATTATTACCCAGTATCAATGAGCGTTTTGGTTTATTAAAAGCCGCTGATGCAAAAGAAGTTCATGCTTATGTCACGTCGGCATATCCATTAACGCAAGTGCAAGAGCAACTCATTGAACACCGACTTGCTACCTCCCTAGGCGCGAAGGTCGTACTACATGTCAATGTAGACCCTGCCCTAATTGCAGGTGTGACAATTAAGGTCGGTGACAAAGTAATCGATGACTCTGTACGTGGCAAATTAAAACAGTTAAAAACACAGCTGACGGCATAAATTTCAACAAAATTGATTCTAGTCAGTAAAAATTAAGGAACAGTGCAATGCAACAATTGAATCCAGCGGAAATCAGTAATCTGATTAAGCAGCGAATTCAAGACCTGACTGCGGGTGCCACAGCAAAGAACGAAGGCACTATTGTCATGGTATCTGACGGTATCGTACAGATTCATGGTCTTGAAGATGCCATGTACGGCGAAATGATTGAGTTTGAAGGTGGCGTATATGGTATGGCGCTAAACCTTGAACAAGACTCAGTCGGTGCGGTTGTTCTAGGTGAATACTTGAATCTCCAAGAAGGACAAAAAGCTTACTGTACTGGTCGTATTTTAGAAGTACCAGTTGGACCCGAGCTTTTAGGTCGTGTGGTAGATGCACTGGGTAATCCTATCGATGGTAAAGGCCCAATTAACGCCAAGTTAACGGATAAAGTTGAAAAAATCGCTCCAGGCGTTATCGACCGTCAATCAGTTGATGAGCCAGTAATGACAGGTTATAAAGCTGTTGATACTATGATTCCAATCGGACGTGGTCAACGTGAGCTTATCATTGGTGACCGCCAAACTGGTAAAACAGCCATGGCAATCGATGCGATCATCGCGCAAAAACACTCGGGCATTAAATGTGTGTACGTAGCCGTTGGTCAAAAACGCTCAACCATCGCAAACGTGGTGCGTAAACTAGAAGAAACAGGCGCACTAGCTTACACAACGGTTGTGGTTGCATCTGCTTCTGAACCAGCAGCGCTGCAGTACATCGCGCCATACTCTGGTTGTACTATGGGTGAATACTTCCGTGACCGCGGTGAAGATGCGCTCATCATTTATGATGACTTATCAAAACAAGCCGTAGCTTATCGTCAAATTTCATTGCTTTTACGTCGTCCACCAGGACGTGAAGCTTACCCAGGTGACGTGTTCTACCTTCACTCACGTCTATTAGAGCGCGCTTCACGTGTAAGCGCTGAGTATGTAGAAAAATTCACCAACGGTGCTGTAACAGGTAAAACAGGTTCATTAACTGCCTTGCCAATTATTGAAACCCAAGCAGGTGACGTATCAGCATTCGTACCAACCAACGTGATTTCAATCACAGACGGTCAGATCTTCCTAGAGTCAAGCTTATTTAACTCAGGTATCCGTCCAGCGGTGAATGCGGGTATTTCAGTTTCTCGTGTGGGTGGTGCAGCGCAGACTAAAATCATCAAAAAATTGTCAGGTGGTATCCGTACCGCATTGGCACAGTATCGTGAATTGGCAGCGTTTGCACAGTTTGCTTCTGATTTAGATGACGCGACCCGTAAACAGCTTGACCATGGTCAACGTGTGACTGAATTGATGAAACAAAATCAATACGCACCAATGAGCATCGCTGAACAAGCTGCGGTAATTTATGCCTCTAACGAAGGTTATCTAGCTGATGTCCCAGTGAACAAAGTGGGTGCATTTGAAGCAGGTTTGTTACGTTACCTACGTGACCAACATGGTGATTTTATGGCAGACATTGATAACACTGCCAACTATAATGATGATATCGCAAACCAATTCAAATCAGCGATTGAAAACTATAAGCAAAATCATTCATTCTAAGATTTACTGAAATTTTAGAACTGCATTGTCATAGAATAAATGAACAAAGGGGTTATGATTACTTTGTTCATTTTTCCAAATTTCGTCCATGTTATATCAATGGGCGTGGACTGAAACTAAACATGGCTGTATGGATTATTTATGGCAAGTTTAAAAGAAATTCGAGCAAAAGTTGCTAGTATTAAAAGTACCCAGAAAATTACTCGCGCCATGCAAATGGTTGCAGCGAGTAAGATGCGACGTGCCCAAGAACGTATGCAACTAGGTCGTCCTTATGCTGATAGCATGCGTCGAGTGGTTTCTCATCTAGTCAAAGCTTCACCTGACTACAAACATCCTTACTTAGTACCTCGTGCGGTTAACCGTGTTGGCTATATTGTAGTCAGTTCTGACCGTGGTCTTGCAGGTGGTTTGAATATCAACTTATTCAAAAAATTGATGCAGCACGTCAAACAACAAAAAAGTCAATCGGTTGAAACGCGCTTTGCGGTGATGGGTCAAAAAGGCGTGAGCTTTTTTAAAACATTTGGTGGTACGGTGATTGCTGCGGAAACTCACTACGGTGATAACCCAAGCTTTGAGCAACTCAGTGTCCCAGTTCAAGTAATGCTTGATGCGTATAATCGTGGCGAAATTGATGAAATTTACCTGGTATATAATGAATTTGTTAATGCCATGACGCAAAATCCCAGTGTGCAACGCTTAGTACCGATTGCGGCTGAGTCTTTGGTTGATGAAACGATGGCAAATCGTGAACACAGCTGGGATTACATCTATGAGCCCACTACCAAAGAGCTGCTTGATGGTTTGATGGGACGTTATGTTGAATCAATCGTCTATCAAGGTGTGGTAGAAAATATTGCTTCTGAACAGTCTGCACGTATGGTTGCTATGAAAGCAGCAACGGATAACGCAGGTAACTTAATTAACGAATTACAATTGGTTTACAACAAGCTGCGTCAAGCGGCGATTACCCGAGAAATTTCGGAAATCGTTGGCGGTGCTGCTGCTGTTTCATAATTGACCTACATTCAAGGAGAGCGTAATGAGTAGCGGTCGTATTGTACAGATTATTGGCGCGGTTATTGACGTTGAATTTGACCGTCAAAGCGTACCAAAAATTTATGATGCCTTAAAAGTTGAAGGCACAGAAACTACATTAGAAGTACAACAACAATTAGGTGATGGTATCGTACGTACTATCGCCATGGGTTCTACTGAAGGTCTAAAACGTGGTCTACCAGTTAGCAACTCTGGCGCACCAATCTCTGTACCTGTGGGTAAAGGTACTCTAGGTCGTATCATGGACGTTTTAGGACGCCCAATCGACGAAGCAGGCCCGGTAGAGCATAGTAACACTTGGGCGATTCACCGTGAAGCGCCAAGCTATGATGAACAATCGAACTCTACTGAACTTTTAGAAACGGGTATTAAAGTAATTGACTTACTATGCCCATTTGCTAAAGGTGGTAAAGTCGGTCTGTTCGGTGGTGCAGGTGTTGGTAAAACCGTTAACATGATGGAACTTATCAATAACATCGCAAAAGCACACTCAGGTTTATCGGTATTTGCTGGCGTAGGTGAGCGTACCCGTGAAGGTAATGACTTCTACCACGAGATGAAAGACTCAAACGTACTTGATAAAGTTGCGATGGTGTATGGTCAGATGAATGAGCCACCAGGAAACCGTTTACGTGTTGCCTTGACCGGTTTGACCATGGCGGAATACTTCCGTGACGAAAAAGATGAGAACGGTAAGGGTCGTGACGTATTATTGTTTGTTGACAATATTTATCGTTATACACTAGCGGGTACCGAAGTATCAGCATTATTAGGTCGTATGCCATCTGCGGTAGGTTATCAGCCAACGCTTGCAGAAGAGATGGGTGTATTACAAGAACGTATTACTTCAACCCAATCAGGTTCTATTACTTCGGTACAAGCGGTATACGTTCCTGCCGATGACTTGACTGACCCATCACCTGCGACAACCTTTGCACACTTAGACGCAACAGTGGTATTGAGCCGTGATATTGCTTCACAAGGTATTTACCCAGCGGTTGACCCACTAGACTCAACGTCGCGTCAGTTAGACCCACTGGTTATTGGTGAAGAGCACTATGCTGTTGCTCGTGGCGTTCAAGAAGTGTTACAACGCTTTAAAGAGTTGAAAGACATTATTGCGATTTTGGGTATGGACGAATTATCAGAAGATGATAAATTAGTGGTATACCGTGCACGTAAAATCCAACGTTTCTTGTCACAACCTTTCCACGTTGCAGAGGTATTCACCGGCTCACCAGGTAAATATGTACCAATCCGTGAAACCATTCAAAGCTTTAAAGCAATCTTGAATGGTGAGTATGATGACTTGCCAGAACAAGCATTCTACATGAAAGGTGGTATTGAAGAAGTGGTTGCTGCAGCAGAAAAACTACGCGGCTAATTTCTCAATCAAACCCTGTTAGTTTAAACTATATTAACAGGGTTTTATCAACCTAATTTTGCAATACCATAGGAGAGAACTGTGGCAACTTTACAATGTAATGTCGTCAGTGCGAAAGAAACTATCTACTCTGGTGAGATTAGCATGTTAATTGCTACTGGTGTAGAAGGTGAAGTCGGTATTTTGCCAGGACATATTCCTTTTATTACGCTATTAAAACCGGGCACCATGCAGATCAAAACCAGCAATGGCAATGATGAAATGGTGTATGTATCAGGTGGTGTTTTAGAAGTACAACCGCATTTAGTGACGGTATTGGCAGATACGGCAGTACGTGCGCATGACTTAGATGAAGCCAAAATTTTGGAAGCACGTCGCCATGCAGAACAAACCTTGCAAAATCAAAAAGCCGATATTGACACCTCTGCCTCTGCGGCTTTGGCAGCATTGGCAGAATCTTTGGCACAATTGCAAACCTTAAAGAAATTCAAAAACCGTGCCTAATTTTGATGCGGACGTGTTTAAAGACAGTGGCTATGACCACTGTTTTTTTATGGGTGGTTAAAGATATAAGTGCTTAAAAAAGAGTGATTAAAAATTTGCTAATTAGCTTTTAAACCAAAGCTAGTTAAACCAAAGCTAGCAAGAAAATTTTATCAGTTATTAAATAGATAACCTTATATCGTATGCTTTTGCATCTTTTTATATGTGGTATTTATACTTTTTTATGTTTAGTTACGTTTTAACAATATTAAATTGGCTATTTTTTCGCTAAATTAATTCAATTATATTGTAGTAGTACAGGTAATACGTAAACTTTCATTACCTATTGCTGATAGATAAATAAAGATATATTCTGATATAAGTATTAAGAGTATGTATAAAATTTTTTGGAGGAAATTATGTCAGAAGAAGAGTTGATACCCCGAGTATTGATTGTAGAGGATGATGAGCGTCTTGCAACCTTAACCCAAGATTATTTGCGTAAAAATGGTCTAGATGTGGCAATTGAAACTGATGGTAACCGTGCCATTCGTCGTATCGTGGCTGAGCAGCCTGACATGGTGGTGCTTGATGTGATGTTGCCAGGTAGTGACGGTCTGACGGTATGCCGTGAAGTACGTCCTCATTTTCATAACCCTATCTTAATGCTAACTGCGCGTACCGAAGATATGGACCAAGTATTAGGTCTAGAAATGGGTGCGGATGACTACGTGGCAAAACCCGTTCAGCCGCGTGTGTTATTAGCGCGCATTCGTGCACTATTGCGCCGCTCTGATACCGCACCAACTGATGAAGTGCCACAGCGTCTTGAATTTGGCGATTTGGTTATTGATAACGGCGGTCGTTCGGTTACTTTGAATGATGAGCTTGTTGACTTTACCAGTGCGGAATATGATTTATTGTGGTTATTGGCATCAAATGCAGGTCGTATCTTATCGCGTGAAGATATTTTTGAACGTCTGCGTGGTATCGAGTATGATGGTCAAGACCGCTCGATTGACGTACGTATTTCTCGTATCCGTCCAAAAATTGGTGATGATCCAGAAAACCCAAAACGTATCAAAACCGTTCGCAGTAAAGGCTATCTGTTTGTCAAAGAAAACTAACATAGTATTGATAAACACAGTATTGAAAGAAGTCAGCATCAAGCTGGCTTTTTTTATCGCTATCACTGGTAACTTTGCTACCTAGCAATTGGTAGATTTAGCACAACAATTTGCTACGTTACTAGACAATCGCTTCATGAATTTTACATTGTAATATTAATTTTGCTAGGTAATAATACGGCTATTATCTTTTGACCTTAACCCTAGATTTTTATGCCACTATTATCGTCCTTAAACCAATCCATCTTTCTGCGGATTTATGCAGGTCTGTTACTTATTTGTTTGTTGGTTGCGTTGTTTGCGCAATTGCTTATCACCACTATCAACGCAGAGCGCGTACAGACTTATCGCGAGGATATGGCATCAGCGGCATTTTATCTCATTGACTCAGGGTTGTCGCGCCAAGTAACGGCGCAAGAGCGTAATTTTTGGCTCTCTGATGTCAGTACCTTATTTGATACTAAGTTTGAAATCGAACCTACCTCAAAAGCGGATTTTAAAACCAGCGAAATTAATCGACTCAACAAACAACAAGCCGTAGTACGTTTTAATGGCGATACCAATACCGCAGAGATTTATCATAAAGTCTCGGGTGAGAATAACGTCTTGCATGTCAGCGTCAATAAACTCAATGAGCAACAAATTAAAGGGATAGGCGTGTTGCTGCTCGATGATTTGTCTTACTATCGCACCTTGGCAGAAAAACAGCAACGCTTGCAACAAATTCAAAAATTTTTCCCTTTTAAGCTCACCTTGCAATCCGTTAATAAACTGCAACTTGATACCGACCAAAAAGCGCGACTGTATCGCAAAGATATCGTGATTATGTTCCGTGACAATACCAGTGTAGAGAATTCATCGATTCGGGTACTAGCGCCGACTGAACTCCAAGATACTGTGGTGGATTTGGGACCCATTCCACTGTTTAACTGGTTTCCGCTTAATCTGATTATTAGTATCACGCTCATTAGTATGTTCTTAATCAGTCTAGGGGTGTATGCGCTGATTTTCCCATTAGAGCGTAAACTGCAGCTCATTCAAAGCGGTATCACCAAAGTGCGCGAAGGTAAGCTCAATACCAAAGTAAAAGTCGTGGGCGAAGATGAAATTGCCCATCTAGCGGCAACCTTTAATAGTATGACTGAGCACATCCGCCGTTTGATTGAATCCCAGCGCGAGTTGACCCGTGCCGTATCCCATGAGCTGCGCACCCCAGTAGCACGTATCCGCTTTGCCGTGGATATGCTGGCTGATACGGATGATTATGACGATCGGATGAGTCAGCGTGATTATATCGACCAAGATATCGAATCGCTCAATGGCTTGATTGATGAAATTTTGACCTATGCCAAGCTTGAAGAAGGCTCACCCAAAATGGACTGGGAAGATGTCGATTTGCAAGAACTTGTTTCGCAGATTGCCCGTGAGACCAATGCGCTTGGTAAACCTGTTACCGTCAAAGTAGGCAAGGTGCAAAAAGGTGTGTTTGCACAAGCTGATAGACGCTATTTACACCGCGTGTTGCAAAACTTGGCAGGTAATGCCACCCGTTATGCCGAAAGCACCATTATCATCTCAGCAGGCTTAGAAAAAAATGAAGCCTTTATCAGTGTGGAAGATGATGGACAGGGTATTCCAGAAAAAGACCGTGAAAAAGTCTTTATCCCATTTGCGCGTCTGGATGATAGTCGTACCCGTGCCTCGGGTGGTTATGGTCTAGGCTTATCAATCGTGTCTCGAATTGCGTTTTGGTTTAACGGTCGCATGTCAGTGGATGAAAGCCCTACCTTGGGTGGGGCGCGATTTATCATGAAATGGCCAAAAAGCCAGCTAGCGTCAAGTATTGAAGCGGATGAAATTACCCAAAAAAGTAGCGAGAAAAAATATACGCAAGCGCAAGGGTCATAAGCTCGTTACCAGTAACGCTTGCAAATTTGCTCAGACTGGGCTAAATTTCAGTGAGTTATGCAATGGTTTAGCGAAATTTGCGCACATCAATTAACCGATGAGCGAAATCATCACAAGCGAGGATGGCATGCGTTACCTGTTTTTAGCCTTGGTGGCACTCAACATGGCTGTTTTTGGTTATTATAGTTTTTTGCGCAAACCTACTGAAAGCCAGTCCGTCTCACAGGCGCGCGCAGCATTGGTTCATCCTGTCACAGCCACCGATGTGTCAAGTGAACTACCCCCCATGATTGGTACTAAAAAGTAAAAATGGCTATCAAAAATCAAGGCTACCAAAACCAAAGCTACCAAAGAATCAGGGCTAGCACTCACCTATAAAATAACCAATCCGTATGTTATCTTTACTCTATAATCATTCATTCTATAATCGGAATATTCACCACCACTACTAAACCGCCGCCATTGGGCTGATTGCGAGCGATGACGCTACCATTGTGTAGGTGAGTAATTCGGCTTACAATCGCAAGCCCAAGTCCACTCCCTTGCGTGGTACGTGCCGTTTCGCCCCGCTCAAACGGCTGCATAATCCGCTCAAGCTGATCTTCGGCAACGCCTTGCCCTTCATCGCTAACTTTGATGGTTAAGTATTTTTGTCTAGAGGTTATCTCTGGCGTTAGACTTTCATTAGTGACCACTTGCTCGGTAGGCTGTAGAGCATTATCAATGCTAATCTCAATATGAATGGGCGGCTGACCATAGCGACAAGCATTATTGACCAAATTAACAATGAGACGTTTAATGGATAAAGGTCGCAATGGCACACTGGGCAAATCGTCTTGGATATCGATAATAAATGGGGTGGGGGCAAACTGCACCACAATCTCGTTAATGATGGGGCGTAGGTTAGTCAATCGCACTGCTTCATCTGAGCCATCTTTCATAAATGAAATAAACTGCTCCAAAATCGCGTCCATGTCCTCAATGTCATACACTAGCCCTTCCCGCAAAAACTCATCGGGTAGCATCTCAGCGGTGAGTCGCATCCGCGTCAATGGCGTGCGCAAATCATGGGAAATACCAGCGAGCATAATATTGCGTTCTTTTTGGGTTTGGGTCAGGTTATGAAACAGTCGGTTAAATGCCAAATTCACCTGACGAATCTCTGTTGAGCCTTCATTGGTCGCCAAATTGTTGGCATGTCCAAGGGTGATGTAATCAATCGCCACTTTTTGTAGGCGTTTGAGCGGGCGATTTAATTGTCTGACCAAAAACAAAATGGTCAGCAACGTGGCAAGCGGAATCCCCAATAAGAAAAAATAAATCGACGTTGGGCTATATTTGGCATAAAACTTGACAGGCTCTTGCAGCCAAACATCCGGATGCGCGCTGTCTTGAATATACAAAATCGGTACGGGTTTGAATTTAAAATTGACCGATACAGGACGCTGCATCACGGTTTCCATCTGTGTTGCCATCTGCTGGGTAAAATAATCTACCAAGGTTTTTTCTTGAAAAGAGGGTATCTGTTGTGGGTCAGTAATCACGTTAATATGTGAGGCGTCAATAATCCAATTTTTAAGCTCGGGATTGTTTTTAAAATCTTTATCCGCTTTATCAATCATCAACAGCTGATGGGCAAGATAAGTCGCATGGTTTTGTAGCTCTGGTAAATACAGACTGCGCCAAAAAAACCACAGCGACAACGCCACGCTCACCAGTACCATCAACATCACCATCAAGGTGGTTTGCCAAGTGTGGCTATAGCCTTTAAGTTTGGGTAAATGCGGTTTCATGCTGGGGTATCCTGATGGTGGGTTTACAGCTTAGCCAAAACGGGCAACGGCACTGGCATGCTGTTATAATACGCAGATAGCTTGGCAAAATTAAAGGGGCAATCATGCAGTTTTCAGAGTTTGGTAAAAAGTTTACCAAAAATAGCGGTATTTTGCAGTTAATGGATGATTTGGGCAATGCGCTTAACAGCGAGCAACCGATTAATATGCTCGGTGGTGGCAATCCAGCACGCATTGATAAAGTTAACCAAACCTATTGGTCGGTGTTTAAAACCTTAGCCGAAGGTGATATGGGCTCAATGGCCATCGAAAATATTGGAAACTACTCAACGCCACAGGGCGATGCCAAGTTTATTGCAGCATTGGTAGATTTTTTTAATCGCCATTATGATTGGGGACTTACCACAGACAATATCGCCCTGACCAATGGCTCACAAAATGCATTTTTTTATTTATTTAACTTGTTTGGTGGGCAGTTTGACGATACTACACAAGGCAGCCTGGATAAAAAAATTCTATTACCCCTTGCCCCAGAATATGTGGGTTATGCCGATGCCCATGTGGATGGGCAGCATTTTATCGCAGTGCCACCCAGCATTGAATTTGTGCAACATCAAGGTGAAGACGGTTTTTTTAAATACCGAGTCGATTTTGACACCCTAGAAAATTTGGCTGAATTGCACAACGGCGAAATTGGGGCAATTTGTTGCTCACGCCCGACCAACCCAACAGGTAACGTGCTGACCGATGACGAAATGGCGCGCCTTGAAGTGATTGCCAAGCGCTTTGATATCCCACTGATTATCGACAATGCGTATGGAATGCCGTTTCCCAATATCATCTATAGCCAAGCCACGCTCAATTGGAATGAGCAAATTATTTTGTGCTTTAGCCTATCAAAAATCGGTTTGCCTGGGGTGCGTACAGGGATTGTGGTCGCCAATCCGCAGGTGGTCAAAGCGATTAGCAGCCTAAACGCCATTGTTAATCTAGCGCCGACCCGTTTTGGCGCGGCGATTGCTACGCCACTACTACAAGATGACCGGCTAAAAGATTTGTCAGACAATCATATTCGTCCGTTTTATCAAGGACAAGCCAAATTAGCGGTGCAGCTGCTAAAACAAGAACTGGGCGACTTGCCAAATGATGCGATGAAAATCCACAAGCCTGAAGGCGCGATTTTCTTGTGGGTATGGTTTAAAGACTTGCCGATAACCACGGTGGAATTGTATGAACGATTAAAAGCCAAAGGTACGTTGATTATCCCTAGCGAGCATTTCTTTGTTGGCGTGGATACCGAGAATTTTAGGCATGCGCATGAGTGCATTCGCTTAAGCATCGCGCAAGATGATGAGACCTTGAAAAAAGGGATTGCTACGATTGGGGAAGTGGTGAGGGCGGTTTATGCCAACCAGTAAAAACAAGCAATAAAAAAGGGATACATGTCCCTTTTTTAAACGTTCCACTCCACAAAATTCTTCAATAGTTGCAACCCTGCGGTATGGCTTTTTTCGGGGTGGAACTGGGTCGCAAACAAATTATCTTTAATCACGCTGGCACAAAACTCAACGCCATAATCACAGGTTGCCGCCACAATCGAAGTATCAGACGGCACACAATAAAAACTATGCACAAAATAAAAATGGGTATTATCTTCAATCCCTTGCCATAGCGGATGCGCCAAATCCATATGGGTGATAGTATTCCAGCCCATATGCGGTACTTTAATGCGTTCGTTTTTATCATCTAGCCAATGATCATCAAAGCGTTTGACGTCACCACCCAGTACCCCTAGACAGTTTACCCCATCATTTTCTTCTGAGCGCTCAAACAACGCCTGCATCCCCACACAAATCGCCATTACAGGCTTATTAAATACAGCCGTTTTGACAGCATCAGCGATACCCGCTGCCTGCATCTCTGCCATGCAGTCGCGCATTGCCCCTACACCAGGGAAGACCATTTTGTCTGCCGCCGCAATGACTGCAGGGTCACGCGTGATCGACACATCAGCGCCCACTGCCGTCAAGGCTTTACCCGCCGAATGTAAATTACCCATGCCATAATCTAGCAATGCAACCTTTGTCATCTGTTATCCTGTTGTCAAAAAAAGCCCAAAACTGCGATTAAGCGCTGATATCACTTGGCGCTCATCATCGTCAATTACCAAAGAAGTTTTGAAAAATACCAAAATAGCCATTATATTAATATCATCACATTGCTGCGCGAATAGCACTATTCGCAAAATCGTAAGGACAATAATAATGGCAGAAAAAAACTATTATGACATTTTAGGCGTCGATAAAAAAGCCAATGAAGCAGATATTAAAAAAGCCTATCGCAAACTGGTGCGACAATATCACCCTGATATCAACGACTCACCCGATGCCGACGCCAAAATGGGTGAAATCAATAACGCCTATGAAACGCTCAAGGACGCTGAAAAACGCGCCCAATACGACATGATGCTCGACAATCCTTATATGGGTCAAGGCTTTGGCGGCGGTCAGGGCTTTAATGCCAATATGAGCCAAGCGGATTTGGATGAAATCCTTCGCCAGTTCGGCGGTGGGGCTGGCGGTCGTCAATCGCAAAGTACGGGTGGCTTTAGATTTGATGATATTTTCTCGACATTTGGGGGCGGGGCAGGCGGGTTTTCAGACGGATTTGGTGGCAGACAGTCGCAACGCTCGACCAAAGGCGACGATCAGCACGCCGAGTTGTCAATTGATTTGAAAGCCACTTATGAAGGCGATACCCGTAAAATTAGCCTAAATTTACCCGTACAAACCGCGACAGGTCTGGATTATCAAACCAAGACCATTGAAGTCAAAATCCCCAAAGGTATTGCTGAAGGGCAACAAATTCGCTTGGCAAAACAAGGCAATCCAAGCCCGTATGGCGGTGATAATGGCGATTTGTACCTAAAAATTAAATTTAATCACCCAGACAATATCCGCGTAGAAGGCAAAGACGTTTTTCAAACGGTAGACGTTGCGCCTTGGGAAGCAGCCATGGGCGGTCAAATCACGGTCAACACGCCTGCTGGCAAGGTCAATGTCAATGTCCCAAAAAATAGCCGTACTGGTACCAATCTTCGCCTTAAAGGTAAAGGTATCCCAGCTAAAGAAGCCGGTGATTTGTATTTAAGCTTAAATATCGTGTTGCCAAAAATCGATACAGATGCAGATATCCAAGCGTTTGAAGTGTTCAAATCGGCATTTGCCTCGTTTGCGCCAACGCGCTAATCTATTGATAATTAAGCTCTATTAATAACTAAGCAAAAAAAATAGGCAGTACAATAAAAAAAATGACAAAACAGCACCAAACATAACTATAGAGACACAACAGGAGTGCAACATGGCTCAAACCACCAATACGGATTTAGCATTACGGTTAACCTTAGATGATTTGATTATGGCAAGTAGTTGGGATAAAAGCTGGGTATTAGCGCTAATGGATGAAGATATTATTTATGCTGAAACGCCTGCTATCGACAGCCAGCCCTATTTTAATAGCGCACAACTGACAACGGTGCGCCTTGCCTCACGCCTACGCCGTGATTTTGATGCCAGTCCACAAGCGATTGGCTTAATACTATCGCTGCTTGACGAGCTGAGACCGCTTCGGCAGTTACAGCGGCAAATCACGCTCACGCGAATGGTTCATGATGTGGATGACAGCTAGCAAACATCAAGTTAGCCAACATCAATTTGGGTGAATTTAATCCTAAAAAAGGGTGGGTTATCGCGCTATAATCCGCCCTTTTTATTTGCTACAGCAAACGATTATTGGGCGTACCCATGGTTACGGAGCCAATTTTGTAGAAGTTGAATTTCGGCTTGTTGGGTATCGATTAGGGTATTGGTAAGGCTACGCACTTTGTCATCGTTACCATATTTGGCAACCACTTGTGAGAACGCAATCGCGCCTTTATGATGAATCAGCACGGTTTGGGCAAACGCTTGGTCGGCGTTTTTAGTCATGACCGTGTCCACCATTTCTTGCTGCATATCATCGATAATGCTATCGATTTCTTGCTGGGCTGCTACACTATCTGCCATCGGCTGATTAGGGTCCGCGGTGTTTTGAATCAGTTGCATGGCAAGCCAATTCTGTAATATTTGTGATTCATTTTGGCGTGAGCTAATAATGTCTCGGGCTAAACCTAGCAGTTCAGGATTTTTGCCGTATCGCTGCTCAATACTGGCAAGCGCGATGGTTTCATCAAAATGACTCAGCATAGCTTTGACAAAAATCATATCAGGCGAGATGGGTATATAGTCAAATTGATTAAGGGCGGTTGGTTCACTGGCTGCAGCCGCATCGATGCTTGGCTGCTTGATGACAGTAAAATACGCTTCTTGATAGTCATTGATGGTAATTGAGTCAGGCATCACATAACCTTGTGCCAGTTGACTGACGGTAAGCATGTTTTTATTGATTGCCTGTGTGTCTAATACTTGGGGCAATGGTTTATCATCGAATTCTTGGGGCGCGCTCACGGCGGCAGCGGTAGGGGGTGCTGGCTGCTGAGAATCAGATTGCTCACAACCAATCATGCTGATAACTGCGATGACAAGCAAGATTGATGGTGTGAGGTTGGACATGCATCGGCTCCCATGCCTTGATTTTATACGGTGTGTTTTGAAATGATGATTGTAAGCATTAACGGTAAGCGTTGACTGTCAGCATTGATTATCAGTCTTAGGCAAGAGTATAAAGTAGGGTCATCACAGTGACTATATCAATTGTGTCATGGCAGCTTGCTTATCATTTGCTAACTGCTGATTGTGCTAACTGGCGATTGTGCTAACTGCCGCTTGCGAGCAATATCCCCGCCAAAGTAAAAAACGCGCGATAAGCGGCTACTTTTTTCTCCAAGCTTTGCGGGTAAGCGCGCGAGGTCGATGGCAACCGATAAATACCAAATACTCGCCCAAAAGCGTTAACTTCAAGAAACTGATTGGTTTTTGGCAGTTTATAGGGTGTTTGGCTGGGATTAAAATAGGGTGACGCGGGGTCACTGATACTTTGGTTCACCAGCGCTATCAGCACTTCTGTGGCTTTGCCACCGGTGGTGTAAATCCACTTGACCTGCTCAAGCTGTGCCAAAACTTTACCCAAATCAACCGTCGCAACCACGGTCAAATGTTCGTCAGCCGCATTGCCTTTTTCGCGGATGACGTGAGTGACTGAAGGACATTCACCGATGTTATAAGCCTGTAAAAATGCTTTGATTTTTTCGGCATCAAAGCGTTTTTCATCACCGACTCGAAAATAATCAATATCATCAAAAAACACCTTACCCATGATACGCCACATATCATTATAAAAATTGGGATAATGAAATGCCATGCACCATTTATCAGGTGTGGGCGGCATTGTACCCATCATCAAGACTTTGGTATCAGCAAAAAAGAAGTTACCAAACGGATGGGCTTCGACACGCGGGTCAGTCAATAAATCAGCAGACATATCAGTTTTTATTTCTAATTAAATACACGCCAAGCGCGGCACTGGCAATAATCGGTAATAACACCATAAAAAAAGGTGAAAATCCCGTGCTTAGACTGACAAACCCGACCAAATCTTGCAGATAACTAAATACCAAGCCAAAGAGCAGAGCAATCACAATACGATAGCCCAAACTTTGGTTACGCAAGGAGCCAAAGACAAATGAACAAGCAACCAACACTAGCGATAGCATGGCAAAAGGTGACAATAGTTTTTTCCAAAAGGCAACTTCATGCTCAAGCGAGCGGCGTTTGTCTTTGGCTAAGAGCTGTTGGTGCTGCCATAATTCGGTCACTGACATGTTATCAGGGCTGCGTGTTAACAGATAGATCGCTGACGGCTCAATGGGTAATTGCAGCGTCATAGTCGGGATGGTAGTCAATTGACTGTGCCCATCGGCGGCGATGGTTAATTGTTTGATTTGTTGCAGCTGCCAGCCCGATGTCTTATCAGCGGTATTTTGACTGACAAAGCTGCCAGTATCGGCTTGCAGCACTTGCTGGATATGGGCAGTGTCGTCTAGCTGCCAAACTTTGATATTTTTGAGCTCGCCTTTGGTATTGGCATAGTCAATATTGATGATGCGGTTGGCTTGTTTGTCCCAATAACCGTTGATGGCACTTGATAGCAAAGGTTTGTCATGTTTGACTTGGTGCGCTAACTGATTGCTAGTTGGCACTACATACTGCCCAAGCAATAGACCGATAATGACAAAAACAATCGCTGGTTGCATCACCCAACCGACTATTTTAAAGCGGCTGATACCAGCTGCTTGAATCACCGTCAGCTCACTGGTGTTGGCAAGCAAGCCTAGACCTACCACTGCGCCTAACAGCGTGCCAAATGGCATATAGTCGAGTAAATCACTGGGTGCATTATAGGCAATAAAACGCAAGGCATCTAAATAATTGTAATGATCATTAAGATCCTGCAACTCTGCTAGATAATCAAAGACGACTTTAAGGAGCCAAAGACCAATGATAGCCCCTGTCATGGCAAAAAGCGCTTGTTTTTTAACGTAACGAGATAGAATCATGGCTGACCGCCTGGTGATAACTGACGGCTGTGGCGACGATAGCGGACACGATGTACCACGCGGTTTTGCCAATTTAACAACAATGCAAATGCGATAAAACCAACGATTAGCCAAATATACGCGTATTCACTAATGCTTTCTTTAGCAATGGCAGTGCGTAGCGAAATGATACTAATCGCACAGCTAGCAAATATGAGCACGGAAGGTAACAGACGAAGCCAGCGTCCTTGACGGGGGCGTACCTGTGCAAGCGGGGTAGCAAGCATCGCCGCAATGATAATCAGCCACGGCATGGTAAAGCGATAGCCTAGCTCGGCTTTGACTTCGGGTTTTTGGGTATTGGCGAGCAGTTTGGCAGTGGTTTGGGTTTCGACATTGGTTTCGGTAATTTTTTCGCTGGCAGGTTTTTCTAGGGTAATGCGGTATTTTTCAAAACTGGCTTGGTTGTACTTGGCGTTGTTGGTGCCAAGCTCATAGCGACGACCTTGAAACAAATCTAGCTGCATTGAGCTATCCGTGTCTTTACTGGGTACTTGATAGGCGCGCGTGGCGGTAATGATAACATCGTTTTTGGCGATTTTGCCGCTTTTGTCGGTTTGCTGTTGCACCACATATAGGTTTTTGAGTTCACGTTTTTCTTTATCAAATTCATCGACATACAGGTGATAGTTGCCACTGCTGATAAAGGTTTTTGGACGCACTAAATCGAGTAAACTACCGAGCGACTGGGTTTGCCAAATCTGCTCACTGTTAGACAGTCCCCATGGTTTTGCCAAAAGACTAATTCCCATTTGAAATACAAATAACCCAGTAATCAGCGGAATCATCAAACGTGTCAAACGGCCACGACTGATGCCACTGGCAAACAGGACGCTCATCTCCTGATCCACGTACATACGACCGAGCACGAGCATCAGTGCGATAAAAAATGACAGCGGTAAAATTAGCTCAAGAAAGGTTGGAATGTTATAGCCAATAATAGCAAATAGCAAACCCACATCCAGCCTGCCTTCTGCGGCGATACCAAAATAGCGGATTAAGCGACCGCCAAGCATCAGCGCCATCAGAAATAACAGCACAATCGCAGTATTAGCGGCGACTTGTTGCGTCATATAGCGTCGTAATATCACAAGTAACCACCTAATATTACTCAAAAATTAATCAATTCAAACAGCTAGGGAAGTAAATGCCAATATTGTACGACATCATACCATTCGGCGCATCTGTTAATCGGCTATTTTAGCGCGTCACCGACAGATTATGAATATGAATACTGTAAGGTAACATTTCACAATGACTTTTCACCACCACTTTTTACAGCGGCTTTATCAAAGCCACTTTTTACAAAGACTTTTCACAACCGCATTTTACCCTACGCAATGACGCCTGCTATCCCATCGCCCAAGGTGATAACCCAAATACGATAATAGGTATGCTATGATAATAGTTATTTCTTGATGACAATAATTAAGGAGCTTAAATGAGTTTGACATTGACACTAGCGACCGCGCTTAAAAAAACGGTCAAGAATAGCTATCACGTGGTATTGGTAGATGACAATAGCCAAACTATGGGGCAACTAACGAGTGAGCTACAAACCGCTGTCAGTAGCCTAATTGAAGCAAGTCGTTTTAAGGGTAAGCTTGCCGACACCGCAATCAGTTATGGCACAGACAACAATACGGGACTGTTATTGGTTGGCGTGGGCAGTCAAGACAAATTAAACGGCGGTAGCCTGCAAAAAATTGCCAAAGCGATTTATGCAAGTTTGAGTCGTCTTACCAAATCTGCGGTTATCAGTTTAGGTGATAGTATTGATGAAGTGAGTTTTGGTCAGTTGGCGTTAGCCCTGTTGAATCAAAGCTATACCTTTGATATTTATAAATCGCAAAAAGCGGATAAACCGACGCTAAAAGACGTGACCTTATTGGTCAGCGCAGACAACCAAGCCGCGTTTGACACCCTGCTACAGCTGCAGCAGGCGACTGCGCAGGGTCAATCACTCACCAAAGATTTGGCAAATCAGCCACCGAATGTGTGTTTCCCTGCCTATCTTGCAGAGCAAGCGCAAAACTTGGCCAATCAATACCCAGAGCTATTGACGGTCAAGGTATTGGGTGAAAAAGACATGCAGCAATTAGGGATGAACTGCTTTTTGGCAGTGGCTCGCGGCTCCGCGCATGAAGCTAAGCTGGTATTACTTGAGTACAATGGCAAAGCCGCCAAAAAAGACAAAAACAGCAAAACCAAAGGCAAAAAATCAAGCCTAGAGCAACCGATTGTACTGGTGGGCAAAGGCATCACCTTTGACAGTGGTGGTATCTCACTCAAACCAGGTCTGGGTATGGGTGAGATGAAATACGACATGGGCGGTGCGGCTGCAGTCATGGGCATGATTAAAGCGCTATGTGAAGCGCGTCTACCGCTGCAAGTCGTTGGCGCACTCGCTTGTGCAGAGAATATGCCTTCAGGAACAGCGACTCGCCCTGGCGATATCGTCACCGCCATGAATGGTAAAACCGTGGAAATCCTCAATACGGATGCCGAAGGTCGTTTGGTACTGTGTGACACCTTGGTGTATGTACAGCGCTATCAGCCAAAAGTGATTATCGACATGGCAACCTTGACTGGGGCGTGTATTGTGGCGCTGGGTTATGTGCGCTCAGGTCTATACAGTAACAATGAAGATGTGATTTTTGAGCTTGAACAAGCTAGCGAATCAGCGTATGACCGTGTTTGGCACATGCCACTGGATGATGACTACCAAGAGCAGCTTAAATCGAACATGGCAGATATGCAAAACATTGGCGGTATGCCAGCAGGGTCAGTCACAGCGGCGTGTTTTTTATCGAAGTTTGTTGAAGATATTCCTTGGGCGCACTTGGATATTGCAGGGACAGCGTGGCAGTCGGGCAAAGAGCCAACCGCAACGGGTCGTCCAGTACCGTTATTGATGCATTATCTTTATCGCCAAGCTGCCCAAGATGCAGTCTAGGTGATAGGACGCTGACCCCTAATGATGGCATCACAAATTAGTTTTTATATTTTATCCCCGCAAAAAAAACAGCTGGCGTTCGTCTGCCAGCTGATTTCAACCGTGCTAGCCAAAAGCGAGGATAGCATTATCGTGGTGGCAGCGTCCGAGATATTACCCTCACTTGATGACCGATTATGGTCATTGAGTGATGTGGCGTTTATTCCCCACCAAATTATCCAGCAACTTGATGACTTTTATCAACAAAAACTCCCTGCCAGTGTGGTACTTACCGATAATATTGAGCTCATCACCCAATTTGATGGCGTCGTCATCAATCTCACCAACGAAGCAATTGTAGATACCCAAGCTAGCCGCCTGCTAGAAGTCATCGACGCCGCCCCCGAACAGGTTGAAAGCGGTCGTCAAAAATACCGCGTTTATCAAGCACAATTACAAGCCCTAGCAACTAGCAGCGCACCTACCATCCAAGTTTTTCAAATCCGATAACCTCTCTACCCAACACTTTGATAGCTTTAAATTGACAAGTTGACGATTTTAAAAATAATTTATGCAAATTGTTAAAAAATGTTAATATATCAGCCATTTTTGCGGTGAAATATTAAGAGGTTATTATGTTAAAGCTTATCCAAGCGTATCAGCGCGTGGGGTTGGTGCCTTTGATTGTGATAGGGCTGATACTGGGTATCTTAGTCGGTTCATTAGCCAATCCGACTATCATCGGCGGTTTATCCATGAGTGTGGCGCAAACCATCTCAATTTTGGGTGCGTTGTTTGTCGGTGCGTTAAAAGCGATTGCACCGTTGTTGGTGTTTATCTTAATCATTGCCGCTATCAGTCAGCATAAATCAGGCACTCAGGTCAATGTCCGCTCAACCTTGGTGCTGTATATGGCAGGTACATTCTTGGCAGCTTTGACGGCGGTAGTAGCAAGCTTTTTATTCCCAACCGAATTAATTTTAAAAGCCGGTGAAGTCAGTCAGACGCCACCGTCATCCTTAGCAGAAGTGATAAAAGTACTATTGACCAACATGGTGGAAAATCCCGTCAAATCGATCGTCAATGCCAACTACATGGGCGTGCTATCTTGGGCGGCGATTTTGGGTCTTGCCTTGCGCCATGCCTCAGACCATACCAAGCAAATGATTAACGATTTGGCGGAAGCGGTCTCAAGCGTGGTCAAATGGGTGATTTGGTTTGCGCCATTGGGCGTGTTTGGCTTGGTGACACAAACCATTGCTGAAACGGGTCTGTCGGTGTTATTAAGTTATGCCCGTTTGTTAGCAGTGTTGGTCGGCTCTATGGCATTTATCACGTTGGTTGTAAACCCATTGATTGTATTTGTCAAAACCCGCAAAAATCCTTATCCACTGGTATTTACCTGTCTTAAAGAAAGTGGCATCACCGCCTTCTTTACTCGCAGTTCAGCCGCCAATATTCCTGTGAATCTAAACCTTGCGCATAAGTTGGGTTTGCATGAAGATACCTATTCAATCACTATCCCGTTAGGTGCCACCATTAATATGGCAGGGGCAGCGATTACCATCAATGTCATGACATTGGCAGCGGCACATACGTTAGGTATTCATGTGGACTTCGGGTCTGCGCTGTTGTTAGCGGTGGTATCTACCTTAGCTGCGGCGGGGGCATCGGGTGTTGCAGGGGGTTCATTGCTATTGATACCATTGGCCTGTAGTTTCTTTAATATTCCTGATACCATTGCCATGCAGGTAGTCGCGATTGGCTTTATTATTGGGGTGGTACAAGACTCGGTTGAGACAGCACTCAACTCGTCAACGGACGTGTTATTCACCGCGGCCGCGGATCCTAAATACGCTTATCATCGTTAACGGTTGCTAAAGATTTTGAGCCATATAACGATAAAAAAGGAACAATAACAAAGGGTATCAAGCGTGTCTTTTTTATTGACCAAATAATCAATCCACTAATTAGCCACAAAAAAAGATGCCACGCAGGCATCTTTTTTTATAAAAATTGTTTAACAATTAGCGATTATGGGTTTACTACAACGGGTACAGTTTGTACGTCAACAGGTACAGTTGTCGTTGTTGAGGCAATCGCTGTATTGTCATCAACCGGTTGCACGGTGACCGATTGAACCGCAGGACCTGTTTGGGTAACTTGCGCTACAGGCACCACCCTAGGATTTGACTGGGCATTTCTAGGCGCAGCGGGCGCAACAGATTTGTTGCTGCTTTCGTCGATTTTTAGTTCAGCTGGGATATCAATGTTTACTTCGCTCGTTCTTTTAGTCGCTTTGGTGCCTTTTTTAGCCGTGGCTGAAGCTTTTGCGCTGTGCTTATTTTTTGATGCTTTTGTTGATTTTTGAGTGGTGGCTTTTTGTGGTTTTGCTTTTGCCGTGGCTACATTTTTGTGTGTGGTCGTCGATTTGGTCGTAGTCGTTACTTTGGTCGCTGCTTGGGCACTCACGGTAAGACCTGTTGCTATGACTAATGCAGTAAGTGTTGTGGCTAACTTTTTCATAATTTTTTCCTCATTGTTGATTGCTATACTTGTGTCTATAGTTATTCTATAGTTATATAGGTAGTTAGTATAATTCCCAAATATGACAGTATTATAAAGAGAATCACTGTTAAGGGAATACTAAAAGCCTAGATGCCATTATAAAACAATCATCGGCCGCAACAATGTAAGGATTAGGGACAAAATGTTGAGAATACGTAAACAAATCCTAATGCCATTAAGGAAGTCATTCGGTGGCGTTAACAATCAGTGAGATTGTCAATGCAAGCTACAGCTACATTAACACAGCATTGCAATACTTACTAATGCTTACCAGAAGCATGAACATCATTAACCATGCATGGTTTTTTTTTGCACTTTGTTATACACAGGCTATGAGAAAGCCACAAACCTTACAAAAGTGCTCGTTACAACGCTATAGAATTATTTTAATGTGTACTCATGCAATAAAGCATAGGTTAACAGGCTTTAACTAAAACTAAAATGTAAAGTGTTAAAGTATCTAAATGCAAAATGTCTAACTGCAGCGCATGACATTTAAAACAATAAAAAAAAGGAGAGTTATCATGTTTCGTTGGGCTATTATTTTTGCGGTAATCGCACTCATTGCGAGTTTCTTAGGGTTTGGTGGTGTCGCAGGACTATCAGCAAACTTGGCATATGTATTCTTGGCAGTGGCGGTGATTTTATTCATTGTCGCCTTTATTAGCCGAAAAGTTTAAATCCGACGTTGCAAAATCGCAAAGTTTCACAACGTTTTAATAAGTTAAGATAGGTCGATTTAACTGGGTATGGTTTTATCGAATACGCTTAAAATAACCTTTTAATAGATAAAAACACGTTTGTTTGATGCAACGTGTTAAAAATTAAAAGGTTATTTTTTTTTATCAGAATTTTCATTCAAATATAGCTTTGCCTCGTACGCCAGCAATGCCAGTAAGGCAACCAAAAATGGCATGATGTAATACAGTAATCTAAAAATCAATAATACCGCCAGCATCTGCGTCCGATCGACTTTTGGCAAAGCCGTAATCATGACCACTTCAAATACGCCCAATCCCCCAGGGACATGACTTAAGATGCCGATTGCCATTGATTGAATAAACGCAGAAAAGGTCGCCCAATAGCTGATATGCTCAGAAGGTGGCAACAGTAAGTACAGTACCAACGCCACGGTACTTAAATCTAAAATGGCAATCGCAATCTGTTGCAGCACAATTTTGGCGGGCGGTAAGTCAAAGCGCCAACCGCGAATCACCACATGTTTGCCTTGCCTGCCAGCATATACAATAATCGCAGCAATCATACTTAACATGGTGATGCCAAGCACCCGTACATAAAAAGTATGCTCAAAGATGCCAAGGGATTTATCCAGTTCAGATAATAGTTGAATGGTAATCTCAGGATGGCTAGTCAAAGACGCCCCAATCAACGTGGTAATGCCAAAGGTAAACGCCATCGACACCATCCAGACGATGTTGGCAATTTCATTATGAGTCAGATTAAAACGGCGATAGTTACGATAACGGATACCACTCGCGGTGACAAGATTGAGTCCAATGGTGTGACTAATGGCATAAGCGGTAAAAGAGGTGAGGGCGACATGGCGGTAATCAAGTTTTTTGCCGATTTGGCGGAGCGCAATAAAATCATAAATGGTGAGTACTAAATAACCAAAAGCCACCACGATGGCGGCGATAATAAGATGGAAGGTAGGAATATGCGCGATAGCGTCTAGAACGTCTTGATAGTGCACAGTTTTGGTCAAATGATAAAGCGCACGAATTGCCATAAAGAAAATCAATACCGTAATCGCTGTTAATGCAAGTCGCCAAACCTGCTTAAACCAAGAGCTATTCATGCATTCAACCTAATATTTTTTAGTAGACATTACAATCATTTAATCAATTAATCGTCAACATTACTTTCATTATCTTCAAACAATGTTAAATTCAGCTCGTCATCTTGCGCAGTAGCGGTTTGGTGCGCCAAACGCTCGGCACGCAGTCGTTTGAGTCTTCGAATAGTCAATAACTTAAGTACTTGCCGCTTTTGTGAGTCATTCATCATAAGCCAAAGGTCACGCTCAGTACGATTGCGCAAACAGCCTTTACAATACCCTTGTTTATCTAGCTCGCAGACTTGAATACAAGGACTGGCAATCTCAAATAACTCTTGCTGCTCCATCGCGGTGATAACTCCTGACGACGCCATGCAAATGGACGAGTAATCCACCTATGCAGAGATAGGGTTAACTGGGCGGAAAATCAAATAATAGCGGCAAAAACGTACCATCAACTACGGCTATCTAACTAACACGACAAATTTTAACGTGTTGAAACCTCGCATCATGGCTATTTTAGCCAAGCAATGCTAAGATTAAATGTTGGCCAAATCAACCACAGTCGATATGATAATTTACTATAATTAAAAAATAGCGAGAAAACCATGCAAATTGTGTATATTCACGGACTTGATAGTAATCCAAACGCCGAAAAAGCGCAAAAACTCAAAGATTTTTGTGCCAAAAATTTTCCACAAATTCATGTCGTTGCGCCCGACTTGAATCGTTCACCCAACGAGTCGATTGCTTTAATCCAAGAAATTATTGCCAAAGACCCCAATACAGGTTTGGTCGGTAGTTCGCTCGGTGGATTTTATGGCAATATTTTGGCAAATTTGACAGGCAAAAAAACGGTATTGCTCAATCCAAGTGTGCACAGTGGCACAAGTCTCAAGCGTTTTTTTGGGGAAGATTTTGACAGTTTGCCCGATGACTATGTTGGTCACGTGACCCCCGATGGCTGGCATATTAGCAAAAAAGATATTGAGTGGTTGGTAGCAAATCGCCCCGAACAATCGCTCAATCCGCAAAATTTATTGGTAATTTTGAAAAAAGGCGATGAGTTGCTCAATTTCCAAGATGCGGTCAATTATTTTAGTCAAAGCGCTTTGGAAAAAAGCAATGCCCAAAGCCATATCATCGTGGAAGAGGGTGGCGACCATGTGATGAGTGATTTTGAAACCAAATTACCGCAAATTGTGCAATTTTTGTTTGGCTTGCCGTTGATTTAATAAAAAATGTTGGTCAAATTAAAGTTTAGTGTTATTTAATGGGAAAAAAATGAGCAATTATACATCCACCTCACTTGAAGTATTAGAAGGTCTTGACCCGGTACGCCGTCGTCCTGGTATGTACACTGATACCACACGCCCCAACCACCTGGCACAAGAAGTCATCGACAACTCGGTGGACGAAGCCCTTGCAGGTCACGCCAAAAACATTACTGTCATTCTACACACCGACGGTTCGTTGTCAGTCGAAGATGACGGACGCGGCATGCCCACTGACATTCATCCCGAATTCAAGCAATCGGGCATTGAACTGATTCTGACACGCCTACACGCAGGCGGTAAATTTTCTACCGACAACTACCAAGTCTCAGGCGGTCTGCATGGCGTGGGGATTTCAGTCGTTAATGCCTTGTCGCACAAAGTCGATGTTACTGTGTGGCGAAATGGCGAAGTGTTCACCATGCAATTTGTCGATGGTAATGCCGTTGCTCCGCTGGCGATTGCCCCGTCTTCTAACAAGAAAAAACGCGGTACGTTGGTGCGGTTTTGGGTCAATGAAACATACTTTGATTCACCAAAATTTAACATTAAACAACTCAAACACCATCTTAAAGCCAAAGCCGTGTTATCGGCAGGGCTGACCATTACTTTTATCAATGACATTGACGGCGACAAAGACGTTTGGCAATTTACCGATGGGCTATCGCAATATCTCACCGAGCAACTGGTCGAAGAAATCACCTTGCCAGAACAGCCATTTGTGTTTAATTACGATGCCAAAAAAGGCGAGCGAGCAGGTTTAAGTTTTGCCATTTGTTGGCTTAGCGAGGGTGGTACGCCTGTACAAGAAAGCTACGTTAACTTGATTCCTACAGCACAAGGTGGCACCCACGTCAATGGACTACGCACAGGTATTACTGACGCGTTAAAAGAATTTTGTGAACTGCACAATCTACTGCCGCGCAACGTCAAACTCGCTCCTGAAGATGTGTGGGATGGGGTCAATTATATTTTATCGCTAAAATTCTCCGAACCGCAATTTAGCGGACAGACCAAAGAACGCCTATCGAGCCGAGAAGCGGCGGGCGTGGTACAAGCCTTTGCCAAAGATGGCTTTAGCTTGTGGCTCAACCAAAACTCGGAGATTGCCAAACAAATCGCCGAACTTGCCATCAACAAAGCAGGCAAACGGCTGAAATCCGCCAAAAAAGTTGAGCGTAAAAAAATCACCCAAGGACCAGCGTTGCCAGGCAAATTGGCGGATTGTCGCGGTGATTTGCGAGATGGCGCAGAGCTTTTTTTGGTGGAAGGGGATTCGGCAGGTGGCTCGGCAAAACAAGCCCGTGACCGTCACTTCCAAGCGATTATGCCCCTGCGAGGCAAGATTTTGAACACGTGGGAAGTATCGCCCGATACGGTGCTTGCCAGTGAAGAAATCCACAACATTGCCATTGCCATTGGCGTTGATCCTGATTCGGACGACTTGAGCGAACTGCGTTATGATAAAATCTGTATTTTGGCGGATGCCGATTCGGATGGACTGCATATTGCCACGCTGCTGTGTGCGCTGTTTGTCAAACACTTTAAAGCGGTCGTTGATGCTGGGCATTTGTATGTCGCTATGCCACCGCTATACCGCATTGATATTGGCAAAGATGTGGAGTACGCCCTTGATAATGACGAGCTTGAGCAAATCTTGAAAAAAGTGGCAAAAAACAAAAAGCCGCAAATTACCCGATTTAAGGGCTTAGGCGAGATGAGTGCCGAACAGCTACGTGAAACCACGATGAATCCTGATACGCGACGTTTGGTGCAGCTAGACCTTGATGACCCAACGGCAACCGATAGCGTGATGGATATGCTGCTTGCCAAAAAACGCGCCAGCGACCGTAAAGTATGGCTTGAGCAAAAAGGCGATTTGGCGGAAATTGGGGTTTAATGGCTACGCAAAAATGATTGACGTTAAGGCTACACTGCTAGCGTGTACTTTTGAAAGTGCATGGCTATCAGCTACGTTTGAACATTATCAAGTAGATAAATCCTATTACGCTTTAGACTCTTTAAAGGAAAATGACGCTCGTTATATGATTTATCAATTTTCCCCTTCTGCCTAACATCTAACATGGGGCAAATCCGCGAATATGACTAAATTGTTTATTACCCTGCTTTTATTCTTTATCACCGCCATTGCCGAGATTGTCAGTTGTTATCTTGGCTATCTGATGCTCAAACAGCACAAACCGCTTTGGCTCATTGTGCCTATGACCATCACGCTCGCCCTGTTCGTATGGTTATTGACCCTTCATCCCACCGCAACAGGGCGAGTGTATGCCGCATATGGTGGCATCTATATCGCGACGGCTTTGGTATGGCTGAAATTTGTCGATGGCGTTTCTCTGACACATTGGGACAGCATTGGCGGTTTGGTAATATTGTTGGGTGCAAGTATTATCATCCTTCAGCCCAAAAGTTTGTTATAAATTCCTCCAATCAACAAATTTGCTAATTTCAGTGAACTAATGTAAACTGAAAATTTTAGCCTAGTATCTTAATTTTACTATCTCAAAGAGTATATTCATGGATATCAACCAAACGCCAGTAGACCCTAGCCAATTTGGGTCTAACGTGCCACGCCGTCATGACCCTAAAATTGCCAAACTTGCTAAAAAATACTTACAAATAACAGGTTGGCAAGTGGTCGGTGACGTACCTGATGTCAAACAACTGGTGATGCTCGCTGCCCCCCACACCTCCAATGAAGATGGCTGGAATGCGGTCATGGGCATTTTATCGGTTGGCATTGATTTTAAATTGATGGGTAAAAAAGAGCTGTTTCGTCTCCCCCTCATCGGGTCTTTCTTAAAATGGGGTGGGATGATTTCAATTGACCGTCAGAAAAAAGGTTCAACTTTGCAGGCCGCCATTGAGCAATTTAACCAACAAGAGCAGCTTTGGTTAGGGTTGGCACCTGAAGGGACACGCAGTTATACCGAAAAATGGAAAACAGGGTTTTATCATATTGCCGTAGGGGCGGGCGTACCGATTTTACCGATTGCGATGGACTATAAGACCAAACAAATGCGCTTTATGCCCTTGTTTTACCCAACGGGCGACTATGACGCCGATTTACCGAAAATTTTAGAAAACTATCGTGGCGTTTTGGGTAAGCATTTTGAAAAAATGTCACAGCCGTTACAAGATTTGCATGGCTAACTGTCTTAGCTACCCCATAAATTTCTTATGCTGTTTCTACGATGAGCTACTTTTAGTTAAGGTAGCTTTATATTAAGGGCTTAACAAGTCTGCTATCGCATTCATCCCGTTCATCATTAGCGGGCTGAAAGGATAAAAGAAGGGTAAAAATGCGCCATGAAACTCTTTTTGCTGCCGATATTGTCAACAAAAGGGTATAAATCTAAAGACCGTTTTGCTATCGCCCCTATTTGCCCACAAAAAAACCTAAACCTGACGATGTCATAGGTTTTACAAACTATTTCTGCTATGATAGATACAATTTTGAGACGATTTTTTAGTAATTATTAGACCTTAATTGGACATATCAGATAGGAAATTTTATGAGCAATAATACAGTTCCCGTATTGGCAGCAGTTGTGTTAGGTGCTTTGGCATTATCACCCGTTTTTATCAAAAGTTTTGGCAACGACCCACAAGTAGCCGCCATCGGTAGCCGTCAATTGGCGGGTAATTCAGCCGCTATTAATGCCCAAAGCAGTGAAGTGGCAAAGGTAGGTTATAGCCTAGGTTATATGATGGGTCAAAACGTCAAAAAAGACGCCAAAGACCTCAATCCTGCTGATATCAATCAAGGCATCAATGACGGTTTTAATGGTAAAGAAGCGACCATGACCCGTGAAGAAATGATTAAAGCGGTACAAACCTATGAGCAAACCCAAATGCAAAAACGCCTACAAGACAACCAAGCCAAAGGCGAGGCTTTCCTAGCGCAAAACGCTAAAAAAGCAGGGGTCAAAACTACTGCGTCTGGCTTGCAGTATGAAGTGCTCAAAGAAGGTACCGGCGCGCAGCCAAAAGCCACAGATATCGTAGCGGTACAATATGAAGGTAAATTGCTAGACGGTAAAGTGTTTGATAGCACCGCACAGCATGGCGGTCAACCTGCTGTATTCCCGCTTAACCAAGTTATCCCGGGTTGGACTGAAGGCTTACAATTGATGAAAGAAGGCGGCAAATATCGCTTCTACATTCCATCAAAACTTGCTTACGGTGAGCAAGGTGCCCCTCAAGGTGGGATTGAGCCAAATAGTGTACTCATCTTTGATGTTGATTTGCTAAAAGTCAATCCACCGGCTGATGCCGCACAGCCTGCCGCAGCAGATATCCAAGCCCAACTACAACAACAAATTGAAGCCATGCAGTCAGCTTCTCAACCTGCCCAATAGGTTGGGTTGGCGTCAGATAGGTGATCTCAATCAGCTGGGCAAGCGCAACTATCGAATTCGCTCGCCCTACTCATCGACACGATGGCAAAGGAACATCCCAATGATTTTAGGATATAAAAAAGTAAGTTTAGTGACTGGCATCGCTACTGGCATGCTGTTAGCGGTTACGTCAATCAGTGCAAATGCCGCACCCGCCAGCACGGGCACAAACAAAGTTGCGTCCTCTGTTTATGTACCAAAATCCACAGTGACGGCAACTAGCCCAGCATTGGCACAAGTCGGCTATAGTTTTGGCTATCTGATGGGTGAGAGCAACAAAGACAGTATTGATGACTTAAATCTTGATGCGTTTTTTCAGGGATTTCGAGATGCATACTCAGCGCAGTCGCCCAATCTTGACAAAAAACAAATGCAAAAAGTATTGCTAGACTATCAAAAAAACAAAGAAATTGCCTATGCCAAAGAAGTACAAGCGTTAGCAGCTAGTAATGCAGCAAAAGGCAAACAGTTCTTGCTAGAAAACGGCAAAAAATCAGGCGTGAAGACTACCGCGTCGGGTCTACAATACCAAGTGCTAACACAAGGGAGAGGCAAATCGCCTAAAGCGACGGACAAAGTCAAAGTCCACTACGAAGGTCGCTTGATTGACGGTACCATTTTTGACAGCTCTTATAAACGTGGCGAACCTGTGACTTTCCCACTCAACCAAGTGATTAAAGGTTGGACAGAAGGGTTACAGTTGATGAAAGAAGGGGGTAAATACCGTTTGTTTGTCCCCGCTAATTTGGGGTATGGCGAAGCAGGCAATGCCGATATCGAACCCAATAGCGTGTTGATTTTTGATATTGAGCTGTTACAAGTCAACCCACCTGTGACTCAACCCGTCAAACTTTAAGTTTTCTCCAGTTGGCTATAAAAAAACGCTCATATTCCTATTGAGCGTTTTTTATATGCTGGCTTGAAAATCGTACCTTTAAAGCAGCTTTTTTAATACTTTAGAGTTGCGAGTATTGTCATAAAACGCATAGCGGTCAGCCGGTAGCGATTCAGCAGGGACTTCCATAAACCCATGCTCGACAAACCAATGTGCGGTGCGAGTAGTCAAGACATAGAGTTCATGGATGCCACGGCTACGCGCTTGTTGCTCTAAGAATGCTATCAAATCTGCGCCACGGCTACCATTACGATAATCGGGATGGACAGCCACACAAGCCACTTCCGCGGTTTGGTCGTTGAGTGGGTATAAAGCTGCGCAGCCTAATACCATACCATCACGCTCAATCACGCTAAAGTTTTCGATATCGCTCTCTAAACGCTCACGTGAACGACGGACCAAAATACCTTGTTCTTCGAGTGGCTCTAGTAACTCAATTAAACCTACCACATCGTCGATGTCGGCACGGCGAATTTCTTCATACGGGTCATGGGAGATTAGCGTCCCTGAACCATCACGGGTAAATAACTCTTCAAGCAGTGCACCATCTTTGGCATAGGAGATAATATGGGTGCGGTGAATACCATATTGACAAGCATCGCTGGCCGCCCGTAAGAAACGCGCGATTTCTGAGCTTTCAGGAACATCACGTAAGAAGCGTGTCACCTCATGCGGAATCATTTCTTTAAGCAGGTGAGTGCCATCTTTATAGATACCTGTTTGCTCACCCAAGAAAATTAATTTATCCGCTTTTAGGCTAATCGCCGCTTGTAGCGCCACATCTTCAGCCAATAGGTTAAATACTTCGCCTGTTGCAGAATAGCCCATACTACCCAAAATCACCACATGATCATGGATTAAATTGTTGTGGATGGCTTCGGCATCAATCGCGCGTACTTCCCCAGTAAATTGATAATCGATGCCATTACGGATACCGTAAGGACGGGCGGTGACGAAGTTGCCTGAGATGGCATCAATACGAGAGCCATACATCGGCGAGTTAGCAAGTCCCATCGATAGCTGCGCTTCAATTTGCAGGCGAATTGAGCCAACGGCTTTTAGGATGTACGGCATGGCTTCTTTTGTGGTGATGCGCACATCATCTGCCATCGGTGTTTCGATATGATTCTCGGCAAGATTGGCATCAATTTGCGGACGCGCACCGTGGACGAGTACGAGCTTAATGCCAAGACTATGCAGCAGCGCAAAATCATGAATCAAATGGCTAAAATTGTCGTGATTGACCGCTTCGCCATTGAACATAATGACAAAGGTCTTGCCACGATGAGTATTGATATAGGGCGCAAAGTTACGAAACCATAATACATAAGGCGGGGTAACATAAGCAGGGGTTGTGGCAGCGGCATTTTGTTGGGCAGTATTGGGTAAATCAATCATAGCGTGATAGGCAAGTATAGGGTCATTATCAGTCATCGTTTCGCCATCGGCAAGCGGTGCATTGCCCTGGGTAAAACTTGCTGAAGTGTCGGTTAAAGTTGGCATGATAACAGTAGACATGATAAAAAAAGTAGACGTACAAATAGCGCACGATAAAGTTTTTGTCTCTTTTAATTAAACATACATGTAAGTTTAACAGCGTGATTGCGCGCATCGCTCAGAGACTAACGATAAGGCTATCAATAAACCTTACAAAATACAATAGCTAATCTTACTGATTTTGGCTGCGCTGTTTGTATTTAGTAAATTCATCCCGCAACTTTCAACTTGCTAGTGAGTTAAATTGTAAAGTTTGTTATGCTAATCTATAGTCGAGCCTTAACCTATTTGACCATCCAATCAGCGGTGTATGCCAACCTGCCAAAAAAAGAGAATACGCTAACACCTGCTGACACAACAATTTTGAACATTTAAAAATCATGATTTAATGGAGAATATTCATGCAAAAGCTTTCAGTATTCGCGCTAATGACCGCCTCACTTGGGGCATCAGCCGCCGCAATGGCTGTGCTACCAACGGTGGCATTAGACCCTGTTGATAATAGTCAAGCAGCACCTATCTCAGCCCCCGCTGCTGGTCAAGTTCAAACCCGCATTTTAGCCTCTGTTGTTGGTCAGGATCCACAAGGTCAAGAAGTGTTAAGCCCCATCAATGCACAAACGCGCCTTGCACCAGGCAACGTCGTAGAATATCGCGGCTACTTAACCAATAACAGCCCTGACCGAATCCGCAACATGAAAGTGACCATGAATATTCCAGCCAATATGGAATTAGTGAGCACGAGCGATGTAGAGCCAACCCGTGCGTTTGGTAGTATGGACGGTGCCAATTTTCAATATATGCCACTAAAAACCAACATGAATGGCGTGCTACAGAACTTACCGATGGCTTACTATAAAGCCATACAGTGGGATGTACCAGGTTTGGGTCTTAATGAAGTAGCGATGGTGAAATATCGTTTAAAAGTAAAATAATAAGCGCTCAATGCCTAGAAGGGCTCAACGGATAAAACCGCTCAATGATTGAGCGGTTTTTTTAGTTAAAATTTTTGAAACTTGCCGATTTTTTGCTCAATATCGCTGAGCTTTGCTAAGGTTGCGACTTCCCCTGCTTTTATCGTCGCCTCTCTGGCTACGGTATTGGTCGTGCCAATATCACCAACGGCCGGGCGTATCACCACGTCCGCTAATTTAATTTCAGCAGCGTTTGCTTGATTGGGGATGACGGCAAATGTCTTATCCAGTAGCGCCCAAAAATCCTGCGGATGACTGTTTTTTGGCGGGCTTGAGACATCTACCGCGATGATAATATCTGCGCCCATCTGTTTGGCAGTTTGCACAGGCACAAGGCTTGTCAGACCGCCATCGCCATAGCGTTTATTGTTGATACGTGGCGGTACAAAAACGCCATACACGCTACTGGACGCACGCACCGCAAGACCGGTATTGCCTTTATCAAAGACGGCTTTTTGCTTGGTGGTTAAATCGGTGGCGACAGTGGCAAAACGGATGGGGAGTTTTTCAATCGGTTTATTATCGACTTGGGTATTGACCCAGTTTTGTAATTTGATACCTTCGATAAAGCCTTGTTTGCTCCAGCTATAATCGAGCAATTCATTATTGCTAACATGGGTTGCGATGTCTTCAAGTTCGCTAGCGGACTTGCCACTGGCATATAAACTACCGACTAGACTGCCGCTACTGGTACCGACGATTAAGTCGGGGGTGATGCCATTTTTTTCCAGTACCTTGATGACGCCGACATGAGCAAAACCTTTGGCACCGCCACCGCCTAATACAAGGGCGATTTTGGGTTTTATTGATGGTTTAGCAGATGGTTTTATAGGTTGGGTGGGTATCACTGGCGTTTGGGTGCAGGCGGTAACCGTAAAACAAATGCTAGTAGTTATCAGGGCAAAAAAAGAAAGCGGTTTCATAGCAAGCCTAAGTACGTAGAGCAATCATAATGACACTGGGTTGTCTTTTAACTTTTAAAATGGCAATATTTTCTGCCAATTGGGTAAAATTTTTAACCCCAAATTGAGTGGGGTTATAGCCTTTACTCTTAAGCTCGCTGCCAAACTGTCCCATATGTAGCCAACCTTGGTTTTTAGTCAATAATTTTTTGATTATGGGTTTGGCGAAAATCTCATAAATATCATCGAGCAATTTTTGCTCTTGAGTTAGCGTGGTCGCATCGGTTGGTAGATTTTTTATCTTATTTTGACTCGGTTTTTGTCGAATCATTAACAGATTGTTTTGCATTTGGGTTTCAAATAAATCTATCTGATTAAACAAGCTGCGCCACTTACTATAACCGTAATTTTTGGGCGAAATTTTCGGGTAATCGCTATTTAAATAACTGACAACGTTGGAAAAATTTGACCAACCATTATTTTGTCGATGATGTTGGATACTTTGCCGACAGGCATTTAATAAAGCTGTGTCTTGTTTTAGTTGCTGCGGCATTACGCGAGCGATAGGCGGCTCAGATGGGCTTTCATTCATAGCCAGCTTTTGAGTAAAAGATGTATCAGTTAATTGTTGACTTGGGGTTGGTTTGGTCGCGCTATTGCTTGGCTCTGGCGGTATCGTATCATCCATTACAAAATAATCATCGCAAGCGACTTTAAACGACTCTACAGTAGTCGATTTGCCAAAGCCAAAAACTTTCTTGCCTTTAGTACGTAAGTTTTTGGCTAATATGCTAAAGTCACTGTCTGATGAGACAATACAAAAACAGTCGTAATCAAGATAAGATAAGTCAACGGCATCAATAGCTAAGGCGATATCAGTCGCATTTTTACCTTTAACATAGGCGGGAATATGCACTTGTTCAAGTAATAACTTTAGTGATATATCATCCCAAGTTGTTAGTTTGCCTTGTTTAAAGTCGCCATAAATTCGCTTGCAGGCGATTGTGCCAAGGGTACTGACCTTAGCTAGAATACTTTCAATATTTTTTGCATTGATATTATCGCCATCAATCAAAACAGCAATATTATTAAATGATAAATTTGTTGAGTTCATCGGTTATAAAGCGTAAATTGTGTCGCTATGTATTCTAACTTAATTTGGTGTTTTTTCATGCTATTTTTATTATAGGCGGATAAGCTAACTTTATAATATGACGCTAAAACCTGACATCTTTAACCTCCCTGTTACTGCGCTCGCTGGCGTGGGTAGCAAAATCGCTGAACAGCTTGACCAACTTGGTATTGAGCGCGTGTTTGATTTGTTGCTACATTTGCCGCGTGATTATGAGGATCGCAGCCGACTGGTCAACATGTGTGATGTCGTCGATGGACAATCGGCATTGCTACAAGGCACCGTTGTCCGCGTCGACAACAAAAAGATGGGCCTGAGCGTGACATTGCAAGATAGGACAGCACAAACAACATTACGCTTTTTCAAAGTCTATCATGGATTGACCGAAACCATGGCAGTGGGCAATACCTTGCGTGTATTTGGCGAAATCAGTATCAGTAAGTATGGCACCCAAATCAGCCACCCTGAATATGAAATTATTACTGGACATCAACCCCTGACCAATACAGGGCTGATACCTGTTTATCCAACGGTCAAAAACTTGCATCAAAATAAACTGCGTAGCTTGATTCGACTTGCGCTGCAAACGGTTAAACAAGCCAATCCTGTGATGGCTACTATCAGTGACACTGAGTGGCAAATCGTACAAAATGCGCTCAGTAAGCAGTTTCCGTTACTGGCAGGTAGCCACAACCCATTTGGGGAATTTAGCTTGCTAGAAGCCATTAGCTTTATCCATCAGCCACCGATTTATACCGATTTGAAAAAGCAAATGTTGGTATTAGAGGCGTTAAAAAACCGCACCCATCCGACGTGTCAGCGGCTCATTATCGAAGAAATGCTCGCGCACCAGCTGAGTCTACTGTATCGCAAACAACAGCTTTATCAGCACAAAGCACCGCGCTGCGATGCCACAAGCGAGCTTGCCAATCGGCTGTTAGCCAATTTACCTTTTACCCCGACCCATGCCCAAAATCGGGTCGTGGCGGAAATCGTCAAAGATTTGTCAACGTCAGTGCCCATGCTGCGACTCGTGCAAGGCGATGTTGGCGCAGGCAAAACCTTGGTAGCAGCTTTGGCGGCGTGCTATGCGCTTGATAGCGGCTGGCAAGTGGCGGTAATGGCACCGACAGAGATTTTGGCGGAGCAACATCTTAATAACTTTAAAAGTTGGTTTGAACCGCTTGGCATCGGTGTGGGTTGGCTGGCGGGCAAACAAACAGCCAAAGCGCGTGAAAAAGCCTTGCAACAAGTACAAGACAACGAGGTGCAAATCGTGGTCGGTACGCATGCGCTATTTCAAGAGCATGTCAATTTTGCCAAGTTGGGCTTGGTGATTATCGATGAGCAGCACCGTTTTGGGGTGGAGCAGCGAATGGCGCTAGTAGATAAAGGCTTGGCGCATACCACACCGCATCAACTGATTATGACAGCCACACCCATACCGCGTACCCTTGCGATGAGTGCATTTGGTGATATGGATACGTCCATCATTGATGAACTGCCGCCCAACCGCACCCCCATCACCACTGTCACCATAAGCCGTGACCGACGCGATGAAGTGATTGAACGTATCGCTGCCAACTGCGAGCAAGGCAAACAAGCTTACTGGGTGTGCCCACTGGTCGAAGAGTCTACCGTGCTTGATGCGCAAGCCGCTGAAGCGACCTATGCTGATTTGAATGACAGGCTCAATCTCAACATTGGCTTGGTGCATGGCAAAATGAAACCGAATGACAAACAAGCGGTCATGGCGGATTTTAAAGCGGGTAAAACCGCTTTGTTGGTGGCTACCACCGTGATTGAAGTCGGGGTCGATGTGCCCAATGCTTCGCTGATGGTGATTGAAAATGCTGAGCGATTAGGGTTATCGCAATTGCACCAGCTACGCGGACGCGTGGGGCGTGGCACCCAAAAAAGCTTTTGCGTATTGCTATATCAAACACCATTGTCAGAAACGGGTATCGAGCGCCTCAATGTGCTACGAGATAGCAATGATGGCTTTGTGATTGCGCAAAAAGATTTGGAACTGCGCGGTGCAGGGGAGCTTTTGGGTAAACGGCAGACAGGGTTTGATAGCTACTATGTCAGTGACCTAGCGAGAGATGAAAGCTTGCTAATCGTGGCGCAAGCGATTGCTAAGTACCTAATTGCTGATGAAAATCGCAAATCACAAGTGCAGCAGTATATCAGCCATTGGACACCCGATGCCATCAAATACATTAACGCATGAAAGCCCATAGTAGAGGCTTAAATTCTGATAAAGCGTTGTTTTTACGGATAAAGCGCCTATTCACATCCGCAATTTTTTGTTATTTTATGCCATATGACTGATGGATGAATGTACACTTGCATGGCTATTGGTTTTAGTTGATTTTTTATACATGGGGCAATATCACGGTTATTAATTTAGAATTATCAATATTTTAAGGATATATGTTATGCCACAAACCAAATATGATGTACCTATCGCAGACAAAGCGCATGCGGATGAAATCATCAAAAAAACCGAAGACATCAAAGGGGTCAAGTTTGTCAATGTTAACCCTAATGGCACCATCGTTGTGACCCATGGTGACGATTTTGATGAAGCGGCATTCAAAACGGCCGTGGGTATCTAGCTACTAGTCTTGATAAGCGACTAGGTTTTATGCCTAGTTTTATTGCCTGAATGTTTTATTACATAAATTTTTGACTGCACAAAAGCTGACTTCGGTCAGCTTTTTTATTGGCTAAAATTTGCCGTAAATTGTTCATTCAATCGTCATACGGTTGTCACCTTAGTCAGCTAATGTTTCCTAGCGATAGCGTATCTTTTTATTACAATTTGACTTATCACAATTTGACTTTTCATATTGTGGCTTTGCCTAACCTTGAGGAAATCCCATGACTGACCAACCCGCTGAGCAAAATTCTCCTATCCACAATTTGCTTAAAGACACCCAGCCATCAACCCCAGCTATCAACCGTCGTCGTTTTTTACAATCTACCTCGCTTGCGACTGCCGCAGGTGCATCGATGATGCTGATGGGCTGTAATAATGACAATGATGATAATGATAACACAGCGCAGGTTAGTTTTTTACATGGCGTAGCCAGTGGTGACCCGCTTGCTGACAAAGTGATTTTATGGACTCGGGTGACACCGGTGAGCAGTGGCAGCAGCCTTGATGTCGAGTGGCAAATTGCCAGTGATAATACGTTTAACACCATCATCCATAAAGGCACGAGCAAAACAAACGGTGGGCAAGATTATACGGTCAAAGTGGATGCCACGGGTTTACAGCCGAATACGTCTTACTTCTATCGATTTATATGTGGTGGTGTCACCAGTCCGATTGGCAAAACCAAAACCCTACCTGTCACGAATGTCAATCAAGTAAAACTTGCGGTGGTGAGCTGTTCAAACTATCCTGCAGGCTATTTTCACGCGTATGCCGATATTGCCAAGCGTAGCGATGTCGATGTGCTGCTGCACTTAGGTGATTATATCTATGAATATGGTCGTCATACCATCGATGACCAAGGTAAAACGGTGCCTGCCTATGCTTCAAGCCAGGCCGCACAGCTCAATCGTGAAGTCATTCCAATGGAAGAATTGCTCACCATTACTGGCTATCGCTTGCGCTATGCCCAATATCGTACCGATAAAGATTTGCAAGCTGTACATGCCGCCATGCCAATGATTGCGGTATGGGACGACCATGAGATTAGTAATGACACCTTCAAAGAAGGTGCCGAAAATCACCAATCTAATGAAGGCGACTGGAATCAGCGCAAAATGGACGCCATGAAAGCCTATCATGAATGGATGCCCACGCGTAATAGTGTGATGACGCAAATTTATCGTAGTTTTGATTTTGGTAATTTACTCAGTCTGCATATGCTAGACACCCGTGTTATTGCCCGGGACAAACAGCTAGATTACAATAATTTTTTAATTAAAGACGCCAATGGTCAGCTCACTTTAGATAGCGCAAAATTCACCGCAGCAATGCAAGATACCAGCCGCCAATTGATTGGTTTGCCACAACAAAACTGGCTAGCAGGTCAATTGCAAGCGTCAAAGTCCACTTGGCAAATTCTGGGTCAGCAAGTGGTGATGGGGCAGATGTTTATTCCTGCCCCCGTACTGCTCAACTTTATGAACCCTGCTTTGGGCGTAGATGCCGTCACTTACATGACCCTAATGCAAAAAGCGCAGACCGCGCCAACTACCTTGACGCCGCAAGAGCAGAGTGTGGTACAACAGTTGCAGCAAGCCCCATTCATCCCTTATAACCTAGATGCGTGGGATGGTTACGCGGTGGCACGCGAGATGATTTATGGTATTGCCAACGCTATGCAAAAAAACTTAGTGGTATTGGCAGGCGATACCCATAACGCTTGGGCAAATAATCTAGTCAATGTCAAAGGCGAACCCGTTGGGGTGGAGTTTGCGGTACAATCAGTGACGTCGCCAGGTTTTGAAGAATACTTAGCAACAGTTGACCCAAAACAGTTAGCACTGGGGCTACCCATGCTAGTCAAAGGTGGTACGTTAAAATGGTGCGACACTTCTCAGCGCGGTTATATGATTGTGATAGTCACCCCTGAGCAATGCACCAGCGACTGGGTGTTTGTCAGCGATATCACCAAGCCCACCTATACAAGCAGTGTTGGTAAAACCATGCGTGTCAAAGTGGGTGAGCCTTTTTTAGTTTAGACAGCTTTGACAAAACCCAATAAAAAAGCCGCTAACTTAGCGGCTTTTTTTGATACATCATTACATATTTGGGTAGTTTGGACCACCACCGCCTTCTGGCGTGACCCACGTGATGTTTTGTGAGGGGTCTTTGATATCACAAGTTTTACAGTGCACACAGTTTTGTGAGTTGATTACAAATTTTGCGCCGCTGTCACTTTGCACCACTTCATATACCCCTGCTGGGCAGTAACGCTGTGCGGGCTCAGCAAAGATTTTGAGGTTACGCTTAATTGGCACCTCTGGATCGGTTAATTTTAGGTGAGAAGGTTGATCTTCAGCGTGGTTGGTATTGGAGATAAATACGGAAGATAATTTATCAAAGGTCAGCTTACCATCGGGCTTTGGATACTCAGGGATATAAGCGTGGTCTGCGCGCTCAAGCACATCGTAGTCTGGCATTCTGTCACGAATAGTCAGAGGCATTTTACCCTTAAATATATTTTGCTCTAGGAAGTTGAAGGCACCGCCCATCCAGATACCCATGCGGTGCATCGCATTTGCGAAGTTACGCGCTTGGTACATGTCGTTGTAGAGCCATGATGCTTTGAATTTTTGCTCATAGGTTGGCACTTCGTCATGTTGACGACCAGCCGCAATCGCTTCATACACGGCTTCAGCGGCTAACATACCTGATTTGATAGCGGTATGAGTACCTTTGATTTTTGCTGGGTTTAGGAAACCTGCATCGTCACCCACTAATACACCACCGGCAAAATATAGTTTTGGTAATGAGTTTAAACCGCCTTTGGTCAAGGCACGCGCACCGTAAGATAAGCGTTTACCGCCTTCTAAAATATTGCGAATGAGCGGGTGGGTTTTTAAGCGTTGTAACTCATCAAATGGCGATAGGTAAGGGTTGTGATAAGACAAGTCAATCACCATACCAAATGACACTTGGTTATTTTCATCGAAGTATAACCACCAACCACCGTTACTATGCGTCTCGCTAAGTGGCCAACCTGAACCGTGCAGCACCATGCCTTCTTGGTGTTTGGCAGGGTCAATTTCCCAAAGCTCTTTTAAGCCAATACCGTAATGCTGTGGGTCTTTGCCTTCTGATAGGTTAAAACGGCTGATTAAGCGTTTACCTAAGTGACCACGGCAACCTTCAGCAAAAATAGTGTATTTTGCCAGTAGCTCATAGCCTGGCTCATAGCCTGATTTTGGTTGACCTTCGGCATTGACGCCCATGTCACCCGTCAATACGCCACGAACAGAACCATCTTCGTTGTAGAGAATTTCAGCAGCAGAAAAACCTGGGAACATCATCACTTCAAGCTCTTCGGCTTGGGTGGCTAACCAACGTACAAGGTTACCTAATGAGATAATGTAGTTGCCGTGGTTGTGCATCAAACTTGGGACGATTTTTTCTGGCAATTCGCGGTATTTGGTCTCATTTTTGAGCATATAGACGCGGTCACCTTTGGTTTGCACGCGAACGGGCGCACCTTTTTCTTTCCAATCAGGAATCAGTTCAGTCAGTGCATTAGGCTCCATGACCGCACCTGATAAGATATGGGCACCAAATTCTGACCCTTTCTCAACGATACACACGCTAAAATCAGGATTGCCAGCAGCAATGGCAAGTTGACGTAGACGAATTGCCGCAGATAGACCTGAAGGTCCGCCACCCACGATAACTACGTCAAACTCCATTTGCTCGCGTTCGATGTCTTGCATACAAACTCCTTAGAAAAATAAAATTCAGTGATGACAACTTACTTAACCTTGCGCGCATTGTTTAACCCAATGCGGTTCTTCAGCTTATATCTGACAGCCTATCATAAGTCGTATCACGATGATTTTTACAAGGCTAGTGATTGGGAAGGTTAGCCTTTGATTATCAGTTCATCAAATAATTGCTGGCGCAGGCTGGCAATGTTATCAATGGCTTTCTTGATTTTAACATATAATGAATCGTTATATGAATTCAGAAAAAATACTACTTAGTATAATAGATTAACTGTTTAACTACCTAATATTTTTGTAGGAGAAAATGACTGCCGGGCTTAATTTATCGCATCCAATCTGACTTGTCTTATGCTATCTGTCACCTTTATATACAATAAATCGACACAGGTACTAACAGCGACTATTTGAAACCCAGCGTTGAATTGACTACTATGTACCACAAAGTGATGTCAACACAGCGCATCATGGCATTTATAAAACCATACAATACTCTAAATCCTAATCTAAATAAAAACTACCATAATACGAGCCAGAAAATGACTAATAATGATACTGTAGCGTCTAAACCCAGTTTTGATACTAGCTTTGATATAGGCGAGCTAAGCCAACAAATCGAGCAATCGGTTACTTCGCAAGCAGTAGCAACCGCAAATCATCCGACGCGCCAAATTCCACCGCTTGAAAAATGGCAACCCAAAATCAGCGGTACGATGGATGTGGTGGTCAAAGCCAATGGCGAGTGGTGGCATGAAGGCAGTCAAATCACCCGGCAGCTACTCATTGATCTGTTTGCCAAAGTGTTATGGTCAGAGGTTGATGACAACCACCACGTTGAGTATTTTTTAAAAACCCCTGTTGAGAAATGGCAAATTCAAGTAGAAGACGCGCCACTGCTAGTCAATCAAGTGGACGTCATTACCAAGCAATTTGGTGACACTAGCAAACCGGTGTTGCAGTTCACCACCACGCAAGGCGATGTGGTGATTGCTGACGAGCAGCATCCGATCCGTTTGGGTCTGCCATTTACCCATGCTAGCCCGCATGATGTTGGCTTACAGCAAAAACAAGCCAGCCAGCCTTATCTGTTGGTGCGGCAAAATGGTGACTCAGCGCTATACGGACTCATTCATCGCAATGTGTTTTACCATTTGATTGAACTGGGTGAGTTGGTAGAGGGTGAAGAGGGTACGTCATTGATTTTGCACAGTGGTGATAGCATTTTTACCTTGACCATGAGCGCATAAGTCTCAGCGTTAAGCAAACTGTTGATAAGTTTTGAGCAAGTAAAGTGACGAATGGGCTGTCAAATTCGGCCCCGCATTTTTTTGTAGTGAGCGTCTAAAAATTGGTATAAGATAGTGGTCTGTTTTATGGGTAGGCGATTATTTTGCGGTTTAAAATAGCAACACCCTGCGAGTTGGACTGATTAGGCTATGGTAGATTTGGCAAGCGCGCCGATAGGCGTATTTGATTCTGGGTTGGGCGGATTGTCGGTATTGACCCATTTGCAGCGGCGCTTGCCATTTGAACGTTATATCTATCTTGCCGATACCCTGCACGTACCGTATGGCTCACGCAGTGAAGCAGAGATTCGTGAGCTTACCTTGCAGGCCGTGGCATGGCTACATTCGCAAGGCTGTAAACTTATTGTGATAGCTTGCAATAGTGCCTCTGCGCATGGATTACAGGCGGCAAGGCGGCAGTATCCTCAAGTACCGATTGTCGGTTTAGTCCCCGCATTAAAACCTGCGGTGATGCAGTCGACGACCAAGCAAGTCGCGGTGTTGGCAACCCCAGCGACCTTGCACGGGTATTTACTCAATGAAGTTATTGAACAAGTCGCCAAACCGCAGCAAGTGACTGTCCACAAATATAGCTTTAGCAGCTTAGTGCCTTGGGTAGAATTGGGTATGCCAAGCCATCACCCAGCCGTGACTGATTTAGATCACTTGCTAGGTGAGTTACAGGCTAAAAAGGTAGACCAACTGGTACTGGGCTGTACCCATTTTCCTTTTTTTAAAGCCTATTTGGCACAGCGTATCGATGAGCTTATAACCCATCAAGCTATGGGGCAAGTGGCATTGATTGATTCGGGGGATGCCATTGCCAAACGCGTGCATGATTTGCTTGAGCAAGCCAATCAGCTTGCCTCTCATAAAGAGCGACCACGGTTACAGTTTTATGCCACTGCCAACTTGCCCACTACTGAGCAGGCGGCAACGCGTTTGTTGCAGCGATTTTTGCCAGAGTTGGGGATTGATTTTTTTACCTTGTGTGTGACTCAACATGGTGCAGTGTATTGAGCTTGTTGATTAGTCAGCATGGCTTTTTACCCTTTTAGTTTTTAACGATTTAGCTTTTAACGATTGAGCTTTTAATCCTTTACCTTTTTAATTAATTGCGTTCATTAGAGCGTTATGGAGAAGATAGCATGTCTCAAAAGAAACGTTATCATATTCATATCTCTTTGGTGAGAAATGAAAATCTCTACCTAGAGAACGCGCTAGAGTACGCGTTATCGAAGGATTATTTTTTGACTTGGGATTTGCTTGCCACCAATACCAATTTTGTTGAGTACAGCCGCCAACAAATCGACCAATGCGATTATATGATTTTTATTTTGGGCAATGATTACGGTCATTTAAGCCTATCTGGTGTCAGTTATCTGCACTTATCTTATATCTATGCGTCTTCAAAACGCGTCCCGATGATTGCGCTAGTCAATACCCAGCTGAACCAAAATGAGCTATTACGCCAACGGTTGGATTTGTTTAATTTGGTGATTAAAGAACAGGGTTTGCGGGTAATTCACTTCGGTCAGACCCATGATGGCGTGTCAGACTGTGTGCGTATGCTTGGGGAAATCAAAGAGAAATTTCCGCGATTAGGTTGGGTCAAAGACACCCGTTCATTGAGCACGCTACCGGCCACTGCTAGTGGCGATTTAAAGTCGATGTTTGTCTCGGATAGATTTCATATCCGTAATGGCGTGCAACCCGCCTTAACTGATAGCAGTCTAGATGGCACTCAACAGTCCCCTGAAGCTGAAGCCAGACCGACCCAGGTTACGCCAAAAGAGCTCAATGAGGCGTTATTGGTCAACTATACCGCACACGCGTTTGAAGGCGGCAATTTGCAAGAAATCAGCGCAACTTACACCTTTAGCTGGGGTAATATTGTGCAAACGCTACAAGCATTACCACAGCCCTTTACCAGTAATATGATGTTGACCCAAATTAATGATTCCCTCAAAGATGCTGCAATGGCAGAAGCGCTCAAAATCTCACCCAATATCCATGCGGTCTCGCGCTGTCAAATCAGTAGTATCGATTATCAATGGATCAAAAGCCAACTGGTGAAAAAACGATGGTTGTTCTCGGTCAAAGAAGGGCAAAGTATCCGCGAGCTGTGGCAGATTAACATCATTGTACAAGCTTAATCCATCGTTTCTAACACGCCTTTTTTATGGTTTTATGCGCGTTTTACCCAAGTATTTTATATCAGCTTTGACCAAGCCATGATTTACTCATGTCATGATAATGTTATACAGACCTGCTAACTAGCGTCACATTTGTTTGTGTTATGATAATCTCACAGCATACATAACGATAACATTGAGAATAAAAAGAGGATAAAATTATGAGCAATCATGTGACCCAACAAGCGGAAGATCTTGAAAACAAAATCAACCAACTTGAAGATACCATGCACGAAGCGCAGCAGTTTCGCACCCTCGAAGAGCAAGTCGAAGACATGAAACGCCGTGGTATCAACCCACGCGATAACTTCAAAAAGTGGGATGAAGACGAAGAGGACAATTGGGGCAGCAATTCAAAAGGCGAAGTCAAACCGATCCAAATGGATGATGGTGAAGAGCCCACCCCGCCACCTATTGTATAAGGTTGTACCATGCGCGGATATTAACAAAACCGTGTCACTATCAAAAAAACCCTTAATCTCAGCATTAAGGGTTTTTTATTGGGTAATGAAAAATTGATGAACATTGTAGATGACTACGGCTTAAATAACTCAGGTTTAAATCATTTAAGGTTTAATGCCTAACACTGAAACACTAAGGTTTCAATGACTAGGGCGTTGTCACCCCACCTTGCCCATTGTCGATACGATAGTAACTCGTGCGCCCATTGGCGTCGCGTACCACTTTAGTCGGCGTGGCAGTAATCGTTGAATTCGGTACAGACTGGTATCGAACGGGCGTTTGGGTTGGGTATTGGTTTGGATACTGAGCATTGCCTGTTGGCTGAGTCATTAGCATACGGTAGAGTTTCATACCCGCACGACCATCCGGGTTGACACCTTGCTGCCGTTGAAAATCTTGAATCGCATAGCGCGTTTTATCGCCAATCATGCCATCAGCTTGGCCAATATCATACCCACGATTAAGCAGTGCTTGCTGGATTTCACGGGCTTGACGGCGACTAATACCGGCATCATCCGTGGGCCAAGGTGTGACAAAGCCGACGTTGCTAGTACGGTTTTGGCTAATCATATCCGACAAATGCGCAATCGCTAGCGCGTAGTTCTCCGACGCATTGTAACTATAAAACGCATCGAAATTTTTACCCACTAAAAACGCCGGGCCTTTAATACCCGCAGGTAATAGCAAACCTGTACTATCAAGGCTAGAAGGTAGCGGCTGACCATTGGCAAGAGTCAGACCTTGACTGCGCCAGTAGCTCATCGGTTTTTTGGCCTTGCGGTTGCTATCTGCCCAAAACCCTGCAGGCAACTTGACCTCAAATCCCCAAGGTTCGCCCGTGCGATAACCTGCTTTATCCAAGAAATTGGCCGTTGACGCGAGCGCATCAGCTTGGCTGTTGACCAAATCTTTACGTCCATCACCATCAAAATCTTGCGCCAAGCGTAAGAAGGTACTTGGCATAAACTGGGTTTGCCCAAACGCGCCTGCCCATGAGCCAGTCATATCATCACGGCGGATATCACCATTTTGCAAGATACGCAGCGCATTGGCGTATTCCGTGCGAAAGTACGACTGACGACGGTCAAAGCAAGATAAGGTCGCTAATGACTGGATTAAGTCTTTTTTACCCAGCTGCTTACCAAAGTTCGACTCTACCCCCCAGACGCCAAGTACATCCGTTCCTTTCACGCCATAGCGCTGCTCGATGCGGCTTAGCGTGCTTTGCAGTTGGTTTTTGGCATTGATACCGTCTTGCACACGTTCTTCATCGACCAGACCTGAGAGATAGTCCCACACTTCTTTTTGAAACTCAGGTTGATAGTTGAGCGAGACAATCACACTAGGGTCAGGCTCAGTTGGGCGATATTGTTCTAAAGTGCTGGCTACACCGCTAAAGGTGCTGCTGTTTTTGAGATTGGATAAACACTGTTGAAACTGGGCATTGCTAAGATTAGGCGGTGTCGGTGCGGCATTGGCTTGGCTAATCATCGCCACGCCTGCCAGCGCCATAAAAATCGGAAGTAAACGCATAACAAACCTTGAATAGTGACAGATAAAAACATCAACAAACGGGATAAATTTTGACTGATTCAAGGGTATAAAAAAAGCCCACTTAGTGAAAGGAGTAAATGCATTTAATTACATTTTTTCACATTGGGTGATAAAGCGTTAATTTTTGCACAGTTGTGGTAAGTTTAATTGTTGAACTCAAAAAAATTGGGCATTAACGCGGTAAAGCCCAATTTTGAAAGGATTAATAAGTATCAATAAAATAACAATACGCGTTATTGTTCAATCATAAAACCGCTAAAATATTGTTTAAGCTTAGCAAGCTTGGGCGGAATCACAAAGTTGCAATAGCTTTGGGTCGGGTTGTTGGCGTAATAATCTTGGTGGTAGTCCTCGGCAACGAAAAACTGCGCAGCAGGATGCACTTCGGTCACCACTTTAATGCCTTGCTCATCACGAAGCTCACCAATCACACGGTCAATGGTCGGTTTTTGCTGCGCTTCATCGGTGTAAAACACCACAGAGGCATATTGTCTACCGACATCATTACCTTGACGGTCTTGTGTCGTTGGGTCATGGGTGGCAAAGAAAATATCCAATACCGTCTCAAGCGGAATAATGGTCTCATCAAAATCGACTTTAATCACTTCGACATGACCGGTATCGCCGCCACAGACGGCTTTGTAGTTGGCGCTTACTTCATCACCGCCCATATACCCTGAGGTGACATCAGTCACACCTTTGACATGGCTAAATACTGATTCGGTACACCAAAAACAGCCACCGCCTAAAATAATCGTTTGCATAATAGTACCTTTTTATGGTTATCTCATTGGTTTGATATAAGGGTTAAAATAAATTATTAAAAGTAAAACGGGTGAAAATGTTAGAATAGCAAAGTTTACTGGTCATTCAAGTTAGGCAATGTAAACCAAGTTTCCGCTATCTAAAAACCTGGCAGTTTAAGCGTTCCTTAAGCGTTTCCTTGTTGAAGCGAGCATAAAACTGTCAGCGATACTAAGTCTTAGTAACGCTCAATCAGCCATAGTGAGTCAGCCGCATGCGTCAGCCCCAAGCCAAACCACCCCACGATACCTTATTTACCACGCCGCTAGATGCCAATGCGCGGTTTAGCTTTGATGAGCAAGTGGTGGCTTGTTTTCCCGATATGATTCGCCGTAGTGTGCCTGGGTATGGGCAGATGCTCGCCATGTTGCCGATTTTTGCCAAACGCCATTGCGGTTTTCGTCAAACAAACCAAGACGGCAACAAAGTCAGCCGCGTGTATGATTTAGGCTGTTCACTCGGGGCGGTGAGTTTTGCGCTCGCAGGCGAGTTTGCGCCGCAAGATTTGCAAATCAAAGCCATTGATATCTCAGAGCCGATGATTGCCAAAGCGCAAAGTGTACTGATGCAGCATTATCCTGAGCATGATATCGAGCTGATTTGCGCTGATGTGTGTGAGGTGGCGTTTGAGCGGTGCGATATGATTGTGCTCAATTTAACCTTGCAGTTTTTATCCCCTGACAAGCGCGAGCAGTTACTCAAACGCTGTTATGATGCGTTGGTTGAAGGCGGTATTTTGATTTTGACCGAAAAAACCCATTTGCTCGATGAAGCGGACGATGCGTGGCGTGTTGAGCGGTATTATGATTTTAAACGCGCCAATGGCTACAGTGAGATGGAAATCAGTGGTAAACGCAATGCACTGGAGAATGTACTTGTCACCGATACCCTCGATTTTCATCATCAGCGTCTAGCAACAGTGGGGTTTGACCGTCATTTGACGTGGTTTCAGTTTTTAAACTTTGCGTCGATTATTGCGTTTAAGTGATGATTACCATTAAACAATGAAAACCTGTCAATCCTAAAAGAGTCCACCATGAATGCTACCATCAAAACTACCGAAACCGACGTCTATCTTACCTTGCTGCAATTGGCGGAAAAATACCCAGTTGCCAATGCATGGCTTGCCCAGTTGCCCAACTGGCTGGCTACCATCAAAGACAAATCACGCTACGCCCATGCGCCATTTTATCAATCGCTCATTGAGCGCTTGCCCGTAGTTGACAACGCGCAAGTAGACTTAAATCAACCCTGTATCACCGCAGCATTTGATTGGCAAGACAGTGAATACAAGCAAACCCATGCGCTACTCAAACGTTTGATGCCGTGGCGCAAAGGCGGTTTTTTACTGGGTCGAGATGATCAGCAAATCCATATTGATACTGAATGGCGCAGTGACTGGAAATGGGATAGGGTGTTGCCGCATATCAGCCCACTTCACGGCAAACGTGTGCTAGACGTGGGCGGCGGTTCGGGTTATCACGGCTGGCGTATGGCGGGCGCAGGGGCAAGCACGGTGATTGTGATTGACCCATCGTGTCTGTTTTATCACCAGTTTATGGCGATTCGCCATTTTGTGGGGCAGGCTGACCGTAACGATTTTGGACGCAACAGGGTGCACTATGTGCCCGTACCGCTTGAAGCTTTGCCCAATCCTAGCTTGACTAGCGGGCAAGCGGGGTTGTTTCATACCGTGTTTAGTATGGGCGTGCTATATCACCGCGCATCGCCGTTTGAGCATCTTGAGCAATTATACAATCAGCTAGCAAAAGGCGGAGAATTGGTACTAGAAACTCTGGTGATTGAAGGGGATACGACATCCGTGCTAGTGCCAAGTGAGCGCTATGCACAGATGAATAATGTGTATTTTATTCCATCGGTTGCGGCACTGTCGCTATGGCTATACAAAGTAGGCTTTGTGGCGGTGCGCTGTGTCGATGTGGATGTGACATCGACGGATGAACAACGCAAAACCGACTGGATGGATTATCAATCTTTAAGCGATTTTCTTGACCCCAATGATAGCAGCAAAACCATCGAGGGCTATCAACGCCCGACCCGTGCAGTGATGATAGCCAAACGACCGTAACGGTACATGAACAAGTAACAAGGGTAATGCAGTTTGAGGTAATGGCGTTTTAGGCTAGTAAGGTTTAGAGTAGGAGACTTTAAAGCGTCCTACTAAAATACCACTCCAAGACCATTTTGATAAGAAAGCCAAAAAAACCGCCGCCGAGTGCCAAAAAAATCCAAAATGTGCCTTGTTTGCCTGCATTGTTTTTCTTGGAAATATCGTACATGATAAAAAATAAAAACGCGATAAAGATAGGCAGCAGCACATACATGCCAAGTTTGGTGATTAACTCACTAGAGACTAAAACAAACATGTTATTATCCTATGATTGTCATCAGACATTACAAAATTTTAGCGCATATTATACGCCAAAAAACCGCGTTTCCTTGTAATGGCATGTATCTTTTGACAGGATTATAATGAAAAAACCATCAAAAATTGGTATATTGAACGCCAAAATCCATGCCCATCGATTGTGAGCGAGCGATAGCCTCAAATCGATGGTGATTCATTGATTTATCGTGCTTTTTTAGTTATCAATCCTGCAATAAAACCTGTAAGCCAACAAAGAGAATTTCCATGTCAGAACAACAACCCGTCATTTCGCAAGCCTTAGCATTAGTGGTGGAATCACTAAAACAACAGCAAATTTTGCCAATCGATTGGGTTGATAACAGTACCATCAGCCGTACCAAAGACCAAGCTCACGGCGATTTTGCCAGTAACCTTGCGATGATAGCTGCCAAGACTGCCAAGAAAAACCCGCGTGAACTGGCGCAAACCATCGTAGCGATGTTGCCTGCCTCGGACATGATTAGCAAAGTTGAGATTGCAGGACCGGGTTTTATTAACTTTTTCTTAGATGATAACGCGCGTTTTGCTATCTTAGACACCATCATGCAGCAAAAAGGCGACTTCGGTACATCCGAAGAATTTGCCGGTCAAAAAATCCAAGTTGAGTTTGTCTCTGCCAACCCAACCTCAAGCCTACACGTGGGTCACGGTCGAGGCGCTGCGTTTGGCATGAGCGTGGCCAATTTACTAGAGGCGGTTGGCTACCAAGTCGGGCGGGAATATTATGTCAATGATGCGGGTCGTCAGATGGATATTTTGGCAACCAGTACCTATTTGCGCTACCTTGAGCTGTGCGGTGAGCCAATTGTATTTCCCACCAATGCGTACCAAGGCGATTATGTCAAAGATATTGCCAAACCCATCAAAAAACAGCATGGCGATAGCCTAAAAACCGCCTGGGAACATATGCTACTCAATGTACCTGCCGATGCCCAGTACCAAATCGATGCCAACGGCGAAAAAGTATGTGTGTCAGGTGATAAAGAAGCCCATATTGACGGGCTGATTGCCAATGCCAAAGCCAATTTGGGCGATAACTATCAGATTTTTCATGAAGCTGCACTTAGTACCATCTTGGCAGATATCCAAGATGATTTGGCGGATTTTAATGTCCATTTTGACCAATGGTTTAGCGAAAAATCAATCCAAGATGCCATTGTGCCTGCTTTGGAATTATTAGAGCAGCGGGGGTTTTTATACCAAAAAGACGGCAACTTGTGGTTTAAATCCACCGAATTTGGCGATGAAAAAGACCGTGTCGTCCGCCGTGCCAATGGTCAATTTACTTATTTTGCCTCGGATATCGCCTACCACAAAGACAAGCTTGACCGCGGCTATGACAAAATTATTGATGTATGGGGCTCAGACCACCACGGCTACATCAAACGCGTGAAAGCGGCATTGACGGCGATGGGCTACGATGCCCAGCGTATGGATGTGATTTTGGTGCAGTTTGTCACCCTATGGCGTGGTACAGAGCAAATCCAGATGTCATCACGCTCAGGTCAGTTTGTGACCTTACGTGAGCTGCGTCAAGAAGTCGGCAATGATGCCGCGCGCTTTTATTATGTCGCGCGTAAACCAGAACAGCACATTGACTTTGACTTAGAACTTGCCAAATCCCATACCAAAGATAATGCGGTATATTATATTCAATATGCGCATGCGCGTATTTGCCGTGTGCTTGAGCGTACTGAAGAGCGCGGTATCAAGGTCGATGACAAAGCCGGCAAAGCCCACCAGCATCTGTTGACCCAATCTGTCGAAACGGATTTATTGAGCTTGCTGGCTTCTTACCCTGAAGTGCTACGCCGTGCTGCGGTCAACTATGAGCCGCATTTATTGACCAATTACCTCAAAGATTTGGCAAGTTTGTTCCACGGTTGGTACAACGATAACCGTATCTTACCCAAAGATGGCGAAACCCCAACCCAAGATGAGCTTGACTTGATGCAGGCGCGTCTGCGGTTATCAAAGTCAGTACGCCAAGTGATTCAAAATGGCTTAATTTTGCTCGGATTAACGGCACCAACCAGTATGTGATATGATTAAGATACGCTAAAAACGCTGTAATATTACCGTATCCCATGTCGTAGGAGATGAAGATGGCAAGACCCAAAGGAGCGACCCCGCGTAAAGCGCCAAGCACGATGTCGTTTTTTGCTGCCATGTTGGTGGGCATGATATTGACCGTGGGGATTGGTCTGTTTGTTTATTTGTGGAATCCATTTAACCAAGGCAAAACCACAAGCGACGAAGCGCCGATGGTGCAGCCAAAGGTGCAAGACAAACCCAAAACCAATAACTACGAGTTCTATGACTTACTCAAAGAACAGCAGGTCAGTGCAGTCCCCGATGAGGCTGCTGCTAGTCAGCCAGTCTCGGCGCAGCCTGATGTGGTGTTGACCCAGGCTGACAGCACCAGTGCGACCAAATCAGCGAATGTCAGCGTGGTCGATAATCCGTTGTTGTCTGATGATAACGGAACCAAGCCACGCGCTTCAGCCAACAATAGCACGATAGACACCAGCACCGCTTCCGATGACACAAGCAGTGCCGATGCCATTGTGATTGGCAACGAGGAGCCTACGCGGACTTATATCTTGCAAATCAATAGCTTTGACAATGCCGATGATGCGGATAAACGCCGTGCTGAAGTGCTAATGGCGGGGGTGGATGCCCAAATCGTCAAAAAACGCTTAAGCAATGACCAAACCGTCTATCAAGTCATCTCTCGCGCCATGAGTAGCCCAGAGATGGCGGCACAAGCCCAGCGCCAACTACAAAATAGCCGCATTGATTCACTGATTGTCGAGCAGCGTCGCTAGGCTGATTTGCAGGCAAAAAAAACCGTGTTATCGCAACACGGTTTTTTATTGTTGGGTAGAATTAAGCTTTTTTACGACTAAATTTGCGTTGCTTTTTGTTTTGCAGTTCAGTCAAGGTGCGTTTGATTTCCTCATCAGTCAGTTGTGAGATTTGCTGTAAGATATGCATCACGTCCATATTAAGGATAAACCGCGCGCTTTTTGCCATGGTATGAATGCGCGCATCAAACTCAATCACCCCGCTGGCCGACACCGTAATATAACCAAGACGCTCTAGCGCATCCATAAAGCTAGTAAACAAGGCACGGTCAAAAAAATCTGGCATGTCATCTTCATATAGCACGGATAGACGCTGACCGAGCAGATGACCCAAATCAATCACTTGATCTTTGGTGAGTTTGCCTGAGCCTTGCTGACTCAGCAGCGCAAGCACCATAAAGTAGCGCTCTAGACTTTGCTCAACTGAGTTGGCAAGTACTGTCAACTGCTGATAGCTACGGGTATTCGGCTCTGGCGTGGTCAGGATGCGATGACCATCCGCATTCACTCCTTTGTCCACGATGATGTTTTCTTCGACCAACGTATCGATATGCTCACGCAAAGTGTCATTTAAGGTGCGCAGTGGGTATTTCAAAAACAACTCTGCTTGCAAGAAGGGATACATGATACCCACCACCCGCTCAATAGTGTTTAAGCTCATGGTGCCATTACGCTGTATCAATGAGGCACATAGTGACGCGATGATATAAATATGCAAAATATTGTTGCGAAAATAGCTCAGTAGCGGCGCTTGACCGTCCGCAATACGAATCAAGTCACCGAGCACATGTGGGGTGCGCTCGATGAGTTTAAGCTTGACACCATAGTTAATAATGGCTTCTGGGCTTTGCTGGGTGATTGATACATCATCATCATACGGGATTTTTTCTGCGATACGTTGATACAGCGCCAACTGTTCACGACAGCTTTGCTCATCGAGTGCGCCATGCGGTGTATCGAGCAGTACCAAAGATAGCAAAGTCACTGGATTAAGCACCGCAGAGCGGTTGATACGCTGCATGATTTTGATGCCCAAATTGTCAATCATGTGGGTGACATTGGCGGGCATATCACTATCGGTACGGTCTTTGGGTAGGGTATTTGGGGCAACGTCAAATTTTTTCATAAAATCAGCCAGATAAAGCGGCTGACCAAAACTGACGTGCACATGACCGAAGATACGCTCGATTTTTCGGCTGGCTTTTAATAGACCTAGTAGCGACTCAGATTCTTTGGGTTTACCTTTAAGCTCACCCACATAAGTGCCGCCTTCCATAATGCGTTCATAACCGATGTAGGTCGGGATAAAGACAATCGGTTTGCCCGCTTGGCGTAGATGGCTTTGTACCGTCATCGCTAGCATTCCTTTTTTGGGCGGTAACAAGCGACCTGAGCGCGAGCGTCCGCCTTCGATGAAGTACTCAATCGGCGTGTTGCGCATCAACATACTATGCACGTATTCACGAAACACCGCAGAGTACAGCGGATTGCCTTTAAAACTGCGACGCATAAAGAAAGCACCGCCATTGCGTAGTATTTGACCTAGCACGGGGATGTTTAGATTCTCGCCTGCGGCAACGTAGGGCACCCGTAACCCACGTTTATAAATCACGTATGACAGCAACAGATAGTCCATGTGACTGCGGTGGCAAGGCACATAGATGATTTCATGGTCGGATGCCAGTTGGCGTACCCGCTCAAAGTGCGCCACTTCAACCCCGTCATACAACTGTGTCCATAGCCAGGTCAAAAAGCGGTCAAAAAAGCGCACGGTTGCGTACGAGTAATCACTGGCAATCTCGTTCAAATAGCCACGCGCCAGTTTTCGGCTTTTGGCGAGTTCACGCGAGTTTTCTTTGCTATCGACATTCACGGCATGCTGAATGGCAGGGGTATACAGAATTTTATCGACCACATTGCGACGGTCTGATAAGTCAGGACCCAAGATGGCTTCTTGTTGTTTATCCAGATAACCTTCTAAACGCTGCTGTACCCGTGCAGTAATGGTGTGTAAATGCTGGCGGTCTTCACTAGCATCATCAGTGGATGCTAGGCTACCTGATTGCAGCGCAGGGTTTTTGCTAATCTCATCTTCGATGATGCCACGCAGGTCTTTGGGTGAGTGAAACTGCACATAGGTATCTCGCCCTTTGACCCCGATATTAAATAGCTGTTTACTGATGGTGGGTACTTGCCATTCATCAGCGGTGAGGAGGTTAAGCAGCGAATCTTCTTTTTCTGGTGCGCGTCCCCACAAGATAGTGACAGGGATAAAATCAATGTGTAGTGTTGGGTATTGCTCGACGGCTTCAATCAAGCGTAATAGGCGAGGTGAAAATACGGCGCTGTCATGAGACAGTTTTTCTGTTTTATGGTGATGCAAAAAAATCATTGCGGTATTTTCATCAATACCATGCGCCCGATCGATGACATTGGCTAGGGCAGGGGGTAGGTCATATTGTTTGGTTTCTAGGTCAATTAAAATACTGTTGCTACGAGAATACTCTTTGAGCACATAAAAGGTGAGGCGCTGGCTTGAGGTATCGCTATCGATATCCATATTGGTATTGGCGCTTGCTAAGCTATCGCTAGCTGGCGGTAAATTATTATCGCTAACATGGGTGCTAGCTTGGCTAATATTGGGGATGTCGCCGATAAGTTTGGATTTGACGGCGAGCCCCAATAATTTGCCAGAGACTTGTCGGTATAGATTTTTTAACAGCGGGGTCGCAGCAGGATGGGTACCTTTGTTGTTCGCTTGGGTAGTGCCTGAATTTTTCCCTACGTGATTCATAGTATGCCTAGTGATTGCGTGAGTTTTTTCGTAAGTTTTTTAAAGATAAATACAAGGTTTAAAAAATGTCTTATCATGCCATAGATTGATGAATTTCTAAACCTTATCACTCAAAAATTCTTGTATAATGAGTGACTTTAATCCATTTACTCTACCCAAAAATAACGTTGATGATAAGAGTGTCTATGTCAAACCAACCAGATATGCACCGTACCCATACCATTGATATCACTCACCAACCACAGATGCCGGTAACAGCCGTAACGCAGCAGCTTGAGCAGCAAGCGATTTGGCAACAATTGGTCACGCAGTTATTGGAAACCTTAACCCTCGTGCCGTATCAAGACAGTGTATTTATTGGGCAAAGCCACGATTATGTCGGCGCGCGTATTTTTGGTGGACAAGTACTGGGACAAGCATTGATGGCCGCCAGCCATACCGTGGAGCATTCAAAACCTTGTCACTCATTTCATGGCTATTTTTTGCGCGGTGGCGATATCAATAAGCCTGTATATTACCAAGTCGAGAAATTACGTGATGGTCGTAGCCTTGCTTCACGTCAAGTGACAGCACGCCAATATGATGACGATAACCAACCGAGCATAATTTTTACCATGATGGCGTCCTTTTCACCGTTTGAAGAAGGGCTTGAGTATCAACAAGCGATGCCAACGTATCCTGCTCCAGATGTGTTGCTGACCGAGCAGCAGCTCAAAGACCAAGTGGTAGGCAAAATCCCCGATGCCCTAAAAGCGCGCTTTATGCGCCAGCGTCATATCGAAATCAAGCCAGTACAGCCGCGTGACCCAATCCATCCAAAAATCATGGAACCTAGCCAAGCCAACTGGCTGCGTATTCCGCAGCTGGGTAAACAGTCGATGCAAGTGCAACAGGCATTGTTGGCATTTTCTTCTGATTTTTATTTGATTGGTACGGGGCTGATGCCACACGGGATTAGCTTTATGACTAAAGGGTTGCAAGCGGCAAGTATCGACCATAGTATGCATTTTCACCGCCCATTTGATATGAATGATTGGTTACTCTATAACATGTGGTGCGATACAACATCACAGTCAAAAAGCTTAAACCACGGTCAATTTTGGCAAAATGGCAAGTTGGTCGCCACAACCCAGCAGCAAGGGTTAATGCGACTGCGCTAGCGATTCAATAATTTTTACCTTGTGTTAACCCGTGTTAAATAGTAGCCGTATGAGAGAGGAAAATATGTCCAATCCCCCAATGAGTGATGCCACTCGCCATGCCATCGCCCAACAAGACAATCACCCATTAAAAGGCTTTGCTGTGATCTATGAGCAAAAAGTGGAATGGGGTGATATGGATGCGTTCAATCATGTCAATAACGTGGTGTATTACAACTATGCCCAACGCGCACGTATCCACTACCTTGAACAAGTCGATATGTTTAACTTACAAACCCATACCGTGATTGCTTCGTCATCTTGCCAGTATTTGAATTCGGTCACTTTCCCCGATGTGCTTTGGATTGGTATTCGTGCCAAAAAAATAGGCAATACCAGTCTGACCCATGACTATGTTTACTTTAGCACGGCCCAGCAAAAAGTCGTCGCTACCGCCTCCTCAGTCATTGTATTTTTTGACCAATCCGGTAAAAACAAGCAACCGATTTCTGATGGTCAACGCCAACAATTTGCCGAGTTAGAAAGTCATACGGTTTAACTGTTACTAAAATTGTTAAAAAAGCCACAAGCTGCAATGCTCGTGGCTTTTTTTGTCTAGTGAATTGCTATTTGTGGTCTGGGTTGGCAACGGTTTCGACCAAGTTTAGGTCAAATCCTGATAACGCGTTGAATTTGAGCGGTGATGACAGCAAACGCATATCACGCACGCCCAGATAACGTAAAATCTGTGAACCAACCCCAATGCTGCGGTAGGGTTGGTGTTTAAGCGGTGAGTTGGGTTTGTCAGCCACAAAGTTATCGAGCGCTTCGCCCATATCAATCGCTTGCTGATGCCCAATCCAGACAAACACGCCACGCTCGGATTGGCTAATTTCTTTGAGTGAGGCATGGATATCCCAGTTACTCTTACCGCTGTTGGGTAGCTGCACGGTGAATAAATCGCGCAATGGCTGGAAGCTATGCACCCGCACAGTGCTCACGCCTTCTTGTGGGTTGCCCTTGACCAGTGCCAAATGGGTATCCTCTGAATTTTTTTCTTTAAAACGATAAGCAGTAAACTCACCAAACTCAGTTTGCATAGGATAATTGGCAATGGCTTCTACCGTTTGCTCATTGGCAATACGGTAATTAATCAAATCGGCGATGGTACCGATTTTTAAGCCATGTTCTTTGGCAAAAATCTCTAGGTCATCACGGCGCGCCATTTCGCCATCTTCTTTGATAATTTCACAAATCACCGCCGCAGGTTCAAGTCCTGCCAAGCGTGTTAGGTCACAGCCGGCTTCAGTATGACCGGCACGGTGTAGCACACCGCCATTTTGTGCCACGATCGGGAATACATGTCCCGGTTGTACGATGTCTTCGGGTTTGGCAGTCGAAGACACCGCTGTTTGGATGGTTCTGGCGCGATCCGCTGCTGAGATACCTGTGGTGACCCCTTCTGCCGCTTCAATCGATACCGTGAAGTTGGTGCTAAATTTAGCGCCATTTTTATCCGACATAAGCGGTAAATTGAGCTGTTCACTGCGGTCAGCGGTGATGGTCAAACACACCAAGCCACGCGCATGGGTAATCATAAAGTTAATATCTTCTGGGCGTACATGGGTGGCGGCCATCACCAAGTCGCCTTCGTTCTCACGGTCTTCATCATCCATCAAAACGACCATTTTGCCTGCACGGATGTCATCGATAATTTCTGCCGTTGTATTAAATGCCATAAAAGTGCCTTTGTTAGCGATTTATTAAAATAACATTGATTAAAAAACTGATTGAAAAATAGGGACAGAAAATAAGCGCTATCAGCTAGTATGTATTGTTCAAACTATTGTCTAAATTAATCTTAACAATCACTTCATTAAATTGGGTGAAGCTAGCACAGGCGCTCATTTTTTATTAGATCGCTATTATAGCATTAACTCAGTTAGTCTAAGCAGCGAAATATTGATAGCCATAGACGTTGGTAGCGCATTCAGATAAAACATGCGGATAAATTAGTTGAAAAATTTAACAAAAAGTGCTGATTTTGTATAATTTTTGAGCAAAAATTAAAAAAAACTGGTATATTATTACTTAATAATTAATAAAAATTACATTCTTAATACGTTTTAAAAACGCTATTAAAAAGTCATAGACGTCTAACCGATTTACTTATCTAAGGATCCTGTGATGTCAGTCTTTTATCTTATCTACACGAGCAAAATTACCTTGCAAGCAAGTTTGCATACGATGACGTTGCCTGATATCTATCGTCAGTCATTCGCGTGCAACACCCAGGCAAATGTCAATAGCGTACTATTTCTCAAGCAAGGCAACTTTCTACAATATATGGAAGGTAGTGAGCGCACTATCACCCAGCTATTTGACAAAATCAAAGCCGATAAAAGACACAAAAATATTCACGTCATTGCGCAGGGACAGGCGCCCAATGCGCTGTTTGGGCACTGGAAAATGCACTGCATCAATTTAGATAACGTCAACGATATGGATGATATCGATGATATCAGCCCCTTGCTAGGCTATTTTGAAACTGCGCAATTTGATAGCGCCAGTGTACCAAGGTTACTTGCGGATGTAGAAAACTATTATCGTTCGGGCAAATGGCAAAGGCATCAACATACCAACTTTGATAAGGGCAGTTATAACCATGCCAAGCTGCGCCGCTTGGGCTTTAAGCATCGCTATTTTTTGTGGATTCAGCTTGGGTTTTTGTTGGTGTTTTTAGTGTTGGTGATATACTGGTTATTTCAGAATAGGGTTCATTTGGCTGCGCTAAATCATCCGTTGTCTGCTTTGACGAGTTTTTTAGCCGCCGCGCTTAATCATCGCTCTTCAATGATTACCCTTTAGCCACTGCTTTTTAACCACTGTATAAAGGCATAGGTTTGCTGTTCTTTGGCATTATCAGCAAAGTCAAACAACCGTGTGCCCATCAAATTATCAGGTAGATACTGCTGTGGGTGGTAGTGGTTGGGATAATCGTGCGGATAGATATAATTGGCGCCATAACCTTCGGCGCGCATCAGCTTGGTGACGCCATTACGCAAATGTAGCGGTACAGGTGATTGGTCATTTTCAGCCAGTCGCATCGCTTTATTGATGGCCTGATAACTAGAATTTGACTTCGGCGATGTCGCCAAATACACCACCACTTGCCCCAAAATAATCCGCGCTTCAGGCATACCGATGCTCTGCACGCTTCGCAGGGCGGTATCGGCAAGTAGTAACGCATTGGGATTGGCAAGTCCGATATCTTCACTTGCCAAAATCACCAACCGCCGCGCAATAAAGGCAGGGTCTTCGCCCGCTGTCAGCATCCGCGCCATCCAATACAGTGCCGCATCAGGGTCACTGCCGCGGACTGATTTAATCATCGCTGACACTAGGTCATAATGGCCATCACCCGATTTGTCGTAGCGTACCAGGCTTGCACCTGCGACCGCGATGACATTGTCATCAGTCACCACAATCGCTGACTGGCTGCCTGGCTTAAAATTAGGGCTTGATTGAATGGCGAGTTCAAGTAAATTTAACGCCTTACGCGCATCGCCTTGCGATAGAGCAAAAATCGCTTGGCTTGATTGTATTTCAATCTTAAATTGTTTAAAAACTGCATCATCGTCGATGGCACGTTGTAGTACTTGGCTGATTTCATCTTCGCTCAAGGGGTTAAGCCGATACACTTGGCAACGGGATAATAGCGCATTGTTGACACTAAACGAGGGGTTTTCGGTGGTCGCACCAATTAAAGTAATGTCCCCAGACTCAACCGCGCCGAGGAGTGCATCTTGCTGGGCTTTGTTAAACCGATGAATCTCATCGACAAATATCACCGGCGGCTCGCCAAACAAGCCATCATCTTTTGTCAGTACTTCACGCAGCTCTTTGACCCCTGCATTGATAGCAGAGAGCGGGCGAAAAGGACGACCCACTGCATCGGCTAATAGCATGGCTAGGGTGGTTTTGCCGATGCCTGCTTCCCCATGCAAAATAATCGATGGCAAGTAACCTTGCTCAACAATACGGCGAATCGGTGCGTTGGCACCGAGCAAGTGGGTTTGTCCGATTACCTGGTCAAGCGATTTTGGGCGGACACGTTGGGCAAGGGGGATTTGAGCGAGTTGATTCATCATTAAGGTATAAGTTTAACTGGATTACTTAGTCGAAGGTCTTCAGCGATTTCACTATTTTTTAAATTGGGATTGTAGCTAAGTGCGGTACTTATTTGGTAAAAGTAATTTAGTGAAAGTAGCTTGGCAAAAATAACTTGGTAAAAGTAACTGCATTAAAAACAACGAGGGTTTTTTAAGAATTTTAGCATGCCTAAACGATAGCGGTAGGCTAACTTGTTTGATTTGTGTGACTACTTGGATTGAGAAATATTTTTACTTTGTTAAATAAAAATAAACAGTAATGATGTGAGGCTTAATGAGCCATATTATTAAAAAAACTACAATATTGTTAATATGACAAGTGTAGATTGACGGGTCATTTTTTTCTTTTTACAATCTTATACTTTAGTTAATATACAAAATGACAGTTAGTGCTCACTTTGGTATTTCATTATTATTTAATTAGGCATTATTTAATAAGACAGTTTTTTGGTAATACGGGCATCATAACAGCGACCGCATCAATTACTAGGGTAATTGACGGCTTGCGGGGTTGTTATGTTGCGGCAAAGCCATAGGCAAGTTATTAGCGAGTCGTATGAAATTACATCAATCCATCAAACCATCGACTTACTCAGTAAGCCATCATCCACAGCCACTATCACGCGTGCTTACCCTGTCTGCGTTTACGATGGCAATGGTTTCGTTGAATTTGTCCTTATCTTTGGCAGCGACGGCTGCGACCACGGTCACCAAACCTAGCACTACCAAAACGACCCCAACAAAAACTACAACAAAAACCACCACCACGACCACGACAAAAACCACCAAAACGACCAGTAGTCCCACTAAAAATGCTAACAAGCCGCCTGTTAAAACATCAGCTAAAACATCGGCTAAAAATTCTGTTAAAACATTGGCTAAAACCACACCAGCAGCGCCAACCACAAAGCCCACTAGCAGATTGCAGCCCAGTACCAGTGGCGATACCGCGGAGTTTACGCCGATAATCAATACCCCGCCCAATCCTGAGCCTGTACTCAATGCTAGCCCTGCCACCGACGCACCATCAGCAGACACGCCATCGAAAAAAACCGCGACCCGCGCCAATGAAGTCAAAGGGGGGAAAGCAGCTGGGCTCAGCTACGATCCTACTATCAATAATGGGGTGCCTTATCCGCCAAGTTATGGCCTAGATGTGCCCAGTAATTTGACACTGGCACAAGCGCAGCAGTACCTAGTCAAAGTATCACCCAAAGTCGCGGCTGACAATGCGGCAATCGTGAGTAATGAGCTGCGAGCTGAGTCGACCAAAGGCTTAAACAAACCGATTGTGTATCTGGGTGCCAGTGCCACGCATGTACATGTGGATAACAATATAGATACCACGGGCATTAAAAACAACCTAGCCATTGACAACGCAGTCAATAACAATATTGGCAATTTGCCCATCACTTTGCCACTGCCTACTACGGCAGTAGATATCGGTGGTTTAATCACCGACCCGATTCCCAATAGCATCCCTGCCAATGTCGACAAAAATAGAACAGGCGCAAATGTCACCGTGCTGTGGTCTGCTTATAACGGACATAAAACCGAAGCAGTGACCAGTTTGCTCAATGGTATGACCGATGAAAGCCGTGCCGATGCTGACTTGTCACTGGATGAACAATACACCACGCTTACCAAACGCTATTTTCAAACCCAGCTTGCCATCATGGCAGCGTATCTACGCGCCGATGCGCTCAATGCGATTCGTGCCACCGACCATGCCGCACAGCGCGCACTCGATGTGGGGCTGATTTCAAAAGTCGAGCGTTTGGAAGCCAAAAAAGCCTTAGCCGATGCCGAATACGAAAATAGCAAAGCGCTGAACGATGCTGAGCTTGCCATGACCGCGCTACAGCGGTTACTGCGCACGCCGTATTTTATCAAACCAACATCGCCTTTATTTGTATCCACCAAGCCGTTGCCGCCGCTGAGTTATTTTCAGCAGCAGGCTAAAATGCATCACCCAGGTTTTGATAAGGTCGCCGCCAAGTACAACCAAGCCAAAGCGCTGCATGAATTTAGTGAATCCGCCTACAAACCCAATGTCACCGTCTTTGGTCGCTCTGAAATCGACGCTGACCCAAATTGGATTGCTGGGGTGTCTGCCAACTGGAAATTGTGGGGTGGGGTAGATCGCCGTACTAGCACCCAATCGAGCCTTGCCAAGCTGCACCAAGCCGAATTTAGCCAAGTGGATGTCAATGATAATATTATGTTATTGGTAGAAAAAAATTGGCAAACAGTCAACAATGCACGCGATAATTTTATTGCCTTAAATACCAATATTGAACTCGCCAGTGAGATGCTACGCTTTCGTCAGCTTGGATTTAAAGAAGGCGTCAACACGGCCGTAGAAGTGATGCAAGCCGAAGCCAATTTGGAAAAAGCCAAAACCGAGCAGGCCAAAGCGGCAAATGATTATGTACAGGCAATGGCAGACTTGATGCAAAGCTGCGGTACGCCGCTAGAGTTTAACCGTTATATGCAGGCAGCGGACGTCAAGCTACCCGCGATTTATTTTGAACATCGTAAGAACTAATCAATTATTTTAACCCGTGTCTTTATTTCACCAGTAGGCTTACCGTATGGCTGATCCACAAAACCCAACACCAGACAATGCGATGGACAACGCTAAAGACAACGACAACACTTTGGACAGCGCTGCGGATAATGCTAATGCAGCGATGAACGCCCAAGCTGCCGATGAGCCGCACGCAGAGGACAGCCTGTCAGCCGCTGCGACGGATAGCCGCTACGTGCCGCCTACCAAAAAACCCAGTAAAATCCGCACCATCATTATTGCTTTGATTATCCTTGGGCTGATTGGACTGGTCGCATGGGGGCTAATCAAAGACAAGCGCGAAACGCGCAGCGCGCCTGTGACCATCCAAGGGCATATGGAAGTAGAGCAAACGCCTGTCGCTGCCAAAGTTGCCGGTCGTATTGCCAATATTTATGTCAAAGAAGGCGATGAAATTAGCGTGGGCACACGCTTGATTGATATGGATAGCCCAGAAATCAATGCCAAGGTCGAAGAAGCACAAGCAGGCAAAGAATTAGCCCAAAGCCAACTGGACAAAGCCAACAATGGCGCAAGACCGCAAGAGATTGAAATGGCAAAATACCAGTACGATGCTGCCCAATCTGCGGCTGACCTTGCCAAAGTCACCTATGAGCGTATCAACCGACTCGCGGCAGAAGGCTTGATGTCACGGCAAAAACGTGACGAAGCCTATACCAACTATGTCGCCAGTGTCGATAAAGCTAAAATCGCCAAAGCGCAATATGAGTTAGCCAAAACAGGCGCGCGCAGTGAAGATAAAACCGCTGCCCAAGCACAAGTCAGCCAAGTAGAAGGCAAGCTTAAAGAAGCGATGGTTGCCAAAGAAGAAGCCAATCTTAAAAGCCCGATTGCGGGTATCGTGGACAACGTGATTGTCAAACCAGGTCAAGTGGTTGGACAGGGCGTACCACTGATGACCATTGTCGACCCCAAAAACCAATGGGTCGTGCTTAACGTTACCGAAAATAACCTAAATCATTTTGCAGTCGGCAGTGAATTTAGCGGTACGGTTCCTGCGTTATCGGTCAACAATCAGCCTTACCGCCAAGTGTTTAAAGTGTACGCAAGTTCCGTGCTATCAGATTTTGCCACGTGGCGCCCGACCAACAGCAAAGACGGCTTTGATATGCGTACCTTTGAGATTCGTGCGCGCCCGAGCCAGTCAGATACACGCCTAAGACAGGGCATGACCGTATTGGTTGATATACCGGCAAGCCAGCAACCAACCCAAACACAATGAAGTCAACCATGATATCAAAACTGACATCAAAACTGACATCAAACAAGCGCTCTAAGCCGTCACCGACATCGTCCGCTATGCCAAATGCCAGTGACAGTGCTAGGGCTAGTGACAATGACCATGAGCGTCATGCGTATGCGCAGTTTGATAACCGCTCAGGTTTTGTGCAATTCTTTGCGGCGTTTTGGTACAGTGCGCGCCGAGAATGGGATTTTTTGGTGCAAAATCGTTGGGATTTTTCCTTGATGTTTTGGATGCCCATTGTGCTGATATTTTTGGTCTGGTGGATTTTTAGCAAAGGCATGGCAGTCGGGATTCCGATTGCGGTCATAGACAATGACCACTCCGCGCAATCTGCGACGATTATCCGTTATATTGATGCGACGCCTGAGGTTGCGGTGGTTAAAAGTCTTCATAGTGCCGCTGCCGCCCAGCAAGCCATCGAGACTACCGATGTCATGGCGGTGGTTGAAATCCCAGAGAATTTTTCAGCCAATCTACTGGCTGGCAAAACCTCGCGCTTGCTACTCAATGTCAATGCCCAGTATGGCACGCATTCAGGCATGATACAAAAAGCGGTACAGACAGCAGTTAGTACCTTTTCGGCAGGCGCAGAGATGCAGCGGCGAGTCGCCATTGGCGAAGATGTCACGCTGACCAAAACCAGTTATGCACCGATACAATCGCAAAGTGTGGCACTGTTTAATACCGCCAATAATTATCAGCAATTTTTGGCGGTCACTGTGGTACCAGCCTTACTACATATTTTGTCGATGGTGATTGGGGCATCAACTGTCGGTCGAGAGCTGGTCGACAAGACGTTAGGTGAGTGGTACCAGTCGCTAACATCCCCCAAATTTGTCAGTAACCATGCCAGTAACTATGCCTTTAACCGCCCCTTTAATCCTAACCATCCTGTGACACTGGGGCACGAAAAACCCAAACTATCGCTGATTATCGCAGGACTCAATGGCAAACTAATTTGGGCGATGTTTGCCTATACACTTTGGGCGGCGGTGGCATTGACCTTGGTGATGCAAATTTTCCCCATTCGTTTGGCATCCGTGGCGATTACTTATCTGATATTTTTAATGTTTATGATGGTGTCTTTTTGGCTTGGGGTGATTGTCACAGTAGGCACGTTTTCGTATCGTCAAGGCTTGTCATTTACCGGCTTTATCTCCGCGCCGTCATTTGCTTTTTCAGGGGTGACATTTCCATTTTTGGCGATGAGTCCTGCCGCGCAGCGTTGGGCAAATGCCCTGCCATTAACCCATTATCTCAACTTGCAAACCACCCAATTACAAATGGGCGCACCGCCATCGTTTGCCTATAGCAGCTTTATCGGATTTTTTATTGCCGTCATGATTACCTTGTTGTTAGCCGCGTTGTTGACCAAAAAGGCCTTGCTGAAGCCTGAAAAATGGGGGCAACGCTGATGCCCTCCCAGACAACGCCCAGCAAAGTCGATGTAAGCAACTCTGCAAACATTTGGGAGCGCGGTTTTTTGCTGCAAGTTTTGCATGTATGGCGCAGCGTGTTTCAAGACAAAGGGGTGCTCACTATGCTACTGATTGCCCCGATTATTTATGGCTTTTTTTATCCTTGGCCGTATTCAAAAGAAGTGGTGCGTCATGTCCCTGTGGCAGTGGTGGATTATGACCATTCAAGTCTATCGCAGACCATTATTAGCTACGCCCAAGCCAATCCGCGCATCCAAAGCACCATTGTAAACGATGAAAACAGTGCCAAGCAGCTGATGTGGCAAGGCAAAATTGCAGGCTACATGGTGATACCCTCAGGGCTATATCAAAAAGTGACCACAGGACAACCTGCCAAGGTGAGTATCTTGGCCAACGGTAACTATTTTTTGCTCAATAAACAAGTACAATCTGGGTTTTTAGAAGTCATCGGCACCGTGTCCGCCGGGGCGAAAGTACAAAAAAATGTTGCCATCGGGCAAGACATCACGGTTGCCAAAAACAATATTTCCCCTGTGGCGCTGACGATTAATCCGTTATACAACCGTACCGAAGGCTATGGTAGCTACATTGTCCCTGCGGTTGCAATATTGATTCTGCAGCAGATGTTTTTGATGGGCACGGCAATGCTAGTGGGTACTTGGGCAGAGCAAGACATGCACCGCGCTTCGATGAAAACGTGGCTTGCGCGAATATTGGGGTTAGCGTGTTTTGGTTTTGTGCTCGGCTGTTTTTATTATGGCTGGGTATTTTCCAACAATGACTATATCCGTAACCAAAATCTCACGGGTTCACTGGTACTGCTTGTCCTGTTTTTCCCTGCGGTAACAGCATTGGGCTGTCTACTTGGGGTGTGGTTTGGGGCGCGAGAACGGGCGATGCAAATCTTGGTCGCAAGTTCAATGCCGATGCTGTTTGTCTCAGGGATTTCATGGCCGTATCAAATGCTGCCTGAGCCCCTGCAGTATTTGCGCTGGGTGTTACCTAGCACCTCGGGGATGAATGCCTCTGTGATGCTCAACCAAATGGGCGTACCACTGGCGTATGTCAACGTGTATCTCATGGCGCTCATGATGATTTTCTTGGTTTGTTTATTGCTGCTACTTTTATTAGCGAGTAAAGAAAGTGAATCGTTAGCAGATTAATCCTTGCCAACGGCTATTTTCTTCCTCATGCGGTTACACGTGCGGTTATTTGCCAAATTTGCGATGCGTGTAGCAAGTATCTATCATCCATCATCTATCATTTGATAAACTTTTCGATAGCACATTGACACAGATGGGCAATCCGTGGTTATCTAGCACAATGGATATAACATAGTTGACTTTTTCAACTGATTGGCATATAGGATTTATCAGTGATCAGTATTTTTGATTTATTTAAGATTGGGATTGGACCTTCAAGTTCGCATACCGTCGGACCGATGAAAGCGGCGAATCTGTTCGTTAGCGCATTATCACAGCAGCAGCTACTGACGCAGGTGGATAGGGTGCAAGTCGAGCTATTTGGTTCGCTCGGTGCGACGGGTAAAGGGCACGGTAGTGATATAGCGGTGATGCTAGGTTTGATGGGAGAGCAACCACAGACGACGGATGTCGCCGCTATTTCACAAAAAATTGCCGATATCCAAGCGCAAAACACGCTGTCTCTAAATCAGCAGCATGAAATTAACTTTGTTGCTGACAAGGATTTAATCCTAAATGGTAGGGTATCGCTGCCCCATCATCCCAATGCTTTGACTATCACTGCTTTTACAGGCAATGAAATTGTTTACCAAAATACGTATTATTCAATCGGCGGCGGGTTCGTGCAGACTGAGCAAGAAGCCCAAGCAAAAGAACCGGTGATTGAAAGCGTCAAAAAACCGGTACCTTATCCGTTTAACAACGCCAAAGAATTATTACAAATTTGCCAACACAATCAACTGTCAATCGCCCAAGTCGTTCGAGCCAATGAACTGGCTAACTTGAGTGAAGATGAGCTGCTGGGTGGGCTTAACGACATTTGGCAAGTCATGCAAGACTGTGTCAATGATGGTTGTCGCCACGATGGTATTTTGCCAGGGGGCTTACAAGTACAGCGCCGCGCCAAGGCGATTTATCAGCAGTTATCCGCTGCCGATAGCCGAAAAGCATTTAATGATGCCCTTGCCGTGATGGATTGGGTGAATCTGTATGCCTTGGCAGTGAATGAAGAAAACGCCAGTGGCGGACGTGTGGTGACTGCCCCCACCAATGGTGCGGCAGGCGTGATACCTGCGGTCATGCATTATTATCGAGATTTTTGTCCAAGTTATACGCTGCAAGGTTTGCATGATTTTCTGCTAACCGCTGCGGCGATTGGCATCATTATCAAAGAAAATGCCAGCATCTCAGGCGCAGAAGTGGGCTGTCAAGGGGAAGTCGGATCGGCGTGTGCGATGGCAGCGGCAGGGTTAACCTATGTGCTTGGCGGTAGTCCTGCGCAATGTGCCAACGCTGCCGAAATTGGCATCGAACATCACCTTGGCATGACGTGTGACCCGATTGCGGGGTTGGTGCAAGTGCCGTGTATCGAACGCAATGCCATGGCGGCAGTAAAAGCGATTAATGCCTCAAGGCTTGCGCTTAAAGGCAATGGGCAGCATGTGGTATCGCTTGATAAAGCCATCAAAACCATGAAAGAGACAGGCAGAGATATGATGTCAAAATATAAAGAAACCGCAATGGGCGGGCTTGCTATCAATGTCCTAGACGAGGATGTTGCCGCCCAGTCAAATCTGATTCCGACGCTAGATGTGACGGTCAATTACAGTCAGTGTTAGTGCTACAGTAAAAAAAACCGATTCGCCAAGGAATCGGTTTTTTTGTGCTTATCAATCAATCGCAGGCTGATAATCCCCTGTAATAATACGGTCTTTGATGTCATCGGCTTGCGCCAACACTTGCGCCAATAAGGCTTTGACATTGTCAAGCGTGGCGATGGGGCTTAACGTGGTCATTTTAAGCGATTGCATATCTTGGTGAGCATCCCCTTGCTTTTGGTAACTGACGCGCGTCACGCCGATATTGGCTTCACCTTTGGCAAATAGCTCATCGGCGACATTTTGGTTCAAGCTATCAATCAACTCAGCCGGGTAATCTTTGGGTACCACGCGAAATAGTACGGAGGCAAACTGTGGCTCTACCAACAATTCAAGCCCATCAGTGGCTTTGATGTAATCAGCAACTTCGCGGGTCAAATCAACGCCATGGTCAATCATCGAGCCGTATAATTCTTCGCCCAAGGCTTCCACCGTCAGCCATAATTTTAGCGCATCAAAACGGCGCGTGGTTTGTAGCGACTTAGAGACTAGGTTGGGTACGCCATGTTCTTCGTCATACGCAGAGTTTAAATACTCAGCTTCATAATGCATGAAGCGATAGTTGGCTTCATCTTTGAGCAAAAATGCCCCGCAAGAGATGCTTTGGAAGTAGTGTTTGTGGAAGTCAAGGGTGATAGAGTCGGCTTGCTCAATACCTGCAAGTTTATCGCGGTAGTTATTCGATAAAATCAGCGCACCACCCCAAGCGGCATCAATATGAAGCCATGCACCGTACTCATGGGTAAGCTTACGAATCGCAGGGATTGGGTCAATCGCGCCCGCATCGGTAGTGCCTGCGGTAGCGACCACACAGGCGATGATTTTGCCTTCGGCTTTCAATTGCGCCATGGTGTGTTCAAGTGCGACAACATCCATCTGCGCTTGGTCATTGACTGGCACAGTAACAACCGATTGAAAACCCATGCCCATCATTGCCATGTTTTTTTGCACGCTAAAATGCGCGTTTTCTGAGCAGATAACTTTCACTTTTTGCATGGCATCGGCTGGGATGCCGTCACGCTGTACGGACCATTCTGACCCATCGTCAGTTTTATAGTTTTTAGCGATACACCAATCACGGGCGAGTAACACGCCCATCAAGTTGGATTGGGTGCCACCTGAGGTGAATACGCCCGCTTGTCCGCTACCAAAACCGACTTTTTGACGTAGCCAATCAATCAGTTGCACTTCCATCAGTGACCCTGCTGGGCTTTGATCCCAAGAGTCCATCGATTGGTTGGTGGCATTAATCAGCACTTCGGCGATTTGACTGGTTACCATCGTTGGGCAGTGCAAGTGAGCGAGCGAATGGGGGTGATGCACTTTTAAGCTTTTATTAAGGAATAATTCGACTGAACGTTTTAATGCGGATTCCAAGCCTAAGCCTTCTTTAGAAGGTTGAAAGCTAATGGCAGAACGCAGTTCTTTGATACTACCGCCGGTGTACATTTTGTCATTTTTGAGCCAGTCGGTGACGGCTTGTACAGCGGTGTTCATATTTTTTTGGTAATCGGCAATGGATTGGCTGTCATTACAAAATAACGCTTGGCGGTGCTGTGATAAGTTTGACATGGTAAGTCCTTGCATTCTTTAAGATAGAGTTAACTATAAATTGTCATTAAACAGAGTGATATGAGCAAATGGTTAATTTATTTTACAAAATTACGCTTATACAGTTGATGATTTACAATATTGGCTTTGGCATCGTTTTTATCCCAAATTTGCAATTCCCACGGATAATAAAAATTGCTCGCATTTTTAAAATACACATGCACACCGATATACCCGTCGATATCACGTAAATACCAATTTTTTAGACTGTAATCTGTTTTCCAATCATCCAGTTTTTCCATAATGTCTGTCACATCAGCCGATGGCAAAATTATCCGAGCACCAAAAATATCATTTAAAATATTATTGACCGGGTACTGGTTTTGTCGTGCCAAATAGCGATTGACTTTGTCATAGATACTTTCAGCCGTTTTAACGCGGTAAAAAAAATCGATATTTTGGGTATCGGCAAATGCCAAATAATCATTAATCGCTTCATGCAAATTAAGCCGATATGACAAGATAGGCTCAATAGGGACGGTTTTGAGCGTATGTGATAGGTTGATTTTTTGTACCTTGCCTGTTTCGAAATAATCTTGTGAATACTCACCATGAATCCGATTGATTTCTCGAATCAGGCGTTCGGTCTTGGCGACATTGGTTTCCATATTTTACTCAAAATGAAATAAATGAAATAAACAGATAATAAAAACGGCAAAGCCACGTCAGTAACTTTACCGTCTTAATAGGCAATAATCAATTACCCACGTACTTTTTGCACGGCTTCAGCCACTGCCTTTTTAAAGCGTTCAAGCACCGCATCACATTCTTCTTGAGTGATGTTAATCGGGCAAAGCAAGCGAATCACTGTACCGCCACGACCGCCTTTTTCCAGCAGTAACTTGTTGTCAAAACACGCTCTTTGAATCGCATTTGCCATGTCAATATCAGCAGGATACGAGCCGATACGGTCAGCAGGTTTACGCTCATCGACAATCTCAATACCGGTCATCAAGCCGCGACCGCGCACGTTACCGATACAAGGAAATTCTTTGGCGATTTTTTTGAGTTCATCGCGCAAGAATTCACCACGGATACGCGCATTTTCTGCCAAATTTTTGCTGCGGATTTCATCCAATACTTGAATCGATGCTGCCATCGCAAGCTGATTGCCACGGAAAGTACCGGTGTGACCGGCTGGTGCCCATGCGTCGAATTTTTTGTTGATGGCAAGTACGCATAGTGGCAAACCACCCCCGACCGCTTTACTCATCACCACCACGTCAGGCACGATGTCGGCATGTTCAAAGGCAAACATTTTGCCTGAGCGCGCAAACCCAGCTTGCACTTCATCCAAAATCAATACGATATCATGCTTAGCGGTCACTTCACGGATTTTTTGTAGCCATTTTTTGGGCGCAGGGACGACACCGCCTTCCCCTTGAATCGCTTCTAGGATGACCGCTGCAGGTTTGACCACGCCGCTTTCAACATCTTCAATAAAGTTTTCAAAGTAGTAAGTCAGCGCATCAACACCTGCTTCACCACCAAGCCCAAGTGGGCAGCGGTATTCATGCGGATAGGGCATAAACTGTACCCCTGGCATCAAATTGCCCACTTTCTCTTTGGCAGACAAGTTGCCGGTCATGGCAAGCGCGCCATGGGTCATACCGTGATAACCACCGCTAAATGCGATAACGTTGTCACGCCCTGTATAAGTTTTTGCTAATTTAATCGCCGCTTCTGTACCGTCAGCACCGGTCGGACCGCAAAATTGCAATACAAAATCTTCTGGGAAAAAAGACAGCAAGGACTCGGTAAATGCATCTTTGACAGGGGTGGTGATATCTAGGGTGTGCAGTGGCAGACCACTTTCTAACACATCATATAAGGCTTGTTTGACGGCTGGGTGGTTGTGACCCAAGGCTAATGTACCAGCACCGGCTAGGCAATCAAGGTAATCATTGCCTTCAACATCGGTGACCCAAATACCTTGGGCTTTAGCAATAGCTAGCGGTAGTTTGCGGGGATAACTACGAACATTAGATTCCATCGTGCTTTGACGAGTTAAGTAATATTCGTTAGTGGCATGAGAAATAGGGTGTACAGGGGTGTGAACGCTCATATCGGATTACCATCTCAGATAAGGGTTTAAGAAAATTTGCTTGTGGCTATCTTTCTCGAACTTGTGAATAACATATCAGTCAGGATGACTGACACCAAAACAAAAACGTTATACCGCAAAACCCCAAAATGCCATGACACTGCACCCAAGACCTAACAATATAACGTTCAAAATTTATGGGGGCATAATACCCTTTTTTTGTGAAAAATAAAGTCTTTTTTGCAAAAAATCGCCTCAATCTTTCAAATTGATAACACAGGTTGTATTTTGCGATGGCAAAGGCAAAAAATCATGGTAAGCGGTGAGCAATGAGCAATGAGCAATGAGCAATGAGCGGCACAAAAGTACGAAGCAGTGGGGAAATTCTAACAATCGTTGATAGTCTATGCAGTTTATAAAACTCTGCAGTCACAATTTCAGTCACGATAATGATAAAAAAATTACCTAGTTAATACCATATTAATGAATTATTTGGTACAAAATAGCCAAGTGTTAATAAGGCTAACAACAACCAAGCTTACACCATCAAAATTTTGTAAAAGTTAAATACTGCTTATTGAGAGCTTTACACGAATAAACATACAAAAGCTGATTAAAAAAATATAATAAAATAAAATCAATTACCTTGCAAAATAGACTGACAAAAAAACTAGTAAAAAAATTACCAAAAGAAACTGCCAAAAAAACGGGATGGCTACATACGCAAAAATGACGAACCCTTCTAATGTTACCATCGTGATTGCGTAGGCAAGGCGTAGCGAATTTTTAGAAATAAGTTTGATAACAGGCGTCAATCCTAGATAACACACTTAAAATAAACCCATAACAACTAGACGAGAAGCAACTTTATGCCACAATCCTTAACACTTACTATCAATCAGCAACAACACACGTTGACGGATCTAGATGTACGCACCACAGTGCTAGATGTCTGTCGCAATCATCTTGGCTTGACAGGCAGCAAAAAAGGCTGTGACCACGGTCAGTGTGGCGCGTGTACCATGCTGATTAACGGTCAGCGGGTCAACAGCTGTCTAACCCTGGCAGTCATGCACGAAGGCGATAGCATCGAAACCATTGAAGGCATTGGCTCACCCGAAGCGCTTGACCCGATTCAACAAGCGTTTTTGGAACATGATGCCTTTCAATGTGGTTATTGTACCCCTGGGCAAATTTGCTCGACCAAAGCGATGATTGAAGAGCTACGCCAAAACTGGGCAAGTCATGTGTCGGATGATTTGATGCAACCTTTATCAAACGATACAGCGCAATTTAAGCAACAATTAGATAAAGAAATCTCTGAGCGTATGAGTGGCAATATCTGTCGCTGCTCGGCATATCCCAACATCGTGCGAGCGATTAAACAGGTATTACAAGAAACAGGTTTTTCGGCAGAGACAGATAAGGTGACCGCTCAGACAGCAGCTACTCAGGCTACAGGAGTGTCGCTATGAAAACTTTTGATTATCAGCGCGCCAACTCAGTGGATGACGCGGTCAAAATAGCCACTTTAGCTGAGGCGCAGCGTCCGTTTTTTATCGCTGGGGGCACCAATTTACTTGACTTGATGAAACTCGAAATCGAACAGCCAACACAGCTGATTGATATTTCACGTTTGCCCCTTAACACAATCGAAGCCACGCCAGAAGGTGGGTTAAAAATTGGCGCTATGGTCAGTAATAGTGAATTAGCGGCTCACCCTGTGATTCGTCAAGATTATGCGGTGCTTGCCCGTGCCTTGTTGTCGGGTGCATCGCCGCAACTGCGTAACAAAGCCAGTACCGGTGGCAATCTACTACAGCGCACCCGTTGTTATTATTTTTATCAGCCCGATAGTCCGTGTAATAAGCGTGAGCCCAATTCTGGCTGCGGGGCAAAAGCAGGTCTTCATCAGAACTTAGCAATTTTAGGCACAAGCGAGCAGTGTATTGCTACCCATCCATCAGATATGGCGGTGGCAATGCGATTACTCGATGCCGTCATTGTTATCCAGCAAGCCGACGGGCAAACCCGCCAAGTGCCTATCGCTGAATTTTATCGCTTACCTGAGCAAACCCCCCATATTGAAACTTGCTTAAATCTAGGTGATTTGATTACCCATATCATTCTACCGCCACCCTTAAAAGGCGTGCATAGCTATGACAAAGTGCGTGACCGTGCCTCATATGCCTTTGCTTTGGCGTCCGTCGCTGCCGTGATTGAGCATGATAATGATACACTCACCAATGTGCGACTTGCATTTGGCGGTATTGGCAGTCAGCCATGGCGAAATACCGAGATTGAAAAAATACTGATCGGCAGCACAGGCGATGCCGTGAGCATTGAGCTTGCGGTGGCGACCCTATTCAAAGAAGCAAAAACCGATGAACAAACCGAATACAAGACCGTGCTGGTACAGCGTCTTTTACACCATGTTGTGCAGCGTGCGTTACAACAACCCAATCAATCAAGTCCTTTAAGTAGTGGAGTGAGTGCATGAGCCTAACACAAATTTTTGGCGAATCGCCCCTTGAAAAAAAACTGACCATGGACAAGCCTGTCGAGTCACGGCTAGATACGACCGATAGCAAGCTCGTTGGCAAACCACTGAGCCGTATCGAAGGACACCTAAAAGTCGCAGGTAAAGCCACGTATACTGCCGAAAACCAATTTGACGACTTGTGTCATGGGGTGATGGTCGGCGCAACCATCGGTAGAGGCAAGGTAAAAAAAGTACATAAAGATACCGCCTTACAAGTTGCAGGTGTGATTGGGGTGTTTCATGACCCCCTGTTTTTACGCAACCCGCAACAAGGGGGTGTCAAAATGGCACCTGTACAAGGGGCAAGTGAGGTTTTTTATCATGGACAGCCGATTGCTTTGGTGGTCGCAGAAACCCTAGAAGCGGCTCAAGAAGGCGCGAAGGCGTTACAGATTGACTATGAAAATGATGAAAAACACGGGCATTTTGACTTTAACAAGCAAAAAAAGCATACCCAGTTTATTGATTGGGTAACCGATAAAAGTGACGACATTGGCAAACCTGAAAAAACGCTTAAGCAAGCAGAAGTTAAAGTCGATGTGACTTATACCACACCTAGCCAAAGTAACATGCCGATGGAACCGCACAGTTCGTTGGCGCGTTGGTTTGAGGGTAAGCTAACTCTTCATACTTCTAACCAAATGCTTGCCTCTTCCAAAATACAACTTGCCAAAGCCTTAGATATACCGGAAGACGATGTCCGTTTGTTATCGCCATATGTTGGTGGCGGGTTTGGCTCAAAACTGGGTATTTCACCCGAGTCGGTGATGGCAGCCATTGCAGCTAAAGAGTTAAAACGCCCCGTACTTGTGAACATGACCCGACCGCAAGTCATGGAAACTACCGTCAGACGCACCAACACCGAACAACGGGTGGCATTGGGGGCGGATAAAGATGGTAAAATCCATACTATTATTCATAATAGCATTGTCACCAATTTACCTTCAGAAACGTTTTTTGAGCCAGTGGCGGTTTCTACCCACTTTTTGTATGGCGGTGACAATCGCCAAATCAAATACGAAATGGCGCGCATGAATTTTACCTTAACAGGTTCTATGCGTGCCCCTGGCGAAGCGGTGGGTCAGTTGGCACTCGAATGTGCCATGGACGAACTGGCGTATGCATTAAAGCTGTGCCCAATTGAACTGCGAAAACGCAATGAACCTAGCGAAGACCCAAGCAAAAAAATTCCCTACAGCACCCGAAAATTGCTGGCGTGTATGGAGCAAGGGGCAAAAGCCTTTGGATGGGATGAACGCCCACAAACGCCCGCAAGTCGCCTTGAAGGCGATTGGCTGATTGGCTATGGGATGGCGTGCGCCGCGCGTAGCAACGAATTAAAACCCTCACAAGCCCGTGTGAGCCTGTTGCCCTCTGACAAACCGCTTGGGGTCATGGCTCGTATCGAAACTGACATGACTGATATCGGTACAGGTAGCTATACTATTTTTGCGCAAGTGGTTGCCGATATGCTGGGCTTACCGATTGACCATGTCGAGGTCAAACTTGGCGATACCGATCTGCCCCCTGCTGCAGGGTCAGGCGGTAGCTGGGGAGCTTCAAGCGCTGGTAGTTCAATTTATCTGGCATGTGAAGCGCTACGAGAAAAGATTGCCCAGAGTGTGGGGCTGCATGCCGATAGCATTGGCTTTAAACAAGGCAATCTATATAGGCAATTTGAGCATGACCCTAGCCTAGCTGAAAAAATTGGCGAAAAAATTAACCATACGTTAACCGATACGTTGGATAAACTAGCAGAAAAAACAGGGCTTAATTCTGAGGTCTCTGTAGACAATCATGATAATGTACTCGATTGGGAACAAGTCGATACCCAGTTACCGCTGAGCAGTTTTTTGCAGCAATATGCCCCTCATGGCTTGGTAGCTAATGGTGAAATCGAACCTGGTAAAACCAAAAAAGAATACCGTCATGCAGGCTATGGCGCACAGTTCGCTGAAGTCGGGGTACACCGGGTAACCGGTGAAATTCGGGTTCGCCGTATGCTAGGCACATTTGCCGCAGGGCGTATCTTAAACGAAAAAACAGCGCGCTCGCAGTGCTTTGGTGGTATGGTGTTTGGTATAGGGGCTGCCTTGATGGAGCAAATTCACCATGACAAACGTGACGGTCGTCTATGTAATCACGATTTAGCCGAGTATCAGGTGTGTGTGAATGCTGATGTGCCTGACTTAGAGGTAATAATGTTACCCGAAACTGACCCCTATGCCAATCCGCTCCATAGCAAGGGTATAGGTGAATTGGCATTATCAGGGGCAGGGGCAGCCATTGCCAATGCGATCTTTAATGCCACAGGCGTTAGAGTACGAGACTATCCCATTACCTTGGATAAACTGCTGTACCAGTTGCCATTACTGTAATCGGGTACACTGTCATTTGCTATGAACCACTTGTTTGATATTTTTGCTACCCTTGACCAGTTACCGCCCAACAGTGAAGCGGTACTAGCCACCGTGGTGAGTGTCGAAGGGTCAGCCTATCGGCAACCTGGTGCTAGAATGTTGATTTTAGCCGATGGTCAATCCATAGGCATGGTGAGTGGCGGTTGTCTTGAAAAGCACTTGGTACAGCGAGCCTTTTGGCTAACGCGAGATGGGGCAACGCTCAAAACCTATCATACCGCAACCGATAGCCAGTTATCACAAGATGAGGTGGTCGATGACAGTGATGAGCAAGAAGGCTTTGGGCTTGGCTGTCAAGGCGTCATTCAAGTATTATTTGAACGTCTGATTTTAAATGAACAATCTGTATTATTTGCCTGTTTTCAGCGCTTAAAACAGACAAAACAGCCACAAACACTGGCTACAGTTATCACCTCAAACTCAGATGAGTTTGTGGTTGGACAACATCTGCCCTTGACGCAGTTGTCGCAATTGGGTCAACAAGATTGGCAATTGGTTAATCAAGTCGCTGCCAGCCGTAAAAGTCGCTTTATGCTGCATGTTTATCAAAAACAATCGCAACAACTAAGCATCTTTATAGAAACGCTACAACCACCGCTACAATTATTAATTTTTGGCGCGGGGCAAGATTGTTTACCTTTGATGACCATGGCAAATTTGCAAGGCTGGCAGGTGACGGTGATTGATAGTCGTTTGGATGTGATTGCCCGTTATCGCGGGCAGGGTCACGCCAATTTTGTGCAGATTGCCCTTGATGAGGCTGAGTCTGTGCAGACTTTTTTTGAGTCACCGCAGCCGACCGCTGTGGTGATAATGACCCATAGTCTGAGTCAAGACAGAGTATGGCTCAGCCAAGCCTTTAAAGCCCAAAATTCGCCTTTTTTTATTGGGCAATTAGGGCCGAAATATCGCACTGAGCAGTTGCTTAGTGAGATTGACGATGGTTATCAACTGGTGAAATCTGCTAATTTGTTCTATCCTGTGGGTTTAGCGCTCGGTGGGGATACGCCTGAAGCGGTGGCTTTATCTATCACTGCCCAAATTCAACAGGTATATCATGAGCATCACTCCTAGCAATTTAACCGTGGTGATTTTGGCAGCAGGATTGAGCCAGCGTCTTGGTTTTGCCAAGCAGCTGATTGTAAAAAATCATCAAACTTTGCTGGCTGAAAAAATTCAACTGGCACGCCAATTGCAGCCTCATCAAGTGTTGGTGGTTTTGCCAAAACTTGATAACCCAATATCTAAAGCGTTATACAATGAAGTTGTACCATTTGTCGTCACAGTCGTTGATAACCCCACGCCGCAAACAGGGATGGCGCAATCGATTCAGTATGCAATGACAACATTACAACAACAGTCAGTAAGTGCTACGATGCGGATTTTGTTTTTGACTGTTGACCAAGTGGCGGTAACCCTCGATGATTTGAGGCTATTAAGCCAAAATGTTGAAGACCATCAGCTGATTGTGAGTGAGTATGGTGATAACAATCAACCAATTTGGGGGATTCCCGTCAATTTACCTTGGGGTTTTTTGCAAGCATTTGGGCATCAGTTGCAAGGCGATAAAGGTTTTCGGGCGTTATGGCAACATCAAACCACTATTGTTTCGCCCGCCGATGGTAAGGTTTATCAGCTTTATCCGATACCGCTACCGCATTTAAGCCAAGATATTGATACCTTAGCGCAATTTGAGCAGCTAAAAACAGCCTATCACCTTTTGCCGCCGACCCAACATTTTAATTGAGACAACCTGATGATTTCTGTCAATGAACTAAAACAAGCGATTAATGAGCGCCTAGAGAATTATTTAACGTCGCGTCCGGGCGAGGTAAAGACGATAACAGTGGGTTTGTTAGACGCGCAAAACCACATTTTAGCCCAAGATATTGCCGCATCCTTTGATATTCCCCGCCAAAATCTATCATCCATGGACGGTTTTGCGATTGCTACGGGTAGCCATCTTGACCACGATAGCCAACTTGAAATCATCGGTGAATCGGGGGCAGGTAAACCTTTTAATGGTCGTTTGCGACCCAATCAGGGCGTGCGAATTTTTACCGGCGCGGTGGTGCCAAATGACTGCGACACGGTGGTGATGCAGGAAGACACCAACCTTAGCGACATTCAGCACAGTTTGGATAACAGCCAAGCCTATCACATTCGCTTGACCCAAACCGCTAAGGTGGGCGCAAATATTCGCCGCCAAGGCGAGGAAGTGCAAGCAGGCGAAACTGTTTTAACGATTGGTAAACGCCTAAACCCCACCGATATTAGCTTACTTGCCAATTTAGGCGTGGATAGCGTGCAGGTATTTCAGCCACTCACGGTTGGTATTATTGCCACCGGCGATGAGCTGGTCGACGTGGGACAGCCGCTGGCAACGCTTGCCCAAATTTATAATTCCAACACGCCCACGCTAAAAGCGTTATTAAAGCAGTTGCCGATTGCGATTCAAGATTATGGCATTGTCCCTGACAACCTTGAGACCACTCGACGCACTGTTCAGCAAGCGATAGCCGAATGTGATGTGATTATTTCTACGGCGGGTGTATCGGTGGGCGATTATGATTTTTTAACCCAAGTCATTCAGGCGCTCGGCAAAATTCACCATTACAAAGTGGCGATGAAACCAGGTAAACCTTTTATATTTGGGGAGTTTGAGCAAGATAAAAAAACGGTCATGTATTTTGGGTTACCTGGCAATCCGCTATCTACCGTGGTGTGCTGCCTTAATTTTGTCAAACCTGCGCTATGGCAACTATCGGGCGTGATACAATCAGACATCCCAAAACCGCTGCAACTGTTTGCCAAAACTACACATGACATAAAAAAGCGAGCAGGACGCCAAGATTATCAGCGAGCGGTTTTTTGCCAAAATGAAGACGGCAGTTTTAGCGTAACCCCTTTATCTGCCCAAGACTCCCACCGTGTAAAACAGCTTAGCCACGCCAATTGCTTGCTTGTATTACCCCAAGACAATGCAGGGGTAAAAGCAGGCGAAATAGTGACAGTGCAGCCGTTTAGTTGGAACTTTAGCTAACGATGACTTCGCAACATTCTTCATTAAATTTGGTGGACAATTTTCATCGCCAGTTAAGTTATTTACGCCTGTCGATTACCGATTTTTGCAACTTTCGCTGTCATTACTGTCTGCCCGATGGCTATACTGCCAACGCGGGTAAACGCCCTGACAACGAGCTTTCTGTATCCGAAATCGATGTTTTAATACAAGCCTTTGCCAAACTAGGTACCACTAAAGTGCGGCTGACGGGGGGTGAGCCATCGATTCGACAAGATTTACCGCGCATCATCGAACTTGCCAAACAGACCCAAGGCATCCAAACAGTGGCGGTTAGCTCCAATGGCTATCGGCTTGCCAAGCATTTATCCGCCTGGCAAACAGCAGGGCTAAATCAGCTTAACATCAGTATCGACAGCTTTGACCCCGCCATTTTTAAACAAATCACCGGCTTTGATATATTGCCAACGCTGTTAAAAGACATCGATACATTGCTAGCAACCACCGATATTAAGCTAAAACTCAACGGTATTTTGATGGCAGACACCGCCTTTGATAACTTGCAATCTGTGTTAAGTTTTGTCAAAAACCGCCCTGTCACTTACCGTTTTATTGAGTTTATGCAAACCTCGGATAATAAAGCTTTGTTTTTTGCCCAACATAGCAGTGGTCAGCGTATCAAAGATTTTTTGTTACAAAATGGTTGGCAATCCCAACGTCGAGCAAGCGATGCAGGCCCTGCGATTGAATATCGCCATGCCGATTATGTCGGCGGCATTGGGCTGATTGAGCCTTATGCCCCGCAGTTCTGCGACAGTTGTAACCGCCTGCGAGTGAGTAGCCAAGGCAAAGTACATTTGTGTTTATTTGATAATGGCAGTTATGATGTGCGAGGGTTTTTGGCAAATGGCGATGTCGATGGATTGGTTCATGCCTTGCAAAGCTTAATGCCAATTAAGCCCGAGCATCATTTACTCAAGCAAAATGACAGTGGTATCATGGCGAATTTGTCGATGATTGGCGGCTAATCGATGGCAGGTTTTTTTAAAATATAAAATAGGCAAATTTAAGAAAAATTTACTCATTCAAGCGCAGCTTGATAAGCGTATACGTTTATGTAATTTTGTGCCACATTTGAGGGGTGAAAATCCAAGACATGACAACACAATTAACTCCCTTAGACCTGACGCATTTAGACGCACACGGCGATATCGCCATGGTCGATGTATCGGGCAAAACGATAACCCAACGCACCGCCACCGCCGTAGGGCAAGTCATTTTCCCTAGCGACAGTTACCAAGTGATAAAATCCGCCGACGGCATTACCAAAAAAGGCTCAATCACCCAGACCGCGCACATCGCAGGGGTCATGGCAAGCAAACGCACCCACGAGCTGATTCCGCTTTGCCACCAGCTGCCACTCGATGGGGTGAAAATCGGCTTTGAGTATGATGATAACAACTGCTCAATCCACGTCACTGCCACTGTCAAAGTCACCCACAAAACAGGCGTGGAAATGGAAGCCTTAACCGCTGTGTCGGTGGCTTGCCTAACGATTTACGACATGACCAAAGCATTATCTCACGACATCACCATTAGCGATATCAAGCTACTCACCAAAACAGGGGGCAAATCCGACTATGCCAACACCTAGCACGTCTGAGAAAAATTTAGCCATCTTATACTTTGCAAGCCTTGCTGAACAAGCAGGGAAAGACGAAGAAACGATCCGCTTTGACGGTGATAACTTGACCGAGCTTTACCAAACGTTAAGCGCACACTACGGGTTTAAACTCGCCCAAACCAAACTTGCTGTGGCAATCAATCACCATATTACCAACTGGCAAACGCCGCTTCAAGATGGTGATATCGTCGCCTTTATTCCGCCTGTGGCAGGTGGTTGAATATCACGTACGCCCTTTAAACAATATAGAGAAAACCATGAATGCATTGCATAAAGGCTCATCCACCATTAGCATCAGTGAAGACCAAGCCTACCAAACCGTGATTACTAGCGGCTTTGCGTTAATTGACCGAGCCATTGACGACAGACGGCTTAAACACACCTTAATGAGCGATACTTGCGGGGCGTTAGCGACATTTGAAGGCTGGGTACGTAATCACAATAACGCTCGCCCTGTTAGCAAACTCACTTATTACGGCTACGAGCAACTGGCACTCAATCAAGGCAAAAAACTGGTTGAACAAGCCAAAGCCCAGTTTGATATCGAAAACGCCATTGCCATGCACCGTATTGGCGACCTTGCGATTGGTGAGATGGCGGTGTGGATTGGGGTGGTGGCTGCCCACCGTTATCCTGCATTTGATGCGTGTCGTTGGCTACTGGATGCGATTAAAGCGGATATTCCTGTGTGGAAACAAGAATTTTATGCCGACAGCACTGAGAGTCTGTGGCTTTCTAATAATGGTTAACAAGCAATGACAACTACCCTATTAAGCGTGCTGTTTTTTATTTCTGCCTTGCTCTATTCATCAGTCGGGCATGGCGGTGCATCGGGCTATCTTGCGATGATGGGGTTAGTCGGCGTTGCGCCAAGTATGATGAAACCTACTGCGCTATGTCTTAATATTTTGGTGTCCATCATTGCATTTTGGCGATTTTATTCCGCAAAAAACTTTTCTTGGCAAATTTTTATTCCTCTTGCCATTGCCGCGGTACCGATGGCGTTTATCGGGGGAATGACCCATTTACCCAGTCATTTATATAAGCCGATTGTTGGGATGGTACTGATTTTTTCGGCTATTTATTCATTTATCTTTGCCAAAAAACTCACCAGCGAGCAACCATTAAAACAGGTGTCAAAATGGATTTTGGCAATCGTGGGGGCGGTTTTAGGGTTGCTTTCGGGATTGACGGGGGTGGGTGGTGGTGTGTTTTTAAGTCCAATTTTATTGTTTAACCGTTGGGCAAGCCCTAAAGTTGTCGCAGGTGTAGCGTCGGGGTTTATTTTGGTGAATTCAATTTCAGGCTTGTTTGGTGTGTTATCGACAGGGGCGAAACTGCCAAATCAACTACCAATTTGGCTTGTAGCGGTGTGTGCAGGGGGTTTTATTGGCGCAACTTATGGTAGTAAACGTCTTGCCGACCCCATGCTCAATAAATTATTATCTCTTGTATTAGTCATTGCAGGGCTGAAAATGCTGGCAAATTTTTGACGCTTAGGTAGACTCCAACTGCTGCATCTAGCACCAACCTAAAAAATGTGATGAATTGCAGCATTCACTCATGCCACCCCTTGAGCCATAAAAAAAACCCATTGCAGGAGGTGAGCAATGGGCTGAGGAAAAGCACAAGTAAGTGTGAAAAGTCTGAAAATTTCTGACAATAAACGCGCTTTATCAAAATTTTCCAATCACTGTATGATAGAAAATTGATAAAAAAATTCGCAAATTAATACGTTATGACTGATGAATTGGGTACAAAGTATTCAAATTTCAATAAACCTGACAACAGCAAAATTTGCTAATAGCGAAATAAGTCTTATTGTTATTATTATTTCGTTGTCGGACGTTATGATATCAATAAAAGTCTAAATTTTTGACTGTCTAATTACACCCTGTTACTTTTGAAGTGTTTTTTATACAATGACATATTTAGTAAAAAATACCATAAAATCAATAGGGTAAGCCGGCTTAATTGTTGAAAAGTATGACAAAAACGAGCACTATTGGCAAAACATAATGACATTACTTTGAGAACCGTTATAATTATTTCAACTAAAATTAGCGTTACGCCGCGCCCTACAACAAGAATGAACGAAAAATCCCATGACCGATAAGCCAGTGACCGACGAGACAGCCAACCCCCCTGTTGCCTCGGGCAGTATTTTTAACTTGCCCAACAACTTGACCATTGCGCGCATCGTGATGATTCCGCTGTTTGTGGCGATTGCTTATTGGCCGCCTGCGATGGGGATTGGGCAAAGCGCCATTAGTGACAATGCAATTGCCAATATAGGCATGTATCAGTTTAGCGATAGTCTACTACGCCACTTTTTATTGACGGCTGTATTTATTTTGGCGGCAATTACTGATTGGTTAGATGGCTACTTTGCCCGCAAGCTCAATATGACATCGGCATTTGGGCGGTTTCTTGACCCTGTGGCGGATAAATTGATGGTTGCTGCCGCGCTAATTATTTTGGTACAGTGGCATCCTGACATTGTCATGGCGATTTCAGCGATTGTTATCATCTCACGCGAGATTGCCGTCTCAGCCTTGCGTGAGTGGATGGCAGAGCTGGGCAATCGTACGAGCGTTGCTGTGTCATATGTCGGCAAGATGAAAACCACTTTTCAAATGGTGGCAATTACGGTGTTACTGCTCAATTGGGAGTCGCTTGAGATGACGGGGTATTTACTATTGGTCATTTCAGTGGTGTTGACGTTATGGTCAATGTTTATTTATCTAAAAGCGGCATGGCCCTATCTAAAACAGCCTTAATTGATAACTTTAAAAAAAGCTAATGACTTTAAAAAAATTGGTTACTGTCACACAACTGTGAATTCAAAATTTACCATAAAAAACCCCAGTTAAAAAACTGGGGTGATATTTTTTTAAAGCCAATAATTAAAACGTCACGGCATGGTTTTCACCCAGATTTTCTGCAGTTTTTCCTTCTTGGGCAGCGGCGGCTACCATTTTAAACATATCCACCACTGTGTTACCGCTTAACCAATACTGCGCACCGTTACATTCAATGCAAATCACTTGCACATTAGGATCTTCTTTACCTTTTTCATAGAACGCTGCATAAATTGGGCTCCAAAGCTCATCTAGTTTGGCTTTGTCATTAACCAGCTTAGCCGTACCGTTAATAGATACAAAGTCTTTTTGGTCGCTTGAGGTATAAGATAAATTGACTTGTGGGTTTTTTTCCAAGTCTTTGACAGTTTCTGATTTGCGATCGCCGATGAACCAAATTTTACCATTTTCTAATTCATTTTTGTTGGTGGTCATTGGGCACGCATGTAAATGTTTTTCGTCTGCAGTAATGGTGGTCATCATTGCATATTTGACGCCTTTAATCACTTTATTAATATTTTCAATATGTTGCTCTTTGGTAAGATCTGCCATGAGAGGGTCCTTGTTATTATATGGTTATTATACGTCTCGAATTTAATGCTAATAAATTTATTGCTAACTGGTTAAAAATTTACGTTAAAACTGGGTTAAAGTCGTTAACTTAGACAATAATATCGGCTTTTGTTGTTTAAGTCTGTCGAAAAGCTGCAAATAATTGGTATAAAACCGTTAACGATGTTATCGCAAGGTAACGCAATTGAAAGGCACTTTAGAAAAAAGACGGTTGGACAACACAGTCTATCCCCATCAAGACAAGTGATACGCCCGTGGGTTTAATGCTATAATAGCCGCAAACTTTTCTGTTATTTTCCCAACTTTTCCCAAAGCAAGCGGAACTTTCTATGACTATCATCGCTGGACACCCATTTTTAACCGATTTTCAAACCACCAAACTGCTAAATTCCCTTAGCCAAAAAACCAATCTCAAAATCACTCACTTAAAAAGCCAGCAAGTTTATATTTTTTCTAAAGATTTGGCAGAACACGATTATAAGAAAGCAGTAGATTTGCTCAATCACGGTGACGAAATCGCGCTTAATCAAAATCAAGCAAGCCAAGATGACAATAAAGAGGCGCTGCAAATCATCGTCAGCCCACGTTTTGGTACGATTAGCCCTTGGGCAAGTAAAGCGACGGATATTTTTAACAATTGTGAGATAGCTATTGACCGTGTTGAGCGCTTGGTGGTGTATACGCTCATCGGCGAAAATTTGCCTGAAAAGCTACCGCATGATATCGAGATGATGTTGTACGACCGCATGACCCAAAGCCTATTTTATGACTTGGCAAAGGCTCAGCACTTATTCGATGACCACGAGCCAGCACCGCTCAACCATGTCGATGTGATGGGCAAAGGGCGTGAAGCGTTAGAGTCGGCGAACCGTGAGTTTGGGTTTGCGTTATCGAGCCAAGATATTGACTACTTGATGAATGCCTACGTCAATGAACTCAAACGCAATCCCACCGATGTTGAGCTCATGATGTTTGCCCAAGCCAACTCGGAGCATTGCCGCCACAAGATTTTTAATGCGCAATGGACGATTGATGGCGAAGTACAGCCAAAATCCCTGTTTGGCATGATTAAAAATACCTTCGAGCAAAATCCCAACGACATTTTATCCGCCTATAAAGACAATGCCGCGGTGGTAAAAGGGCATGAAGGGCAGCGTTTTTATCCGCTATTAAACAGCGACAACAAGCATTTGGAATACGATTTTCATCAAGAGCCGATTGATATCTTGATGAAAGTCGAAACCCACAATCACCCAACGGCGATTGCACCCTATGCAGGCGCGGCAACAGGCTCTGGCGGGGAAATCCGTGACGAGGGCGCGACAGGTCGTGGCGGTAAACCCAAAGCAGGCTTGGCAGGATTCCATGTGTCGCATTTGCAGCTGCCTGATATGCCAGAAAAATGGGAGCACAGCGGAAAAATCTCGACGGCTGACTACGGCAAGCCAGCGCGTATGGCGTCTGCATTAGAAATCATGACCCAAGCGCCGCTTGGTAGTGCGGCGTTTTCCAATGAATTTGGTCGTCCAAATCTAGTCGGTTATTTTCGCTCATTTCAATTGGATACCTCAAAAGACCAAGATGGTAGCCAAATGCGGGGCTATCACAAACCTATTATGATTGCCGGTGGTTACGGTAATATCAAACGCAATTTGGTGGAAAAAAATCCGATTCAGCAAGGCGATTTGCTCATTGTGCTAGGGGGTCCTGCCATGCAAATCGGCTTGGGCGGTGGCGCGGCAAGTTCGGTGGATAGTGGTGAGCTTGATGAAGGCCTGGATTTTGCGTCAGTGCAACGTGACAATGCCGAGATGGAACGCCGCTGTCAAGAAGTCATTGACCGCTGTTGGGCGATGGCAGGAAATCAGCCAGATGAAGATAACAATCCGATTGTGTCGATTCATGACGTGGGGGCAGGGGGTTTGTCAAACGCCATGCCCGAGCTTGTGAATGACCATGAACTTGGTGCTGTGTTAAATTTGCGTAAAGTGCCGTCGCTTGAGCATGGCATGTCGCCAATGGCGATTTGGTCAAATGAAGCCCAAGAGCGTTACGTATTGGCAATCCGTCCACAAAGCCGTGAGCTATTTGATAGTATCTGTGAGCGTGAGCGTTGTCCGTATGCGATTTTGGGTGAAGCGACGGACGTGCGTGAGTTGGTAGTCAATGACCCACTACTCAACACCAAAGGCGACCAACAACCGGTCGATATGCCCCTACAAGTGCTACTCGGTGGCACGCCAAAAATGCAGCGTAGCTTTAGCCGTAGCACGCCAGATTTGACAGCGTTAAATCTTAATAAAGTCGATTTGGCTGAAGCGGTCAAAGACGTCCTGCGTCACCCAACGGTTGCCAGCAAATCTTTCTTAATCAGCATTGGCGATCGTTCCATCACGGGTATGGTAGTACGTGACCAATATGTTGGACGTTACCAAGTGCCAGTGGCGGACTGTGCTGTTACTGCTTCTGCTCTCATCCCTGTCGATGGCAAGCCGATGACAGGCGAGGCCATGAGTATGGGCGAGCGTACCCCAGTTGCTTTGATTAATCCTGCCGCATCTGCTCGCCTTGCTGTTGCTGAAGCCATTACCAATATCGCAGGGGCGAATATCGCCAAGCTATCAGACATTACCTTGTCGGCGAACTGGATGGCAGCCTGTGGTGAAGACAAAGAAGACCAAGCGTTGTTTGATGCGGTGTATACCGTGGGCGAAGCGCTTTGTCCGGCACTGGGCATTGCCATTCCTGTGGGTAAAGACAGCTTGTCGATGCGGGCGAATTGGTCAGATGAGCAAGCAAACAAATCTGTGGTGTCACCCATGTCGCTCATTATCACTGCCTTTGCCCCTGTGCAAGATGTCACCAAAACCTTAACCCCAGAATTGCTAACCAGCTCAGCGCTTGGCGAAACCGCCTTTTATCGCTTAGACTTATCAAAAGGTCAGTTCCGTTTGGGTGGCTCAATCCTTGCCCAAACTCTAAGCCAACTGGGTGATACTTGCCCAGACCTAGATAATCCGCAGGATTTAATCAACTTCTTTGAATTTATTCAGCAAGCCAACAACCAAGGCTTAATCACCGCATATCATGACATTGGTGATGGCGGTTTGCTTGCCACCATTGCTGAGATGCAATTTACCAGTCGTCAAGGCGTAAAATTGGTGTTATCTGATGACAATTTGCTCGGTCAGTTGTTTGCTGAGGAACTCGGTGCGGTGATTCAAGTTAAAACTCATCAGGTGGCTCAATTGCTAGCGCTTGCCGAAACCACAGGCGTCAGCGAGTTGTTAAGCCTAGTCGGTCAAAGCACCGATGAAGACAGTTTACTCATCCAAACAGCCACGCAAAATTTACGTTTTGAGCGTAGCGAGCTTGAGCAAGAATGGAGCAAAGTCAGCTACCATATCGCCAAAAACCGTGACAACCCCGAATGCGTACAACAAGCCTTTGATTTGATTGGTGATAACTCACATCAAGGCTTAATCGCCCAAGCCAATTATGATCTCAACCAAGCGATTGAAGCGCCCTACATCAATAGCCGCAGCGTACAGCCCAAAGTCGCCATTTTGCGTGAGCAAGGCGTGAATGGTCAGCTAGAAATGGCGGCAGGCTTTAAACGCGCAGGGCTAGAAGCCGTCGATGTGCATATGAGTGACTTGCTCAAAGGGCGTGTCAACTTGCGTGACTTTGATGGGCTGGTGGCTTGCGGCGGCTTTAGTTATGGCGATGTGCTTGGCGCTGGCGCTGGTTGGGCAAAATCGGTACTGTTCCATGATGAACTACGCATGCAATTTGTGCGATTCTTTACCCGACCAGAAACCTTCTCGCTTGGCGTGTGTAACGGCTGTCAGATGATGAGCCAGCTTAAAGACTTGATACCAGGCGCAGAGAATTTCCCCCGTTTTATCGCCAATAAATCGGCACGGTTTGAAGCGCGCACGGTGAATGTGAAAATTGAACGTACCAAGTCGGTGCTGTTAAAAGGTATGCAAGAGAGCATTCTACCGATTGCGGTGGCACATGGCGAAGGCTTTGCAACGTTGAGCGATACCGATATCGCAGGGATGAGCGCACATGGGCAAATTGTGATGCGTTATGTGGACAGTCTCGGCACAGCAACCGAGCATTATCCGCTCAATCCAAATGGCTCACCGCAAGGGGTGACAGGGATTTGTAGCACCGATGGGCGTGTGACTTTGATGATGCCACACCCAGAGCGCAATCTGATGGCATATAACCACAGCTGGAAACCTGAAGCTTGGGACAATGACGGAGCGTGGATGCGGATGTTTAGAAATGCTCGGGCATTCTTAAGATAACATTTTGGTTGAGGGTTTTACATAATTTAAATTAGAGCCTTTATATTTTTAAGTTTCCCAAGAGATGAGTTAATGCTAAAAATTCTTATTGTTGGTGCTTTGTACGAGGAATTGAAACCCTTAATGGATAAATTAGGAGTTTTTTCTATAAAAAAACTTCCTAATAATGATGAATATTATTATCTTCAAACTGAAATTTCGGAAAAAAAATTAGAGATATATGCCACCTTTCCACCAGATTATTCAAAAGTTGAATGTGCGTGTCACACTTCAAGAATGATGTCGCAAATTGGGGCTAATATAGCCCTAATGACAGGAATTTGTGCAGGTGATGATAGAAAGGTAAAGCTAGGCGACATCATAGTATCTAAGAAAATCATCGATTATGAAACTGGTAAACAAAAAGGTGATGTTTTTTTACCTGAAATCAAAAGTTTTGAAGTAGCAAATGAATTAAAGCAGTTCCTAAGTCGATTTGTATTTGAGAATCCTAAAATACTCGTTGATGAAAAAGAGGTCAAGGTACACTTTGATACAATAGCAACTGGTACAAAAGTTATTGAACAGGATGATATTTTTAATATACTTGCTTTACAAGATAGAAAAGTGATTGGATTAGACATGGAGGCTTATGCATTCGTAAAAGCCGTATATGGAGTTAACAAAGATTGTTATACTTTTGTAGTTAAAAGTGTATGTGATTATGCAAATAAAGCTAAGAATGATGATGTACATTCACTTTCAACAAAGGCTTCCGCAGAATGGATTTATAGGTTTCTAGAGAAGTTTTTAAACGAAAATAATTTTGCTGATAATTTAGATATTAAACATCAAGTTAAATATGAAAGTTATCTGAACTTTCCCGCATTAACGAATAGTGATAGGAAAGAATGGTTTAAAGTTATTAAATGGAATGACGAATTTGAAGAGTTTTACAATGATATGCTTCAGTATTCAGAGAATGATTCTTCAGGTATGTCATTCTATCCAATTGGAAATGATACATTTATTCTCGAAACACTCTTGGCAATGCACGCATATCAAGCAAGTTATGCCTACAGTATTGTTAATTTAAAGGATGGGGTAGTTCAGAGTAAAATACTAAGTTTTCAAATTCCATATCTAGAAGAAAATGATAACGAAGTTAGTAGTTTTGAAAGCAATGATATATTGTGTGGGTATCCTGTATTTGATGCAAACACAATGGAATTGGAGTTATATCATAAATTTAGAGGTATTGGTGATGGTGTATCTTGTACATATAGACTTGAACAAAATGGTTCAACTCAATTAACACGATTAGTTGTAAATTTGTTTAATGAAGAGTCTTTGGAAAATGAGGATGCAGATATTTTCCTAGAGCCTATAAATATTGATTTGAAAAAATTTGATAAAAAGCTTTTAAGAGTTGATATCCAAAACTAAAAAATTCATGAAACTTCAAAATCTCACCTTTATTGATTTATTCGAAGGCATAGGCGGTTTTCACACCGCCTTGTTTTTTTTAGATAAGCCCCTTTCATCTTTAACTTTCCTAGCCAATACCTACCAATAATTTACAAACAATACACGATAACAAGGGAAAGGTATATGTTATAATGACTTAATCCTACATAGACTAAGTTAAGTTTCATTAACAATTTTTTGTAAGCCCATACAGTTCTTATAATATATCGAGGAAAATCCCATGAATAGCAAACTTTTAGCCACTGCCGCTATCACAGCGTTGTTAGCCACACAATTTGCCAATGCAGAATTAGTCATTTCGCAAAACGGTGAAACGCAAAAAGTTGGTGAAGCCGCAGCTCAACCTGCAGCGGTCACAAAAGCGCCTAAAACCGCCAAAGTAGAAAAAGTTAAGCCAAGCAATAGCACCAGCTACAAACTAGACCCAAACCACGCCAATGTACGTTTTGCGATTGATCACTTCGGTACAACGACCAACCAAGGTGGTTTTTACGGCGTAACGGGTGACTTGAACTACAACCCAGCCAAAAATACAGGCAGCATCAACGTTGACATTCCTGTCAATAACCTTGACACCGGTAACGAACATTTTACCAACCATTTAAAATCAGCTGAATTCTTTAACGCTGAAAAATACCCAACGGCTAATTTTAAATCAACCAAATTCCATTTCAAAAATGGCAAAGTAACGAAAGTTGACGGTAACTTGACGCTATTGGGCAAAACCAACCCAGTTAGCTTAAAAGCCACTAAATTTAATTGCTACAACAGCCCAATGCTGAAAAATGCGCAAGTATGTGGCGGTGATTTTGAGACTACTATTGACCGCACCAAATGGGGCATGGATACCTATGTCAAAATGGGTTTTGCTAAAGACGTCAAACTCAACATCCAAGTTGAAGCAGTACAACAATAAGCTTGCTTAGATTTCCTCGAAAGCCAATGTCCACGCATTGGCTTTTTTACGTTTTTACGATAGATACTTTCACAAATACTGAACTTTGCCAACACTCTTTGCACAGCTTGATGCAATTGATAAGTTAAAATGTTCAAACTCATGCAATTTTTAACGACTAATAATAAGGAAAGTTCATGACAGATAAAACTAACAACTTAGGGACACTTGCTAAACTTGCAGGCATGGCAACCACTGCCATTTTGACCAAAAAAGCCTTGGTTAAAACTTTTAGCTTAGGCGCAAAAGCAGTAAGCAAAGAAATCGTCAAATCTAATTCAATCAACTATAAACTTGACCCGATGCACACCAATGTGCGATTTAGCATTGACCATTTTGGTACCTCAACCAATCATGGTGGGTTTTATGGCTTGGAAGGTGACATGGTATTTGACCCCGACAATCAAACAGGGCAAATTGACCTTGATGTTCCGTTGGAAAAATTGCAAACAGGTCATAAGGAGTTTGATGAACACTTAAAAAGTAAAGACTTTTTTAATGCAGATAAATATCCAACTGCCCACTTTACCTCTACCAAATTTATCTTTAAAAAGGGTAAATTACACCAAATTAAAGGCAATTTAACTTTGCTCAAAAAAACTCGCCCTATTACATTGACAGCGAGCAAATTTAATAGCTATCCAAGTCCGTTACTTATGGCATATGTGTACGGTGGTGATTTTGAAACCACGATTGACCGTACTGATTGGGGGATTGATGGTTATGTCAAAATGGGTGTGAGTAAAAAGGTGAAATTAGTCATTCAAATTGAAGCCGCTCAGCAATGATTTTTTGGTAGATAATGAAGATAATCAAAAAGATCAGCGTTGGCTGGTCTTTTTTTGCTAAGCTGATTGCAAATTTTTAACTATTCAATTTTTAGCTATTCGATTTTTAACTATTCTAAGCCGCTAAGTTGGCTTTAATAAGTCTGCGGTTTGATACAAAACCATACAGCACTATACAAAACGTAAATTTACAGTATCCGCACATAGCTTCATAATTTTCAAAAACCTAAACATTACTTTATTTAATTTATTTTTGAGGAAAACTTATGAAACCATTCAATACCACAGTAAAAAACACCTTATTAGCCGCAGCCTTGGTGGTGGGTTCTGCTAATTTGACCGGTTGTGGTTATAACTCTATGCAAGCGCAAGATGAGCAAATCAACGCCTCATGGTCAGAAGTAGTCAACCAATACCAGCGACGTGCTGACTTGATTCCAAACTTGGTGAAAGTCGTTGAGCGTTATGCCCAGCACGAACAAGCGACCTTAACCCAAGTCACACAAGCTCGTTCTCAAGCGACGACTATCAATGTGAGTGCCGATGTACTCAATGACCCAGCGGCTTTTCAACGCTATCAACAAGCGCAAGATCAATTGGGCAGTGCGTTATCGCGCTTAATGGCAGTGTCAGAGCGCTATCCTGATCTAAAAGCGGACAAACAATTCCAAGAATTGCAAGCACAGCTTGAAGGCACCGAAAACCGCATTACCGTGGCACGTGGTCGTTATATCCAAGATGTTCAAACTTATAACACTACCGTACGCCAATTCCCAACCAATGTCACCGCAAAAGTGTTTGGTATGCATACCCGTCCAAACTTTACCGTAGCCAATGAGGCGCAAATCTCAACTGCACCAACCGTTGATTTTGGCAATAACAATACCAATACCGCAAATGCGGGCGGTCAGCCAGTGCAAAACAATGGGAACACAGCCAATGCCGGTGGTCAGCCTGTCAATAATTCGGCTACCGCAACAGCGAAACCTTAATTCACCATTGTTAATGTTAACTGTATAGTTAAAGTTTGAGAGTTAAGAAGATTTTTTTAAATAGTCTGCTATCAGTCGGTGGCAAGCTCATTGAATAAGATTTGCATAAATTGTCAGACTGATTTTCTAATTTTTTAAAATAGTTGTTGAATTGACGACATCATAATAAAAAAATTGCCTACTTTAAGGAAACACAGGTGTCATTGAATATTGTACAGACACAGCCCAATTTACAGCGCTCCCATAAACAGCCGCAAAAATTGTCGTCTCGTTTGTTAGCCAAGCGGTTGCTATTAAGTACCTTTACTGCACTGACCATGGGCATTGGGCTTGCAATGCCTATGGCTGCCGTTGCAGAAACCGCCACAGCGACAGCCAATTCCGCAACCGTTACCGCTAAGCCCACATTACAAGATCATAGTGTTGAGGACATGGTTGCGATTGCCAAAACCGCACAAACCAATGAAGCGCTCAATGATGCTGTACTCAATAATGATGCAATTAAAGAGACGTTAGGCAATGATGCGCTGCCGATACCAGGTAGCACCCAAGCAACTGGCAATCAGGCAACAGCTACCGCCAATGCCCAAACGACTACGATACCTAAACAGTCAACCCAAGCCCCTGTCGCCGCTGATAAACTAATCCTAAATAACCCTGTCATTGATGAAGCAAAAATTCTATCTGCCAGTGATAAACAAGCGATTGAAACCAAACTGCGTAGTCTTAATGACCGCGGCTTGGCGCAAGCAGCCGTGGTCATTGTACCAACCACCAATGGCGAGGATATTTTTGACTATTCAATGAAGGTCGCCGATCGTTGGAAACTGGGCAAAAAAGACACCGATCAGGGGCTGTTGATGGTTGTGGCCGTCAATGACCGTAAAATGTATATTTTAACGGGCTATGGTCTTGAAGGTACCATTCCAGATGCCGTCGCTAAACGCATTATTAGCGACGATATAACCCCAAGATTTAAACAAGGCGATTATGCCGGGGGTATCACATCGGGGATTAATCGCATTGAAGAACGCTTGACGACCGATCCTGCTATTTTAAAGCAAGCGGATGCCAATCGAGTCAATACCAATAGCAATGCCCAGTCAAATCAAGAGGGCGGTATACCGCTTATTTTCCTAGGCTTTTTTGGCTTTGTCGCTGGCATGATTTTGACCAGTATATTAGGGCGTTTTTTTGGTTCTATTGCTACGGCAGGTGGCATTGTAACGCTTGGTACAATCTTTGGCGCAGGGTTACTGGGTAGTATATTTGTCGCATTTATTGTCTTTTTATTCTTGCTATTTCGAGGTGGCGGTGGTGGTCGCGGGGGTAGAGGTGGCGGTGGAGTTGTCTTCCTACCGGGTGGCGGCTTTGGCGGCGGTGGATTTGGTGGTGGCGGCTTTGGCGGTGGTGGATTTAGTGGCGGCGGTGGCGGCTTTGGCGGCGGCGGCGCTGGGGGCGATTGGTAATGAGTAGTCAGTAATCGGTTAGCTATTGAAACATCAGTTAGAAAATTGTGTTAACTTTACCCCTTATCATCAACTATATACTTCATTATTTTTTATGGAATTTTCATGAGCACAAATGACCCAATAACTGCAACGAATGGTGCCAACGAAGAAACCATTGCTTACACCTCACCGATGGCGACAGTGACTTCTACTGTGCCAAGTTGGGCTAGATGGTGGCGTCAAGTTGCGTTTATACCTAGCCTGCACAATCGCTGGTTAACGCCTACTGCCCAACAACAGCTAAACCAAGCAATTACCGAAGCTGAGCAAGGGCATCGCGGCGAAGTGGTGCTAGTGATTGAGAATCATTTGCCCATTTCGTCCGCACGGCTACAAAACAGCCGAGACAGAGCGATCGAAGTTTTTGGGGATTATCGCGTCTGGGATACGCAGGATAATACTGGGGTGTTGGTATATCTTAATATCTGTGAGCGGCGTCTGGAGATTGTCGCCGATAGAGGCATCAATAGCCATGTGATGCCAACTATGTGGCAAGCGATGTGCGACAAGGCTATCGAAGGTATTAAAGCTAATCGACACATTGATAGCTTGGTTGCGCTATTGGGTGATGTGGGGCAATTGCTTCGTCAATATTACCAATTAGACAATGACCCAAGCGGCAACGAAATCGCTGACAAAATGATTTTTATAAAGTAGTTTTAAACTTAATTAGCATAGTGCGATGATGCAATCCCACCAAAAGCGATGTCACCCATCGCTTTTTTTATTGCTCAGCTTTTAATACCCAACAGTAAGCGGGTAAACTTCAAAATTTGGTAGCAAGCATTATCTTTTTGGCGCTAAAAAATTGTGTTAAGTCTCGACAAAAGAATCGACAAATTTTGCTAGGCGAAATGATGAAATTTTACCTATAATGAAACCGACATACCGCCACTCAGCTTGTTAGACAATTAGGCAGTTAGGCAGTTAGACAATTAGACCAGTCGTCATGTTGGCGATAAATCATTACTTATAAAAATTTTGAGGGAATCCCATGCCAACGCTCACCAATAATATTGCTGATAGTATCGGTCAATTTTATCTCGGTCAAGACGTGTACCCAGAGTCTACACAAGGTCAAGCAACCCTATATGACGCAGCTGACTTAACAACCCATGCGGTGATTATCGGGATGACGGGCTCGGGTAAGACGGGTTTGGGGATTAGCTTACTGGAAGAAGCTGCGCTTGATAATATTCCGGTGATTGCGATTGACCCCAAAGGTGATTTGGGCAATTTGGCATTGACGTTCCCAAATTTGGCAGCCAGTGACTTTGAGCCGTGGATTGATAGCGGCATGGCAAGTCAAGCGGGTATGAGCGTGGCAGAGTTTGCCAAGAAAACCGCAGACAACTGGCAACAAGGGCTTGGCAACAGTTTTCAAACCCCGGAGCGTGTGCAAGCACTCAAAGCCGCCAATCGCGTTAGCGTCTATACCCCAGGTAGCGAGAATGGCTTACCGATTGCCCTACTTGGCAATCTCGTGCCGCCGCCCGATAGTGTCAAAAATGATGGCGAAAGCTATGCTGAGTATATCGATGCGACAGTGTCGGCACTGTTGGGGCTATTAAAAGTTGATGGGGATAACCTTGCGCCAGAGCATGTGTTTTTGGCACAGCTACTTAAAAACGCCTGGGATAACAACCAAACTTTAACCTTGGTGGATTTGATTACCCAAATCCAAACGCCAGCGTTTGACAAAATCGGCATCCTGCCGCTGTCACAAGTATTTGCGGATAAAGACCGTGGCGCACTGGCGATGAAGCTCAATACGCTTTTGGCATCACCGAGTTTTGCCAGCTGGCTTAAAGGCATGCCGCTGGATGCTGGCGCACTGTTTTATGATAAAAACGGCAAAGCACAAACCAGTGTGCTCAATATTGCCCATCTATCCGATGATGAGCGTTTATTTTTTGTCACCTTGTTACTCACCAATTTATTGGGCTGGATGCGCCGTCAGCAAGGCACCTCGACCTTGCGGGCAATTTTGTACATGGATGAAGTGTTTGGCTATTTACCGCCGATTGGCAATCCACCGACCAAAGTATTGCTGTTAACCCTGCTAAAACAAGCGCGTGCATTTGGTTTGGGGATTGTGTTATCGACCCAAAACCCAGTGGACTTGGACTACAAAGCATTATCCAACGCGGGTACTTGGTTTATCGGACGGTTGCAGACTGCCCAAGACCGTGAACGGGTGATGGATGGCTTGCTCTCTGCCAGCGGCAGCAGTGGACTGGACAAAGCGGCGCTCAATGCGTGGTTTGATAAACTCGGTAAACGCCAATTTTTACTGCACAATGTGCATGATGCTAGCCCTGTGATTTTTAGCACCCGCTTCACGCTCAACTACCTATCAGGGCCGCTTAGCAAACAAGCCATAGCACAGCTCAAAGCCAATAGCCAAGCGATTGCACCTACCGACCTAGCGCAAGCGCAAGCCACCACGCCTGCCATCAATCCATTAGCAAGCACCATGAGTCAGCCGCCGGCCTTGCCCAAAGATGTGGGCTTGTATTATGCACCCAAAGACGGGGCGGGCGATGGTCAAACCTTCTATGAGCCTACTGCCTTTGCCTATGCGCGGGTATTTTTTAATGACAAAAAATCAGGCGCTCAAAGTCAGCAGCAGCTATTATTAACCACAGCATTTGGTGAGCCGCCGTTGGTGGTAGATTGGCATCAAGCGATTTTAAGTGATTTGACCTTTGAGCAGTTACAATCGGCTCCGCACCAACCCGCTGTGCTCAAACAACTACCTACCCAAGCGCTCGACAAGGCATCATGGAAAGCTTGGGAAAAAGCAGTGAAAGAAGCCATCCGTCAGCAGCAAGTGTTAAATCTGTGGTATGTCGATAGTTTAAAGCTGTATAGCGAAGTGGCAGAGAGCGAAGAAGCCTTCCGCAATCGGCTCATCGTACCGCTGCATGAACAGCGTGATATCGCCATTGCCCAACTGCGTGATAGCTTTGCTAAAAAACAAGACGCGCTAGCCAAAAAACTGCAAGCCGCCAATGAAAAATACCAACAACAAGCCGCTGAGTCGAGCAAAGGCTGGCTTGATGCAGGGGTCAGTATTGGCTCTGCGGTCTTAGGCGCGTTTATGGGGCGCAAGGCGTTGTCACAGACCAATATCAATAACGTCAAACGCGCCATGAACTCGGTGGGCGATATCAATGCCAACAAACAAACCGTCGCAGAGCTTGATGCGATTCGCCAGCAGCTACAGCAGGAGTTAGAGAGCATTGGGCAGCAGTTACAAAGCCAAATCGACACCTTGGCAACCACGTATGATGCTCAATCAATAGCACTTGATACTGTACAGATTGCCCCAGCAGCGAAGGATATCACGGTGTTGTTGGTCGGCGTGTTGTATCAGCCGCTATAAACAGACGCAATATAAACCTTTTGACTCTATCAAATTTCGCGGAATGCGGTATGACCCCAACGTCTGAATACGAACAGCAAGCCCAATATTTTCTCGCCAACATCTATGCCAGTGGCAATGGCATCGCTGCCGATGCCCATCATACTTAGGATATCTACTTGATGGCTTTTGATAGCTTATTTTTGTTATCAAGCCTTTCTTATTCAACCTTTCATTGATGGCTTTTTAATAGCCATTGCTTTATTTTTCGCCAACTGCACCAATTATAATGCCTATGCGCCAAATGTAGCCAAAATGAGATACGCTGCGCCTAGGATGCGTTCACGAATTTGTAGGATGATTGACCTATAATGACAACACATTAAAAGGAAAAAGCATGACACCCGTAGATATTATTACTAGTAAAGAAATGAGCGATATTGCACAAATTGTCAAACTTCATGATATTGATGTTCCCTTGGTGGCTGTTTATTGCGGCTCTCGCAAAGGCAATGACCCCGTCTATGTCCAATCGGCGCATGAGCTGGGTAGGGGGTTGGTTGAAGCGGGATTAGGTCTGGTATATGGCGGTGCAGTGATTGGCTGTATGGGCGCGGTTGCCGATGGTGTAATTGAAAAAAACGGTATTGCCGTGGGCGTGATTCCTGAGTTTATGATGGATCGAGAAGTGGCGCATGGCGGGCTGACGCGTCTGCATTTGACCGATACCATGCATACCCGTAAAGCTATCATGGCAGAGTACGCCAGTGCTTTTATCACCTTGCCAGGTGGGCTTGGCACCCTTGAGGAAATCATGGAAATTGCCACTTGGCGACAGCTATATCAACATGAAAAACCCATGATTATTCTCAATATCAATGGTTTTTATGACAAATTGATTGAACATCTACACTTTACCGCTGAGCAAGGGTTTATGAAGCCAGAAGATTTACAGCGATTAATCGTTTGTAATACTGTCGCCGATGCCATTGAACTACTCAAACCGATTGTTAACATGCCAGACACGATGAATGTGAATAAAATCTAACCCTATGAGCGACAAAAAAAAGACCTCAATTAAGGTCTTTTTTTGTATTTTTTTTTATCAATGTTATCTAGTCGAAAATCTTACCACGATTCATAATCCCATTGGGGTCAAACACTTGCTTGATGGCGCGCAAATAATCAATTTCTTCGTCAGGACGGGTATAATTCAAATACGGCTTTTTGGTCATACCCACGCCATGCTCCGCTGAGATAGAGCCGTTGTATTTTTGCACCGTTTCAAACACGTACTTGTTGACCACTTGGCATTTTTCAAAAAATTCGTCTTTGCTAAGGTTTTCTGGTTTTAAAATATTTAAGTGTAAATTACCATCACCGATATGCCCAAACCAGCACACTTGAAAATCCGGATAGTTTTGGCTAACAATGGCATCGATATCGGCGATAAACTCTGGCACGCGGCTGATGAGCACAGAGATGTCATTTTTGTATGGGGTAAATACCGAGATGGTCTCAGAGATATACTCGCGCAGTTTCCATAGCTCTTGGGCTTGGTGAATCGATTGGCTCATCACCCCATCAAGCACCCAGCCTTCGCTCATACAGTCTTCAAAAATCTGCATCGCCATGTCCATAATCGGCTCATAGGGCGCTTCAAATTCGAGTAACGCATAAAATGGCGCATCGGTTTCAAACGGTTTTTGCACATGCCCTGTGGCAAGTAATTTATCAACGGCGACATCATCAAAAAATTCAAACGCGGTCAAATCCATTTTGCTTTGAAAGGCTGACAAGATTTGCATGATATTGGCAAACTCTGGTACGCCAAGCACCATGACAGTTAGGTTTTTGGGCTGACGCTCTAGCTTGACTTGCACTTCGGTGACAATGCCTAAAGTACCTTCTGCCCCGATAAACAAATGACGCAAGTCATAACCGGTGGCATTTTTTATCATGCCCTTATTGAGGTGCAAAATATCGCCTTTACCTGTCACTACGGTAAGACCTAATATCCAGTTGCGGGTCATGCCGTATTTGATGACTTTGATGCCGCCGGCATTGGTGCCAATATTGCCGCCAAGCTGGCTTGAACCGGCTGACGCAAAGTCCACGGGATAGTATAACCCTTGCTGCTGGGCAAAGTCTTGCAGCGCTTTGGTGACGATACCAGCCTCCACTTCCACCATACGGTCTGCAGGGTAGAAGCCCAATACTTGGTGCATTTTATCAAGGCTAATTACCACCTCGCCATTGGCGGCAACGGCCCCTGCGGATAGACCGGTACGTCCACCGCTTGGGGTAATGACGATGTTAAGCTCATTACATAGCTTGACGATGGCTTGCACTTGCTGCGTGGATTTCGGGAAGACAATGGCGCTGGCATTGGGTTCAAAATGCTTGGTCCAATCTTTGCCCCAAAAGCCCAAACTGTCCGCATCGGTTTTGATTTGGTGTTCGTCAAATCCTTGCTGGCGTAGTTGATCAATGAGCGTATTGATGGCGGTCTGATTAGCAGTCATGGTGTGGCTTTTACCCATATTTTTAGACAGATTGAAAAGGTTTTTGAGGCTCTATCATAGCATAACTAACGGCATAAATTTTGACAAAAACACTGGCGATTGATGAAGAATTTTTTACCCATAAGACAAAAAAATCATGCCATCTTGCTGGAATTTCACCACAAAAAACCCAGCAAGTGTGATAGGATAATTGACTAAAAATACTGACTAGGGGTTTGTTATGGCACAAAATCTATCACTTGAGAAAGACAAAATCCGCTTTTTGATGCTTGAAGGCTTGCATGATAATGCCTTTAAAGTGCTGTCAGAGGCGGGCTATCACAATGTTGAGAACATCAAAACCGCCTTAGACCCCGAAGAGCTTAGCGAAAAAATCAAAGACGCCCATTTTATCGGCATTCGTTCTCGCACCCATTTGACCCGCGATATTTTAGAAAAAGCTGAAAAGCTCATCGCCATTGGCTGTTTTTGTATTGGCACCAACCAAGTGGACTTGGAAGCTGCCCGTGAGCTGGGTATCCCTGTCTTTAATGCCCCTTATTCTAACACCCGCTCTGTGGCAGAATTGGTACTTGCCGAAATCATCATGCTGATGCGCGGTATCCCTGAAAAAAACGCGGTGGTACACCGTGGCGGCTGGAACAAATCTGCCAAAGACAGCTATGAAGTGCGCGGCAAAACTTTGGGTATTGTTGGTTATGGCTCTATTGGTACTCAGTTATCAGTGCTCGCTGAAAGCCTTGGTATGAAAGTCATCTATCATGATGTGGTTACCAAATTGCCACTGGGCAACGCGACCCAAGTGGGAAGCCTAGAAGAACTGCTTGGTAAAGCCGATGTGGTCACCCTGCATGTGCCAGATTTGCCAAGTACGCGTAATATGATTACCGCCACAGAATTGGCGGCCATGAAGCCAGGCGCGCATCTTATTAATGCGGCGCGTGGCAAATGTGTGGATATTGATGCGCTGGCAGCAGCCCTGCAAAGCGGTCATATCTTGGGCGCGGCGATTGACGTGTTCCCCAAAGAGCCAAAATCAGCGGATGAAGAATTTGAATCACCACTGCGCGAGTTTGATAATGTGATTTTGACACCGCATATCGGTGGCTCAACCCAAGAAGCCCAAGCCAATATCGGTCTTGAAGTGGCAGAAAAATTTGTGCGTTACTCTGATATGGGTGATACCGCAACGTCTGTGAACTTCCCAAATGTTAGTATGCCGCAAAAAGAAGGCACGCATCGTTTGCTACATATTCACCAAAACGTGCCTGGCGTGTTGTCACAGATTAACAAATCTTTTGCCGATGCCAATATCAATATTTTTGCGCAAAGCCTGATGACGGAAGAAGATGTGGGCTATTTGGTGATGGATGTGGGTAGCGGTGATTCTGCGCAAGCGGTTGAAGCACTCAAAAACATCCCAGAAACCATCCGTGTGCGGGTGTTGTTTTAATAACATTTTTTGAAAAAAAGGACGTATTGACTACGTCCTTTTTTATTTTGGTTGCTAAATGATGGCATAAGTAGCGTATCAGCCTAACTTGTTTAAAACGTACAGTAACGCATAATATTGTGATGTATCGCCTAAGTAATCTAACACCATGGTCAAGATTGCCTTCTCCAAAATTGCAACGGGCGGTACTAATTTTGTTGTATCAAAAACGATTAAAAAACCCCACTCAAATCGCTTGAGTAGGGTGAAAAAACATAAATTGTTAAGCAAAAATCGTTAACTATTTCGCAATCTTTTTATATTTCATGCGTTTCGGTTCGGCATCCGCGCCCAATTGTTTTTTGCGATATGTTTCAAACTCCGAGTAGTTACCATCAAACCAAATCGGACCCTCATCCTCAAACGCCAAAATATGGGTGGCAATACGGTCTAAGAACCAGCGGTCATGCGACACCACCATCACCGTACCAGGGAATACCTCCACCGCATCTTCAAGCGCGCGCAACGTCTCAACATCAAGGTCATTCGATGGCTCATCGAGTAATAGCACGTTTGCCCCTTGTTTTAAGGTTTTGGCAAGTTGCAGACGGTTACGCTCACCACCCGACAGGCTGCCGACCAGTTTTTGTTGGTCTTGACCTTTAAAGTTAAAGCGTCCGATATAGGCACGGCTAGGCGTGGTGTATTCGCCCACGGTAATCATATCAAGACCGTCGGAGACTTCTTCCCATACGGTTTTTTTGTCGTCCAGCTCATCACGTACCTGTCCGACATACGCCACTTTTACCGATTCACCGACTTCAACCGTGCCCGTGTCTGGCTTGTCTTTACCCGTAATCATATTAAATAGCGTGGTTTTACCCGCACCGTTGGGTCCGATAATCCCCACAATCGCCATCGGTGGCACAGTGAAGGATAGGTTTTCGTATAGCAAACGGTCACCAAATGATTTTGAGATATTGTTGACTTCAATCACTTTATTACCAAGACGTGGTCCTGGTGGAATGTAGATTTCAGCGGTTTCGTTACGCTGTTGGAACTCTTTGGAGTTTAATTCCTCAAAACGTTGCAAGCGAGATTTTGATTTGGCTTGCTGGCCTTTTTGGTTTTTTCGCACCCATTCAAGCTCTTGTTTCAGCGCTTTGGCAAAGGCTTCTTCTTGCTTTTGCTCTTGCTCTAGGCGTTTATTTTTTTGCTCAAGCCATTCGGTGTAGTTACCTTGGTAAGGGTAGCCATAGCCACGGTCAAGCTCCAAAATCCACTCTGCCACATTGTCCAAGAAATAGCGGTCATGGGTAATCGCCACGATGGTGCCGCTATAATCTTTTAAGAAATGCTCAAGCCAAGCGACTGATTCGGCATCCAAGTGGTTGGTAGGTTCGTCAAGGAGCAGCATATCAGGTTTGGATAGCAATAGACGGCACAGGGCGACGCGGCGTTTTTCACCACCCGATAATTTGCTCACGTCGGCATCCCACGCGGGTAGGCGCAGCGCATCGGCGGCTTTTTCTAGTTGGTTGTTGAGGTTATGGGCATCCCACGCTTGGATGATGTCTTCCATCTTACCTTGTTCGGCGGCAAGTTTGTCAAAGTCGGCATCGGGTAGCGCATATTCGCCGTAGATTTCATCAAGGCGTGCCAATGCATCTAAGGCTTCACGCACACCGTCTTCCACATTGCCACGCACGTCTTTGGCAGGGTCTAGCTGCGGTTCTTGGGCAAGGTAGCCAATCTTGATACCCGCTTGCGCACGCGCTTCACCATTATACTCGGTGTCCACGCCTGCCATGATTTTAAGAAGTGTTGATTTACCCGCACCATTGAGACCCAGTACACCGATTTTTGCACCGGGGAAAAAAGACAGGCTGATGTCTTTTAGGATTTCCCGTTTGGGCGGAACAATTTTTGATACCTTGTTCATGGTATAAATATATTGAGCCATGTTTTTCCTATTTAAGTTAGCTAATAGCAAGTGAATGTAAGGCGTATCATCCACGCCAAAAAATTTGAAAAATGGTGAGATTTAACCGCTTATTATCGCATTGTTAACAGGGTGGGGCAAGGTAAAAGCCTAGTGAAAAATCATTTGCAAACCCCATACCGAATAGGCAAGAACTTTTACAAGTTATGGACAGTGGCTGTGCTACTATCAAACGGCAAATAACCAAGCGACAAATAACCAAGTCACAGATAGCATAGTAAATAAAAGAATATACAAGGAGACAACCATGTCGGATTTACAATTATCGATTCACCATAACGAACAATCACAACGCTTTGAAACCACCGTTGACGGCACCACTGCCTATATCAGCTATGTGGATAATGGTGATGTCATCGTATATGACCATACCATTGTGCCAGACGCGATTGGCGGGCGCGGCATTGCAGGGGCGTTGACCAAGCATGCGTTAGACTATGCGCGTGAACAAGGTAAAAAAGTAGTCCCAGCCTGCTCTTACGTGGCAAGCTATCTGCAAAAGCACCCCGAATACAATGATTTAAAAGCTTAAAATTTTATCAATGCGTCATTACGCCAATAAAAAAACCACATAGGTTGATGTGGTTTTTTTATAGATTAGGGTTTGCCGATTATTTTTTCTTGGTAGGTCCAAGTAGCATACCCATTTGACGACCTTCAACTTTTGGTTGTTGTTCAACATTGGCAATATCGGTTGTATCGGCAATGACTTTTTCAAGCTGCTGCAAGCCAATTTGTTGGTGAGCCATCTCACGACCACGGAAGCGAATGGTGACTTTGACTTTGTCTTGGTCTTCCAAAAACTCACGGATTTTACGAAGTTTGACTTGATAGTCGGCTTCTTCCGTGCCGGGACGCAATTTGATTTCTTTAAGCTGCGTTTGTTTTTGGTTTTTTTTGGCTTCTTTGGCTTTTTGTTTTTGGTCGTACAGATATTTTCTGTAGTCCATCACTTTGGCAACAGGAGGCTGAGCGTCTGGTACTATCTCGACCAAATCCAACTCAGCATCACGGGCGGCCTGCAAAGCCGTTTTTATATCCACAACACCAACTTGTTCGCCGTCTTCTTTGACTAAGCGTACCTCTTTGGCACGAATTTCCTCGTTGATGTCTAATCGGTTTGAACTCTTAATAATACTTACTCCTACGCTGTTGTTGATTTGACACGCCCTTTTTGGGCGGTCGCTTGGTTAACCAAGTCGATAAAGGCATCGATACTCATCACGCCAAGGTTGTCACCTTCACGAGTACGGACGTTAACTTGGTTGCTTTCTACTTCTTTATCACCCATGACAATCATATAAGGAATACGTTCAAGGGTGCGTTCTCTAATTTTAAAGCCAATTTTCTCATTACGCAAATCGGTGATCACACGAAGTCCGGCTTGATTCAATTGTTCGGCGACTTTTTGACAGGCTGCCGCTTGGTTGTCGGTAATATTCATCACCACAACTTGCTGCGGTGCAAGCCAGACTGGCATCCATCCCGCGTAATGCTCAATAAGCATACCGATAAAGCGTTCAAATGACCCCAAAATCGCACGGTGGAGCATTACAGGGCGCTCACGTTCGCCTTGCTCATTGACAAACTCCGCACCTAGTCGCTCTGGCAGGTTAAAGTCAAGCTGTAGTGTACCGCATTGCCATACGCGGCCAAGACAGTCTTTAAGGCTAAATTCGATTTTGGGTCCATAAAATGCGCCTTCCCCTGGCAGATACTGCCAGTCAAGCCCGGCATTATCCAACGCGTCTGCTAAGTCTTTTTCTGCCAAGTCCCACAGTTCATCAGCACCGACCCGTTTTTCTGGACGAGTCGAGAGTTTCATTTGCACGTCATCAAAACCAAAGTCTTTATACACATCAAGGGTAAGCTTGATAAAGTCTTGGGCTTCTTGTTTGATTTGCTCATTACTACAAAAAATATGGGCGTCATCTTGGGTAAAGCCACGCACCCGCATGATGCCATGGAGTGAACCTGACGGCTCATTACGGTGGCATGAGCCAAACTCAGCAAGACGCAATGGCAAGTCACGGTAAGATTTTAACCCTTGATTGAACACTTGCACATGACACGGGCAGTTCATCGGCTTGATGGCATAGTCACGTTTTTCACTGTGGGTGGTGAACATCATGTCGCCATAATTTTCCCAGTGACCTGATTTTTCCCATAGGCTTCTATCGACGATTTGCGGGGTTTTGATTTCAAGATAGCCGTTATCTTTTTGTACTTTGCGCATATACTGCTCAAGCACTTGCCACATCGTCCAGCCATTGGGATGCCAAAACACCATACCAGGCGCTTCTTCTTGCATATGAAATAAATCAAGCGCTTTACCGATTTTACGATGGTCGCGTTTTTCCGCTTCTTCGATACGCTGAATATAAGCTTTTAGGTCTTTTTTATCTGCCCAAGCGGTACCGTAAATACGTTGTAGTTGCTCATTTTTGGCATCACCGCGCCAGTAGGCACCACTCATTTTGGTGAGTTTAAAAGCTTTTAAGAAACGGGTATTGGGCACGTGTGGTCCACGGCACATATCAACATATTCTTGGTGATAGTACAAACCCATTTGAGTTTCATTCGGCATATCTTCGATAAGACGTAATTTATAAGTCTCGCCACGGTCTTGGAATACTTTGATAACCTCGTCACGCGGTGTCATTTTTTTGATAACATCGTAATCTTGGTTAATCAATTGCGTCATGCGCGCTTCGATTTTTTCCATGTCTTCTGGCGTAAATGGGCGCTCGCTGTAGATATCGTAATAAAAACCCTCTTCAATCACAGGACCGATAACCATCTTCACTTCAGGATACAGCTGTTTGACAGCATGGCCCAGTAAGTGAGCGGTCGAGTGGCGAATGATTTCCACACCTTCCTCGTCTTTTGGCGTGATGATTTGAACGCTGGCGTCTTCGCTAATCGGGTCACACGCATCAACTAATTTGCCGTTGACACGTCCTGCAACGGTGGCTTTGGCAAGCCCTGCGCCGATGCTTTGCGCCACTTCCATGACTGACGTTTGTCCATCAAATTGTTTAATATCGCCGTTTGGTAAGGTAATGGCTACCATAATTGCTCCTGTTGTCCTTTGGCAGTGATGACCGTTACTATCGGTCATGTAACCGTGAGAGATGGGAATAAAAAAAGGGAAAAACTCTGCCCATCCAGACTTACCGTGTCTCGATAGGCATTACAATCCCATGACTTCGTCGCTTTGCAAAAAGCGTAAACAAGATATTATAGCAAATTGCGGTGATGAAACCAACTTGCTGATAGAATTGCTTGCAGTGATGACACAAAATGAGGTAGCTCATGATATGCGTGTAAAAAACACTCCAATAGACGGCAGCCAATGCTTGGTATCTACAATTTGACTGAGTTTCTTTAATTTGGCTGGGTTGTCTTGACACTAAGCTATTTGTCTTTAGCCGAACAAGTTACAGGAATAATCTAGATTACCCGTGGCAAAACTTATATAACTACAGAATAGTGAGTGCTATGTTCCATAACAACACGATTGATTAAGGGCATTTTTATGTCAGTTGATTTTTCCAATACATTAATTGTGGCGGTCTCTGCCACGGCATTGTTTGACTTATCGGAGTCTGAGCGGTTTTTTCAACAAGCCTTAACCGAAGATCCAGAAACGGCGATTGATAAATTTCGCAGCTATATGATTGAACGCGAAAATGATCCCTTGCAAACCGGGACGGGTTATCCGCTTATCAAAGCCTTACTCAATCTCAATCAGCATTGTGCAACCGATGACAAGGGCGAGGGCATAGCTGCGCCCATGGTTGAAGTGGTGATTATGTCAAAAAACAGCCCAGATACTGGTATTCAAGTATTAAATGCGCTGCGTAGTCATGGACTACCGATTAGTCGCTCGGCATTTACCTCAGGCGAAGGGGTGGCGGATTATGTGGCAGATTTTAAGGTAGATTTGTTTTTGACCACCAATCATGACGATGCCCAGCAAGTCACCGATGCAGGCGTGTGTGCCTGCGCGATTTTGGATGCGCCGCCCATTGATATGAAAGAGCTAGACACCAATCAACTACGCATTGCATTTGATGGCGATGCCGTGTTATTTGATGAAGCAGGGGAGCTATTGTCGCGCCAGCAAGGACTCAAAGCGTTTCATGATTATGAAGCCAAAATGAGTGATGTGCCGATGAATAAAGGCCCGTATGCGGATTTTTTAATTAAACTCTCTAAACTACAAAAACGCCTGCCTGCTAAAATTAAGCATCCACCGATTCAAATTGCACTGGTGACCGCGCGCAATGCCCCTGCTGATTTGCGCGCGATTAAGACATTACGTGATTGGGGCGTCAATGTGGATTTGGCGTTCTTTTTAGGTGGCTTGGATAAACGCCATGTACTGCAAACCTTTGCTCCGCATATTTTCTTCGATGACTCCATTCATAATTACGAATCTGCTAAAGGCGTAGTACCATCAGGGCTAGTGCCTTATAGTTCAAAATCAAAATTGTATGTCAAACAAGCTGATGCCACGGCAATCCAAAACCTTGTTGAGATTCATCAAGGATAAAATTCATAGGTTTTATAAAAAACCCCATATAAAAAAATACCGCTTATGGTAAGCGGTATTTATTATTGAACATTGGGTTAGTGGTCAGATGCACCTGACGCACCGATACCGGTTAATGAACGTACATACTGTGCATCAAAGCCTTTTCTATCTAACTCAGCGCGTGGTGAGTTGTCAGTGATAGATGCGATCCACGCTAGAATGAAGGTCACAGGCATACTAAATAACGCCACGTTTTTGTATGGGAAAGCGGGTGATTCGTGTTTCATGATATCTACCCAAACCGCAGGTCCTAAGATAATCAGTAACACCGCGACTGCTAAGCCTGCAAACCCACCGATTACCGCACCACGAGTGGTTAGACCACGCCAGAACATCGCTAAGAAAAGAATCGGGAAGTTAGCCGATGCCGCGACCGCAAATACCAAACTTGCAATGAACGCAAGGTTTTGGTTTTCAAAGATAATACCGGTCACGATTGACAATAAACTTAACGCAACCACGGTAATTTTTGATGCACGCATCTCTTCTTCAGGTCTCGCTTGACCTTTTCTGATAACACTAGCATACAAGTCATGGCTAACCGCTGAGGCGCCTGATAACGTTAAACCTGCCACAACCGCTAGTATAGTCGCAAAAGCAACCGCCGAGATAAAGCCTAAGAATAGGTTACCACCCACGGCATGCGACAAGTGAATCGCTGCCATGTTGGCACCACCGATGAGTGCTTGTGAGCTTACGCCATCTTTAACCACTGTCGTGAAATAATCTGGATGTTCGGCTAGGATAACGATGGCACCTAAACCAATAAGAACAATTAAGAAGAATACGTATGAAATGCAACTTGCAGCCACCAACACCGATTTACGCGCAGCTTTGGCATCTGGCACCGTAAAGAAACGCATCAAGACGTGTGGTAAACCTGCTGTACCAAACAATAGACCCAAACCTAATGAGATAGATTCAATGGGATTATTAACCAATTTACCAGGCGATAAAATCGCTTCGTGTTTGCTATGGGCAGCGACAGCTGACTTGAATAAATTTTCAAAACTAAAACCAACATGGTTCATGACCATAAGGGCCATGAAAGTCGCACCCGACATCAATAAAACTGCTTTGATAATCTGCACCCAAGTGGTGGCTAGCATACCGCCAAACAATACGTAAACCATCATTAACACACCAACGATGATGACTGCGTAAATATAATCTAATCCAAATAATAATTGAACCAATTTACCCGCGCCGACCATCTGCGCAACCAAGTATAGCGCAACGACGACCAAGGTACCGGATGCAGCAAAAATACGTACAGGGGTTTGGGAAAAACGATAAGATGCCACATCTGCGAAGGTAAATTTACCCAAGTTACGTAGCCGCTCAGCGATTAAGAATAAAATAATTGGCCAACCAATCAAGAAGGCTAGCGTATAAATCATGCCATCATAACCGACGGTAAAAACCATACTCGATAACCCCAAAAAGGTTACCGCTGACATATAGTCCCCTGCAATAGCAATCCCGTTTTTGGTACCTGAGATACCGCCGCCCGCGGTATAGAAGTCGCTAGCGGTTTTGTTTTGTTTTGATGCCCAGTAAGTAATACCGAGTGTTGCAAAAACGAAAATCAAGAACATGATAATGGCTGAGATATTCAGCGGTTGTTTTTTTACTTCGCCTTCTAGGGCGCCCGCTGCCCATGCTGGCATCTGTGCCATCAGACCCACTAGCGTCAAGCTTACGGCAGTTGAAACCTTGCCGATACGCTTGTGCAAGCCTTTAACAGCCAGGCCGTTATATTGTTGTTGTAACATGCCACCCTCCATGGTGTCAAAAATGATGTCAAAATTGTTATAAAAAGCACAATTTTAAAATTGAAAACCCAACACAATCCCTGTGAGGTTATACTTTACCACTGTTGATATCATCGATTACTTTACGAGTCATCGTGTCAAATTCGCCGTTTGCTTTGCTGACATATATCCAAGTGATGACTGGTACAAAAATCATAATGGCAACAACAATGTAAAAGCCAACAGGGACAGTCGAGCCTGCTGACAGTGGCGCAGCAAACATTTCAGGATCAAAGCCCACGAGTAACAGATAGCCAAACCACACAATTAAAGTAATGATAGAAAAAGTAAGTCCTAGGCTTGTTTTTCTCTTTGCCATGCTTTGGAATTCAGAATGATTAATGATACGCTGAATTTGTGCCTCATCCATGATAACGCTCCTTGTAAATGAATGAAAAAGACAACTCATTGATGATTGACTCACCAATCAGTGTCAAAACTGACAAGGAAGATAGCGATTGGGTGACAATAACAGTAGACAACAATATGGTGAAGCAAGTCCGCTATGCTAAACGTAATAGATTGTCTTAAATGATACAAACAATCTCATCTTCCTGATTAATTACTATTATTAAATGAAAATTGTTAAAAAATCTAGCTATTTTTTCTCTAACTGTAAAAAAATTGTAGAATGTTAGTTGAAAATTAGTGGCGACCCTATCAAAGCACCCAAAATTATTATTAGACATAACTTGATATTGGTAATCGCGACTAATAATCGTTGCACCTAATTATGATTGCATCTAATTATAACTGTAACGCCCAATGACCATTAAAAATTATCAAACTATCGATGATAAATAAATCATTGAGGATAGATTAATCATTGAGCGTACATACCGCCATTCAAACCAAACGGCATTTATTTGCCTCGAGTTTTACACATACCTTCTTTGCAGTCTGCTGCGACTTTACCATAGGCAAGTTGGGTCATCCAGTTGGGTACACGGTTGCGATGTCGCGCAAAAATAGGATAAATCATATCACTGGCTTGTTTCACCACAGGCCATTCAAACATGGTTGCAAATGGCAGTTGTGCGGTTTTGTATAGCAGTCGTACAGCATCCATGCCTTTTTGCATGTTCCCCTGTTTATCTTGAACACACAGATAAGTCATCGCCTCATTTTCGCTAATACCAAATTTGGCAAGTTCGTCCCGTGCGTCATCAATCGGAACGATGCGAATGGCGTCAGGTTTTTTCTCTGCCATATGCAAGGCTTCGGTACGGCAGACAGGGCAGGTATTATCATAGTACATGGTAATCATATTAACAGTCTCCGAAGATTAGCGTTTTAGGGCATCTAATACGGTCAAGTCGTTAAATTTAAAACCTTGATCCAGTAACGCTGTGGGCACAACGCGTTGCCCATCCAACAGTAATGTCGACATTTCACCAAACATGGTCTTGACCACAAAGGCGGGCAGGGTCATCAGGGTAGGGCGGTGCAACCAAGTGCCCATCGCATCGGTAAATGCAGCATTGCTAATAGGCGTTGGATTGGTTAAATTGTAAATTTGCTGAGTGGGCAGAATGTGAGTCAGGTTTTGTTCAATGATAAAAATCACCGCACGCACCCAATCAGTACGGCTAATCCAGCTCATGATTTGCTGACCATTGCCAAGCTTACCACCTGTGCCCATTTTAAATGGGGTAATCAGTCGTCCAACCATACCCCCCTCGGGCGCAATCACCACCCCTGTGCGCACAATCGCAACTGGCACAGCGTCTGTTACGCCATCTGTTGCAGTATCTTGGACAGTCAAAGCTAGCTGCTCCCATGCCTGACAAATTTCGTGAGCGAAATCGGTTTTTGTCACAGGGCTGGTTTCATCAAGCGCGGTTGGGTCGTTTTCCTTTTGGATACCGTACCAACCGATGGCTGAGCCGCTAATCAATAGTTTTGGTTTATTGCCGATTCGCTCAATATAGTCAATTACCGCTTGTGTGGGTTTTAGCCGGCTATCAAACAATTCTTGCTTACGTGCCTCCGTCCAACGGCTGTCGGCAATACCCGCACCTGCTAGATTGATGATGACGTCATACGTCTCATTGGTGCTGGCAAGATCGTCATAGCTAATAACGTCATCTGCCATATTTTTGGTTTTCTCTTTTTCTACAGAACGAGATACCCAAGTGACTGACGCAGTGTCACCTTTTACGCCATGGGTTTTTAACGATTGTGTTAACGCTGTGCCTAAAAATCCTGAACCGCCTGTGATAAGTATTTTCATCATTTCTTTCCTTTTTTCTGTCAAAACTGAAATTTATGGGTAAAAATTTTAGCTTTTTGGCAAAACCAATTTGCCAACGATTACACTACTTAAACAGCCAACTATAAAGCATAACAGGTTAAAACTTTGCCAGTCAGATATGTTGCAGTCATTGTCCCAATCCATCATTTCCCATCATTTCAAAAACTTCTGAATCGTCGCCCCAAGCTTTAGGATACGATTGAGCGTAGTGGACGAAAGTTTTAGCATCTCGTTCGCCCAACTCGTCAGCGTATCGACAAATTGGTGGGTGTCTTTGATACGTTGTTGTATATCTTTGTTTTCTGTGGCAAATTCTGGCTCATTAATTAAATCCGCCAAGAATCCAACCGTCGGCGCAAGCTCTCGGCGATAGCGTTCTTCGACAATCACCTTAGCCAATTCCCACACATCCGTGCCCGTGGTGAAATAATCGCGTCTATCACCGAGCGTATGTACGGTTTGTACTAGATTTAAGCTCTGCAATTCCTTGATACTATTACTCACATTTGAACGCGCCACGCCCAAGGTTTCTTGGATTTCTTCGGCATTCATCGGCTTGCCTGCCAAAAATAACAAGGCATGAATCTGAGCAACGGTACGGTTTACGCCCCATTTATTGCCCATTTCGCCCCAGTGTAAGACAAATTTTTCCATGGTCGATGTGAGTTGCACTTTTTAGCCTTGTGTGTAAGTAAATGGATGTAAATCAATCAATTTTTAATTATTTTGAGCTTTTTATATATTTCTGTCAATACAGAAATTTTGAAAATTGTAAAAATTTTGTGGTTGGGTTTGGATTGTTGACCTTACAAGTCGCGTTTTATTTCCCAAAAAAAAATAATTTCGGTAAGATGAAGTGGTTCATTGTATCTTTTTTTTGATATTTAGTTTTTTGGTATTTATTTCTTTGGTATAAGGATGACCCATGACGGCAACCCAAACACAACAACCCACCTTTCAAAAAGTCACGTATAATGTTGCAGATAGTGTTGCGACGATTACCCTCAATGATCCCGCATCACTCAATGCGCTTAATAGCGTGATGAAATCCGAGCTTTATCAAGCCCTTGACTACGCACAATACGACACAGCCGCCAAAGTGATTGTCATCACAGGCGCGGGCAAGGGATTTTCTAGCGGTGGTGATATTCGCGAGATGCTATCCGGAGCAGATAACCGCGAAAACCTACTGAAAATGTCGCATAGTCTGACCATTGGGATTGCTGACATCACACGCCGTATCCGCAAAATCAGCAAGCCGATTATCGCGCGTATCAATGGCGCGTGTGCGGGCGCAGGCATGAATATCGCGTTAGCGTGTGATTTTCGCGTTGCCAGTGACAATGCTAAATTTTTACAAGCCTTTGTCAATATCGGGCTAGTGCCTGATGGTGGTGGTATTTATCTGTTATCGCAGTTGATTGGTGCCGCCAAAACCACTGAGCTTGTGATGTTGGGTGAGCAAATCACCGCGCAAAAGGCAGAAGATTTGGGACTGGTGAATGCGCTGGTGAGTCAAGATGCGCTTGATGCGGCAGTGAAAAAACTGACCGACCGCCTCACAAGCTTGCCAACCCTAGCACTGGCGGCAATGAAGCAATCGATTAATCAAGTGGCATTTGCAGGATTGGATATCGCGCTAGACCAAGAGGTAATTTACCAAATGCAAATGGCGACCAGTGAAGACTTTAAAGAAGGGATTACCGCCTTTATGCAAAAGCGTCCTGCACAGTTCAAGGGGCGTTAGGCCACTGTCAATGCTGTAGCAAGTTAAAAAATAGCGTCAATCTAGGCGCTGTTTTTTTGGGGCACCATAATGCCCAAACTGGTAGCGGATTTTGTTATCATGGATTTCGCCAACAAAGAAACGATATAAATTGGCATGCAGGTATTTCCAGCCTGTATTAAAATAGCCATCTTGCTGCAAGCGGCGTGGGTCAAAGCGAAAGGTGAGCGGTAGCATCTGATAGCGGGTGATTTTTTTGGCACGATTGACATAGTCACAATCTTCACACAGGGTGATAGACTCATCAAAACCACCCAATTGCTCATGCACAGATTTACTGGAAAAAATACACGCACCGACCGCCGTTGGCGATAAAAATTGGCTAACAAAAATACCCATGTTAAACAGCAGATAACCCACTGTAAACCAAGGCTTTAGGTGGTCAGCATTCATATACACGCCGGCTACTTTCAAGGATTTTTTATCCAATAATTGACTGGCTTTTTTCAAAAAGTCTGCATCCAACCGCACATCGGCATCTAGGAACAGTATTCGTTCATTTTTGGCTAGGCTTGCCCCTGTATTACGACCCAAGCTGACGCCACGTTTTGACATTTTATGTACGCTTATCGCGGGCAACTGGTGGCGAAAACTGGCTGCAATTTGACAGGTGTCATCTTCGCTGTTGGAATCCACCACGATGACTTCAAAATTTTGGTAGCTTTGCTGGGCTAAGTCACGCAAAATATTACCGATACGTTCGGCTTCGTTTAGGGTAATAATCACAATGCTAATTGGCGTCATAAGCTCATTCACAAGGGCAACAATCGTTTAAAACTGCAATTTTTAGCTTTTTTATCATAAATGAACAATATGACGATTTGGTGATTGCCAAAAAAGTTTTGGCTGCTAACCTATGGAATGAGTAATCGAGCTGATGCAGAATTCAATGGGCGATGGCATGGTAACCAGTTAGAAGGAATGAAATATGTGCATTGTAGCGTTGGCTTGGCAGCTGTTTGAGGATAAGCCCTTGGTGCTATTATCCAATCGGGATGAATTTTTGCAGCGTCCTACACGCGCACTGCATGAATGGCAATTGCCGAATGGAAAAAAAATCATCGCGGGGCAAGATGCACAAGCAGGGGGCACTTGGTTGGGTATCGATCCTGTGCATGGGCGCTGGGGGGTGATTTTAAACTACCGAGAGATTATCAAAGATAAGCCTGTCTTTGCCACCTCCCGCGGTCAGTTAATCCTTGATTATTTAAGTGGTGAGTGGTCGCCGCTAGCTTTCGCAAGGCAAGTTGATTTGCCCTGCTACGATGGGTTTAATCTAGTCATCGGCGATCGGCAGCAAGCGGTACTGCTCAATAATAAAGGGTATGGCATCGAGGTATTGGCAAAAGGCTTATACGTGTTATCCAATGGTCAACCAAATACGGCATGGTTTAAAACGGAGAAACTGCGTGGGCGAGTACGACAAGAGTTATTGCCGCTGCTTGCTGGGCATGAGGATTGGCAACCGCTAGCATTTGAGATATTGCAAGACCGTGAACAAGCGCCTATCACCCAGCTACCTGATACAGGTTTAGGTATCGAGAGAGAATTGGCGTTGTCTTCCATCTTTATTCCTGCCAATCGCCTCGATAAGCTGCTAGGGGGTAGCTATGGGACGCGCGTGAGTACCTTGCTCACCATCACTCATACAGGGTTTGATATGCAAGAAAAAAACCTTGAAAATGACACTATCATCCGTATCACGCCCCATGTTAACGCCACATAATCAATGAAAAAAACAGCCGCAAAATCAAAAAATAGACAATAAAATGGGCTATCCATCAACCGTAAGCTTAACCGATATGCCCAAACATCATCATCAGCTCAGTATCGAGCCTATCAAAATCCAATTCGATAGTGTTATCCAAAAAAATCACTTCAATACGGTTATCGGTTTGTGGCTCACAGGCCACCAAATCGAGCGAATCCGGGGTAAAATTCATGGTTTGCCATTGCTCATCATGCGTATGTTTGATATGAACCACCGATTTGATACGTTGCCAGTTGGGCAGTGCCAACAACCATTCCATCAGCACAGTCATATCAATTGTCCAGTCGGCTGACACCCGCCAGCCGATGATTTGATAGCCGTTTTGCACATCATGATAGCGAAATGGCAAGTCATCATTGGCAGCTGTTGGTGATTGGGTCGGGTCGGCTTGGGTGGTGGGTGGAGTAGAGGACTGAGCAAGGCTCGTTAAGCTAATTTGTTGGTAATGGCTACGCTCGGCAAGCACTTGGCTTGATTGCTTGAGCGCTTGTTGCAATTGCCGCAGATTGTCTTCGCTCAGCGTTTGTTCTGCTTGCCAAATCAATTTTGCTTTAGGGTTTAAGCCGTTCATCCATGCGGTCAGTTGGGTTTTTTGGGTGTCATCCAACTCATGAAAACGATTAATCACCACTACATCACAAAACCGCACATGCGCTTGGTAGCCTTCATTGTCACGATAACGGCTATCTTGCCAATGACGCGCATTGACGATACTGATGGCGGATTTTAGCGACAGCGCAGTTTGCCAATGCGGTGCAGATAGCTGTTCAATCAGCTCGCGCGGGTGTGCAAGCCCTGTTGGCTCAATCCATAATCGGTTAGGTCTATACTCAGACGTCAAGCGAGCGAGCGCAATCTGTAGCGGCAGTTGCGAAGTACAGCAGATACAGCCACCAGATACTTGGCGAATCGCTAAATCATGGTCAGCATTACCCGTCAATAGCTTTTCATCAATACCGATTTGACCTGCTTCATTGACCAAAATCGCCCACTTTTCTTGGTGTTGAAAATGCGCGATACAGGCATTGATAAAACTGGTTTTTCCAGAACCTAAAAAGCCCATCACCAGGTGACAGGCTGTATTTACAATCAACGGTTTTATCATAAAAGTTTTTAACTCTGTTAACTTAGCTTTTTTAATTCGCTCTTTTAAATAGGGCTTGTTTAGCTTTCTGCACCATCGGGTACAAACACGTAGCCCACGCCCCAAACGGTTTGGATATAGCGCGCTTGCGAAGGGTTATCTTCGATAAGACGGCGTAAACGCGATACTTGCACATCAATTGAGCGCTCCATTGCGCCCCATTCACGACCGCGTGCCAGATTCATCAGTTTATCACGGGTTAATGGCTCACGGGGATGTTGTACCAAAGCCTTTAATACACTAAATTCACCCGTGGTTAAGGTTACGATGTTACCATCACGTTTTAGGGTACGCGTTGATAAATCTAATGTCCATGAGCCAAATTCGACCACTTCCATTTGCTGACTGGGTGCGCCTGGCAATTCACGCGTTTGCCGACGCAATACGGCTTTAATACGTGCCAATAATTCTTTGGGGTTAAAAGGTTTTGGCAGATAATCATCCGCGCCTGCTTCAAGTCCTGCGATACGATCGGCATCGGAACCTTTAGCGGTCAACATAATAATCGGAATATCGGAGTTTTCTGCGCGTAAGCGATGGCAAATACTGATACCGTCTTCGTTAGGTAGCATCAAATCAAGCACAATCAGCGAAAATAACTCGCGCTGCATCAGTTTGTCCATTTGGCTACCATCATGCGCAGTACGTACAATATAACCATCATCTTCCAAGAAACGTTGCAACAAAGTGCGAAGGCGCGCATCATCGTCAACTACTAAAATGCGCTGATTCATATCGCCTACGGCTGTTTGATTGGGGGTAGATTCTACAGTGGGGTTGATATCATCACTCATTGATTATTTTCCTCATTTTTATCGTCGATATTCCTATCACCAATGTTATTTTCACTCGAATGTTGTTTTCGCTACACAGTTTTTATAAATACCCAATTATTTTTTTATAAAGGCTAAATATTTTCCATTAGCGTGTTGAACTGAACCTTATAATTAATTAGTTAGGACAGGCAATGGTATAAAATATATGGGTATAAAAATTTTTATTAGGGACTGATAAAGGTATTTTGAAACGATTGGTTACAACTTGCAAGCATTATCAATCTTATTATTTAGCCAAATTTGCGTTGTTATGCGGTTATTAAAGCAAAAAAATGTGTCGATTGCTGTAGTGATTTTGCTAAAAATGCGACGTTAGCTTATAGGTTAGTCACTTATTATATAGTCATCAGTTAGCAAAATTTTAGTTTAATAACAGGGGTATCGTTGGCAAGGTAAAAAATCGCTAAAGATTTTTGTTAAAATAGCGTTTACCTATTATCTTTTTGTATTGTTTTGTTATAATGCGTGAACTCTGAAGTTTTGAGTTCATCCTTATAAGTGTTAGGCAAAAATATGACTACAAACGTTACTGCCATTGCGGCTAATCCAGCGGTAGATGTACTCTCTGAGCAAGTCCAGCAAGCCATTTATCAAAAATTAGCTGCCAATCTTGGTATCAAACTCAACCAAATGATGGCATTCGTCAAACTCTATGATGATGGGGCGACGATTCCGTTTATTGCACGCTATCGTAAAGACCAAACCGGCGGGCTCGATGACGTACAGTTGCGTAGTCTGGAAAAATCGCTTAGCTATGAACGAGATATGGCCATTCGCCGCCAAAAAATCATTGAGCTGTTGACCTCACAAAATAAGCTGACCGATGAATTGAGTGAACGCATTAATCAAGCGGCATCCAAACTTGAATTAGAAGACATTTATTTGCCGTATCGTCCGCGCCGCCGCTCACTGGCAACCCAAGCGCGTGAAGCAGGACTTGAGCCGATTGCCTTGGCGGTTTTAAATGAGTCGGTAAGCCCAGCCTCAGCATTATTAGATTACCAAGCGCCAGCGCCTGTACAGAATGACAACGGCGAAGCCGAAGCGTCAATTTTTGAAGATAAAGAAAAACAGCTATCAGGTATCGGTGCCATTATTATCGATGAGTGGACACAGCAGCTTGATCTACTCGACAAACTGCGCGTCGGCTTTGGGAAAATCGCCCAAATTCATAGCCGTTTAGTGGGCGAAGAAAAACGGGAAGTCGGCGAAAAATACAAAGACTATTTTGACCACGCTGAAAGCTTGGCGCGTCTACCCAATCATCGATTATTAGCGATGCTACGCGGTCGCCAAGACAATGTACTGACGATTGCGATTGAAGGCGATGATGCACCGTTTACCCAGCAAATTAATCACGCATTTAACTTAACGGCTGCTGAGCCCACTGACCGTCAACAGTTTTTATTGTCACTGGGCAAAAAACTGTGGTTGGATAAATGGCGCCCGCATATTGAGCATCGTTTGCTCACAGAAAAACGCTTAACGGCTGAATCCGCAGCAATTGACGTGTTTGCAAACAATTTACAGCATCTATTAATGGCAGCCCCAGCGGGTCAAAAAACGATTCTAGGCGTCGATCCGGGTATCCGTCATGGGGTTAAAATGGCTGTGGTTGATAGTCTGGGTCATGTTGCCAAAAATAGCGATGATAGTTTTGCGATTGCAACAGTGTATCCATTTGCCCCAGACAATAAGGTCGATGAAGCCAAACAAACCATTGCCGATTTACTCAAAAATCACCATGTGCATTTAATCGCCATTGGTAATGGTACGGCTAGCCGTGAGACAGATGCTTTAATCAAAGAAATTTTGGCAGAAAACAGCGCTCAAGGAAACGGGGATATCAAAGCCGTGCCTGTGGTGGTCAATGAGTCTGGTGCTTCTGTGTACTCAGCCAGCGAACTGGCGTCGCAAGAATTACAAGAGCTTGATGTATCCATTCGTGGGGCAGTATCGATTGCCCGTCGTTTGCAAGATCCCTTGTCTGAGCTGGTTAAAGTCGATCCCAAAGCCATTGGCGTGGGTCAATATCAGCATGACGTCAACCAAACGCAGCTGGCTGATAGTTTAACCAAAGTCACGCAAGACTGTGTGAATGCGGTGGGCGTAGATGTCAATACCGCAAGTCCTGCGATTTTGTCTTATATCGCAGGTCTCAATGTCAATGTAGCACAGCAAATTGTCAACTACCGCAACGAACACGGCGCATTTGCCAATCGTGAACAGCTCAAAAACGTGCCAAGATTGGGTGCCAAAACTTTCGAACAAGCGGCAGGTTTTTTACGCATTCGTGGCGGTGATGAGCCGTTAGATGCGACAGGGTTACACCCAGAAAACTATGAGATGGTCAAACAATGGCTGGCCTCAACCGACAACAACCTCAACGATGTGCTAGGCGACGAGTCAGCGCTCAACAATCTGACCGATTCACTGGTCGCTGCTGCAAACGATGAGGTTAATGATGCCGAGCAAGCAACGCTGAAAGCCGCTGCCATCAAACAAGAATTAGCCAAACCTGCACACGATCCAAGACCGAGCTTTAAAACAGCGCAGTTCCGTGACGATGTCAATAGCCTCAACGATTTAACCGAAGGCATGACGCTTGAAGGCGTGGTCACCAATGTGACAAGTTTTGGTTGTTTTGTTGATGTTGGCGTACATCAAGATGGCTTGGTACATATCTCAGAGATGGGTAACGAATTTATCGCCGATCCGTTAAATCATGTCAAACCAGGTGATATCGTCACCGTTCGCGTGATTTCAGTGGATGCAGAGCGTAAACGCGTGGGCTTTAGCATGAAGTCAGATACCCCAATGGCAGCCAAACCTGCTGAAAAAGCACCCGCTAGTAAAGCAAAAAATACCAACCAATCAATGGCTGGTACGGCGAAAAAATACGCAGACCCTACCGAGCGCAGCAGCAAATCAGCCAAACATTCGGGCAAACCCCAACGTAGTGACAAAGCCGCTAAACCGCAAAACCAAGGAGCCGACAAACCGCAAAAAATTGGTAGCTTAGGTGCATTGTTGGCGCAAGCAGGTCTAAAAAAATCAACATAAACCCCGCATCATTGGTAAACGTGCATCCAAATGGCTAAATCCATTTAGATGTTGCGATTGGTGATACAAGGTTTCGAGTGAGTGATGGTCAATTTTTTACAAGCATTTTGGCAAGCGACTCGCCCACGCACTTATCCCTTAGCGGTGGCTGGCATCATAGTAGCCAATGCGTTGGCATACTCGCGTATTGGCAGCTTTAACAGCAAAAATTGGCAAATCTTTTTGCTAAGCCTTTGGGTTGCCTTAGGCTTACAGATTTTATCCAATTTAGCCAACGACTATGGCGATGGCATACGGGGTACTGATGCGCATCGACTCGACAGACAGACTGCCCAAGGGATAATCAATCCCAAGACCCTCAAGAAATTAATCATAAGTTGGGCGCTGTTTATTTTTGGCTGCGGTATTGGCTTACTTTGGCTGAGCTTTAACAGTCTGACCGATTTTTTCACCTTCTTAGCATTGGGCATCATCGCGATTATTGCCGCAGTAACCTATACCATGGGTAAAAACCCCTATGGGTACAATGCGAAAGGGGAAATAGCAGTATTTTTATTCTTTGGCTTAGTTAATGTATTAGGGGGCGTTTACCTACAAACACAATTCATCCGCGTGATGGATATTATTGCTGCGGTGGTAATCGGCCTGCTATGCACTTGCGTATTGATGATTAACAATATGCGGGATTTTGACACAGATACAAGCGCTGGAAAAAATACCCTTGCCACCACCTTAGGCAAAGAAAGCATGAGCCACCTATATCGGTTTATGTTGTTGGGTGCTTATTTTTTACTCATTACTTTTGTGACCTTGCGACAAAATTTTTATCTATTAAGTCTATTTGTTCTAATCTCTCCGATTGCCAAACATCTTAAAATGGTTCGCCATTATAGTGATGAAAATATCCCCTCAAACGCACTCGCGCCAGAACTAGCCAAAATTGTCTTAATCACCCTAGCGACCAGTATATTGATGAGTGTAAGTATTCTTATCTTTAACTATAAAAAACTAATTTGAAAATAAATGAAAAAACTTTTCGCAGTGGTATTGACAGGGTAAAAGAAAAGCGTATAATACGCACTCACTGGCAGCGACTACAGCCACAAACTGTA
>NZ_DAMCJP010000005.1:0-155738 GCF_032097965.1 Moraxella sp. CTOTU49803 | reverse complement strand
CGAGTTCTTTTAATCGTTTAACGTCAGAGGCTTCCATGCCACCGTATTTGGCTTTCCACTTGTAAAACGTCGAGCTCGCTATGCCATGCTGACGACATAGTTCTTTTACGGGTACACCAGCATCGGCTTCTTTTAAGATCGCTACGATCTGGCTTTCTGTCATTCGTTTGCTCATGCTAAAACTCCTTATTGTTAGTTTATAAGAAATTCTACGTCTGAGCTGTTTTATTTTAGGGGAGAGTTACACAATCACCGTAAATAAGGCGATAAGCCAACGGTAGCGGTGATTTTTAAAAAGTAGACTTGTGATAAGAAATACCCCAATGCCAACGTAAATATGCAAGGCATCGCGTTCTAGCCCAGTAAAGCTGACGATTTGGGTTTTGACATCTTGAAATATGGAATCATACATGGGGAGTCGCTATCGTTATTGTGATCGGTAAAGATGATGCAGAATAGCGACTTTTAAGGAAGTTGTAAATTTACGTTTTTATGTGAACTTATCACGGGATTGTTTGTCTTAGGTAGGTGTGATAGCCACTTTGTTTATCTTGAAAGTAGTTAGCTTGTATAAGTATATTTGAATTTACATTAACTGCTTTTTTCAAGAACTTCATTTTTAAGTATTTGAGCTCGCTTAACTCTAGCTTGCCTGCTATTTGTACCCGTATACATATAAGTATAATATTCTGCAAAGACATTTTTTTCAGTTGGTAAGTTTTTATTTTGCAAAACATTTTGTTCAAATTTAAGCAAGTTATGTTTTATTTTTAATAGGTCTAAGTTCGAATATTTGTATAACTCAATCAATAGTGTGAAAAAATTAGATTTTCTATACCATATTGAGTCATCTTTTAAACCTAAAGCTTTAATATTTTTTAAAGTTGTAATTATTTTCTCGGTAATTTCTTTTCTCTCAGGAAAGCTATCATTGTATTTAGCAACCATTTTTTCAATTTCACCATCCCTTGCGAAATATCCTTCATTAGTTATTGTTGACATAGCTGATAATATAAAATGTAAATCAGACATTCTTGAAATTTCTGAATCACTGAAAATCGGAATATGTTCTTGTTCAATTGAATCTAGAATTTCTTTAGCAGTAGATATAAACTCCCCATCATAAATTGCATTTTGTATTTCTACTTGTTCAAGATTGAATTTTGTTTGATTAATTCTTCGAAATATTTCTCTTATTAAGTTCGAATCTACATCTAATAAATCTCTAATAACTACATTGTAATTTAGAAAGTCTTTCTTTGCTTCTTCTTCTAAAGCTTTAAATTTAGGCACAAGCTTACCAAATATTTTTGAATCATCTGCTTCCTCAATATACTGAATAATTGTGCTAAGTCTTTGTTGACCGTCTACTACTACTTCCTGAGTCTCTAGCTTTTCAATATCAACCCCTGATTGGGCAATATAAATTTCAGGAAAAGGCATTCCTTTTAAGATTGTATCAATAAAAGCCTCTTTATGTTTATTAGACCAAACTAACTTTCTTTGGAAGTCAGGCTGCAATATAAGAGTTTTATTTTTTACTCTATTGTAAAGTTCACTAATTTTCTTATTACTTGGGTTAGAAGAAAGCTGTTTTGCCATGTCAAAATCCTCTTAGAATATTATAAGTATTTTCAATTCCCTGACTATAATACTTATATAAATAACTGTAATCTTTGAAAAGACCAGCTGCTACCTTATAGTTGCCTACTTCGGATTTTTCATTAGAAATTGATTCAAAAAAGTCAAACCATTCTGTTCTTAATAAATCTATTTGAAAAGAAGTAGGTAACTTATCTGGTCTCATCCAACCTTTTATTAAATAACGCATAAATTCATAGTAAGTAGATTTTTCTAAGTTACTTACTATCCGATGATTTTTATCCATTTTGTATTGGTAATCACAAATTTGGGAATAAAATTTTTCAAAAAGTTTATTGTTAACCATAACAACATCAATATCTGAATCATAATCGAATAGCTTTTCTTTGTGATAGCTAAAGCCAAGTTTTGCAGATCCCACTATGAATACTTCGTGGAAACTAATATCAAATTTAGTTGCAATCCTATTTCTAAACTCAAAATATTCTTCCTCTCTGTTTGAAAAAACGTGAGGAGTACCATGAAATAAATATTTACTCACGAAGTTTATTCTTTTATCTTGAGTATCTAGCCCCTTTATCATGTCAAGGCATTCATCACGATTCATTTTTCAGTCCATTAAAAGTTTTTACACAGCTGTTATAATTGAATTCACTTTTTGAAACCCTTTTGGCAAGAGTGCCCCGCGTCGACCGCGTGTGCCCATAAAATTGGCAATATCCATCGGTTTGAGCGTCAAGGTGCGTTTACCACTGTCCAATGCCAAACTATCCCCTTCGGCAAATGTGGTGATGGCGACCACGCTGTCACCGTCTTTTAAATCAATCAGCTTGTTGCCTTTGCCTTTTTTCATCATCGGTAACTCAGTTAATGGGTATACCAGCAAATGCCCTGCCGAGCTGACCACGCCAACTAGCGTATCTTGCTCACCAATTTGGTGGGTTATTAAACTAAAAGCGTCATCAAAATTAATCACATTTTTGCCCGCTTTTTGGTTGGTATCAAGATCAGCAAAGGTGTTAATAAAGCCATAGCCTTGCGAGCTTGCCATGATGAGTTTACTGTCATCTTGTCCCATCAGTACATTGACAAAACTTGCCCCACCCGTAGGTTTTAGCAGACTTGTGAGCGGCTCGCCTTGCCCCCGCGCAGAGGGTAAGGTATGGGCATCGAGGCGATAGCTGCGACCGGTGTTATCCATGAGATAGACTTTTTCATTGGATTTGCCTTGGGCATGGGCAAGATAGGCATCGCCCGAACGGTAATTCATATTGGCGGCATCGACATCGTGCCCTTTGGCGGAGCGAATCCAGCCTGATTTTGACACGATGACCGTTACAGGCTCGCTTGGGGCTAGGTCAGTTTCTTTAAGCGCGGTGGCTTCCGTGCGTTCTACAATCGGCGATTGGCGTTTGTCGCCATGCTCTTTCATATCGGCAGTGAGCTCTTCAATCATTAAGCCCGTCAATTTGTCTGGGTTGTTCAAGTATGCTTCGATTTGGGCTTTTTCTGTCTCTAAGTCACTTTGTTCACGTTTAAGCTCAATTTCTTCAAGGCGTGCCAGTTGACGCAGACGAATATCCAAAATCGCGTTGGCTTGGATTTCGGTCAAATCATAGCGCGTCATCAATTCTGCTTTTGGGTCGTCTTCCTCACGGATGATACGGATGACTTCATCAATATGAAGATAGGCAATCAGCAAACCTGCCAAGATATGCAGGCGCTGCTCGATTTTATCCAAGCGGTATTGCAAACGGCGCGTGACGGTATCTCGGCGCACAGACAGCCATTCGGTGAGAATGGTAAGCAGTGATTTGACTTGGGGTTTGCCATTGGTGCCAATCATGTTGAGATTAACGCGGTAATTACTCTCAAGGTCAGTACTGGCAAACAAATGGCTCATCATCGGCTCGATATCAACACGGTTAGAGCGCAGCTCAAGCACGATACGGCAAGCGTTTTGGTGGTCGGATTCGTCATGGATATCGGTCACCCAAGGCAGTTTTTTGGCATTTATTAAATTGGCAATTTGCTCAATGATTTTATTGCCGGAGATTTGATAGGGTAGCGCATCGATGATGACTAAGTTTTTTTCTTTGTCATCGACATGATAAGTAGCGCGCATTTTGTAGCTACCACGACCCGTTTTATATAGCTGTAGCAAATCCTCAGGCGAGGTGATGATTTCTGCTTTGGTTGGCAAATCGGGTGCAGGGATATACTTTGCCAGCTCTTTTTCCGTCATTGTGGGTTTTTTAAGCAGTGCGATACAGCCTTTGACCACTTCAGACAAGTTATGTGGCGGAATATCGGTTGCCATACCGACCGCAATGCCCGTTGTGCCGTTGAGCAAGATGTTCGGTAGGCGGGCAGGCAAGGTGACGGGTTCTTGCAAGGTGCCATCAAAGTTGTCTTGCCAATCGACAGTGCCTTGACCGAGCTCGTTTAGCAAGGTATTGGCATAAGCCGATAGCTTGGCTTCGGTATAGCGCATCGCAGCGAAGGATTTTGGGTCATCAGGCGAGCCGAAATTGCCTTGACCGCTAATGAGTGGATAACGGTAGCTAAACGGTTGGCTCATCAGCACCATGGCTTCATAACAGGCTGAGTCGCCATGCGGGTGGTATTTACCAATGACATCACCGATAGTGCGCGCTGATTTTTTGGGTTTGGCGGTATTTTTGAGCCCAAGCTCGCTCATCGCATATACGATACGGCGCTGCACAGGCTTGAGCCCATCCGCAACGTGTGGCAATGCCCGGTCCATGATGACGTACATCGCGTAGTTCAGATACGCGTTTTCGGTAAATTCAGCGACTGAGCGAGTGGGGTTGTTCAAATCGTTTGGTTTGGTAATTTTTGCTACAAGGGTATCGGACATAATGGTTACTTAATCAATGACAAAAAATAAAAGAAAGTGCAAAAGAAAGAAAGTTCAAAACAGAGATAAGAAGTATGAGGAAATATCATAAAGCTTGAGAGTAGAAAAACAAGTATTAATCCATGACATGGCAAATTTGCCCAGTTTCACGCGTCAAACTGTGTCGCAAAAACGCCTTTTAAAGATAACTGGACACTGTAGCCGCTTTAACGCTCAAATAACGGATAACTATTTCGACGCGAAATCATTTTTATCATCCCATAAGTACAGAGAATAGGCTTGAGAATTGAATAAATATTTAGTATGTTAATAACACATTTGGCCGCGATTTTTAATATAATTTTTAGTAGTGGGATGGACCTTTTTATAAAAATTCTTTTAATTATCAATATGCTATCCGCTGATAGACCGCATACCTAAGGAAAACATTTCTCATGAATGAATCAACCACCTCAGCTCAAACCCCTGACAACAATACCCAATACAATGCGCCCATCGATACTCCCATCGATACTATGGAAGCGCAGCCACATGCGCCAAAGCTTACCGATCATCATGAGAAACCTTGGTTAAAGACTTACCAGCATTACGGCATGAACTATAACATGCAAATGCCCGGTGACGAAGTTAACCTAATGAATGTTTTTGAAAAGAATTTCGAACAATTCAATGGTAGTGATGCCTTTGTGTGTATGGGTAGTAGCATGACCTATCGTCAGCTAGATACTTATAGCCGCCAAATCGCGGCGTATTTGCAGGGTTTGGGTCTAAAAAAAGGCGATACCGTTGCGGTGATGATGCCAAATATCTTGCAATACCCAGTGTGTATGATTGGTATCATCCGCGCAGGTTTTATCTTGGTCAATGTCAACCCACTATACACCGCTCATGAATTAGCCCATCAGTTAGAAGACTCGCAAGCCAAAGCGTTATTTATCGTTGAAAACTTTGCCAAAACCTATCAAGATATCGGCAAAAAAATGGTTGATCACGTTATCGTCTGTTCAATCGGTGATTTGATGGGTACCTTCAAAGGTATGCTCGTCAATACCGTGGTCAAATATGTCAAAAAAGCCATTCCAGCTTGGCAAATTGACGGGCATGTGACCTTTAAGAGTGTTATTAAGCAAGCGTCTGCCAGTCGCTATCAGCGCCCAGAGGGTATCAAGGGCAGTGATATTGCGGTACTACAGTACACTGGCGGCACCACAGGGGTTGCTAAAGGTGCGATGCTTACCCACAGTAACTTGGTATCCAATATGCTACAGTGCCAAGAGTTCGCCAGACAAGTGTTCCCCAATCAAATGGTGGGTGAGTACGTCGTCATTGCCTTACCGCTCTATCATATTTTCTCATTTACCGCCTGTGCGCTACTATGTATGAACATGGGCTTTACCGGTGTATTGATTCCAAACCCCCGCGACCTGGACAGTTTTGTCAAAGAATTAGCAAAATATAAGCCAGTGTTCTTCCCTGCGGTGAACACATTATTTAATGGCTTGGCGCACCACGCCGGTTTTCGCGCATTAGACCACAGCAAATTGCGTTTGTCGCTAGGCGGTGGTATGTCGGTATTGCCTTCAACCGCTGAAGAGTGGAAACGTATTACAGGTACCAATATCCTAGAAGGTTATGGCTTGTCCGAAACATCACCCGTTGCCACCCTAAACCCCTTGGCACAAGAGCAATTTAGCGCCAAAATTGGTATCCCGATGCCCAACACCGACATCAAACTGCTCGATGACAACGGCAATGAAGTCGCAGCAGGTGAGCGTGGTGAGATTGCAGTTAAAGGTCCACAAGTGATGAAAGGTTACTGGCAGCGTCCTGAAGCCACTACAGAAGTAATGACAGCAGACGGTTATTTCAAAACCGGTGACATCGCTGTCATTGATGAGAAAGGCTATTTCAAAATCGTTGACCGTAAAAAAGACATGATTTTGGTATCAGGATTTAATGTCTATCCAAACGAAGTTGAAGAAGTGCTAGCGGCGCATCCAAAAGTGTTGGAAGTCGGAGTGATTGGGGTACCGAGCGAAAAAAGCGGTGAAGTACCAAAAGCGTTTGTGGTACGTAAAGACCCAAGCCTCACCGAGGAAGAGTTGCTGCAATATGCGCGAAGCGAGTTAACGGGTTATAAACGTCCCCGTAAAGTTGAGTTTGTGGATGAATTGCCAAAATCAAACGTTGGCAAAATCCTGCGTAAAGAACTGCGTAAACTTGAAGAAAAAAAGTAAGCTAATGCTTTTTGCCAAAACCCAGCTTTTCTGTATCAGATTAGTTGGGTTTTTTATTGCATCGCGCCCAACTAACCTTATAAAATTGGGGATACCAATGGGCTGTTACGAGCAATACTGAGTTTATGGATGACGCTATTTCACCAATCAATGACTGCCCGATGCATGAGATGTATGAATGGGAAGAAAATCAGCAACCGTGGCTGATTAGCTACGAGCGCTATAACATTCGTAGTACCATCGATATGCCAGATGAACAAACGTCGCTGATTAACATGTTAGAAGCGGGGTTTGCCAAACATGCGCGGCAAGTGGCGTATTATTGCGATGATCAGCAGATTACTTACGAGCAGCTAGATAAACTGAGTCTAAAAGTTGCCATTTATTTACAGCAGTTAGGGCTCAAGGTCGGTGACGCCATTGGCGTGATGTTGCCCAATATTTTGCAATATCCCGTGATTACCCTTGGCGTCATTCGTGCTGGCATGGTGTTGGTGAGTATGAACCCTTCCTACACCAGTCGCGAGCTTGAGCACCAAATGGATGATGCCGACATCAAGGCGTTGTTTATATTAGATAAATTTATTTATACCTATAAAGACATTGCCGATAACCTTAACCGCGATTTACATCATTTAATCATCTGTCGTTTGGGCGATTTAAAAAGTAAGCTTAAAGGCGCATTAATCAATTTGGTCTCAGCGACCACCGATTTGCCGCCAAAAGGTAATTGGATTTATTTTAGTCAGTTATTAGCGGGCACTAGCAAGGCTTATGAGCGCCCAAATCTCACGTTATCGAATATCGTATTAATTCAATATACCGGTGGTACCACAGGCACGGCAAAAGGCGCGATGCTCAGTCATGGCAATGTGATTGCCAATTTGCTGCAAATCGATGCGTTGATTCGCAGCGCGTATGATGAAGAAGGGCAGGAAGATATTATTTTGGCGTCATTACCGCTGTATCATGTATTTTCATTCACCATTTGCTGTGTTTTTATTTTGTATCGTGGGTTTGCATCAAGGCTCGTGCCCAATCCACGTGATATCAATGAACTGGTCAATACGCTAAGGCGTACACCGCCGCATTTTATTTTGGGGGTCAATACGCTATTTAGCGCCTTGATACAGCATCCTGAATTTCGAAGGCTAGATTTTTCCCAACTCAAAGCCACCATTGGCGGGGGCATGGCAATCTTACCTAGCGTTGCCAAAAAATGGCATACCATCACAGGGTTGCCGATTATCGAAGGGTATGGGCTTTCAGAAACCGCACCTGTGATTACCTTTAATCCGTTAACTATCGCAGAATTTACCAACAAAGTCGGGCTGCCAACCCCTGCCACTGACATCATCTTATTGGACAACAACGACCAACCTGTGCGCATTGGCGAACGCGGAGAAATCGCTGTCAAAGGTCCGCAAGTGATGGTGGGGTATCGCAATCTACCTGTCGAGACTGCTAATGCGTTTACCGCAACAGGCTATTTGCGCACAGGCGATATTGGCATCATTGATGAGCGCGGTTTTATTAAAATCGTTGACCGTAAAAAAGACATGATTGTGGTGTCAGGGTTTAATGTCTACCCAAATGAGATTGAGTCGGTGATGCTCGAGCATGCCGATGTGCTCGAGTGTGTGGCGATTGGCGTACCAAGCGCGACGCGCGGGGAAGAGCCTAAAATATTCGTGGTCAGAAAACACAACCGCGTCACTGCTGAGCAGCTACTGGCGTTTGGTAAACAGCACTTAAGTGGCTATAAACGCCCACGCTATGTCGAGTTTGTCGATAGTCTGCCCAAGTCCAATGTTGGTAAGATTTTACGTAAAGAGCTACGTAAGCGCGAAGGGCTTGAATAGCAACCTGCCATGTTGCTGACGGAATTATCTTGCTAAAACTGGGTTGGCAAGGTAGCATAAAACCACTGTAATTTTTGCCCATTGCTTAAAAACTATCTACCAAACCGTCAAGGCGGTCTTTTAGGGAATCTTATGCGTATCGATAATCGTGAAAACAACCAACTTCGCCCAATTAGTTTTGTGCGTAACTTTACCAAACATGCCGAAGGTGCCGTGCTGGTTAGCTATGGTGACACCAAAGTGCTATGTACCGCCAGTATCGAAACCCAAGTACCGCGCTGGCTCAAAGGCACAGGTAAAGGCTGGATTACTGCTGAATACGGTATGTTGCCACGTGCGACCCACGAGCGTACCCAACGCGAAGCCGCGAAGGGTAAACAATCAGGTCGTACCCAAGAGATTCAGCGGTTGATTGGTCGTAGCCTACGGGCGATGGTAGATCTTGAAAAGCTTGGGGAAAATACCATCCATATCGACTGTGACGTGCTGCAAGCCGATGGTGGTACCCGTACTGCCAGTATCACCGGTGCGGCTGTGGCATTGGTCGATGCGTTAGAAAAATTGCAAGCCGCCAAAAAACTCAAAGCCGATCCTTTGGTAGGCTTGGTAGCAGCGGTCTCTGTGGGTATCAAAAATGGTGAAGTGCTGTTGGATTTGAACTATAGCGAAGACTCAAGCTGTGACACAGATCTTAACGTCGTGATGACCCAAAAAGGCGAGTTTATCGAGATTCAAGGCACTGCCGAAGAAAAACCTTTTACCCGTGCGCAAGTGGATGAAATGCTAGCGATTGCTGAAGAAGGTATCAAACAGCTGATTGCCGAACAACAAGCAGTGCTAGGTTGGTAAAATAGCCTAACAAAACAAGCTGGGCTAGTAAGGGCGTAGGCGCTACGCCCTTGAAATCGTTATAGAGATGATTATGTTAAAAGTCACCGAGACAGGCGTTACCATTGGTTTGCAAAGTCAAGCGGCGACACCCACCATATTGACCCAAATACTTTGGGTGAGTATCGCTATTGCCGGGGTAGGGCTATTGATGGTATTTAAAATGCTATCAGTTGCCATCGGCTCGCTTATGATTTTACTAGCCATCATCGCAGGTATTGTGTGGCAATCATTCAACCGAAAAAAAGAGGTGGCGACTTTAGCAGGGGGTGAGCTGCGACTGACCCAACAGGGTTTTAGCCATCACCAAGGTGCTAAAGTCACAAGCTATCAATTATTGCCTAGCGATAGCATTGAGCCGACCACTGATGGGATGACCATCTACAATGCTGACGGTCTAACCTTGTATCACATCACAGGTTTTCATGACCCTAAACATATCAAAATCGCCCAAGCCGTCCTACAAGGCAAGCCAATCAAAACCCAAGGCAAAGCAATCAAATTACAAAGCACTTAATCAAAAAACCACACCCTATCTCAAACAGTGGTTAGGCTTAGTTACCAAATCATAATAATTTTTTTGCCAATACTTGTTAAAATCCTTAGAGATGATTAATCCACACTCTGATAATAACATTAATTATTTAATTCATATAAACCAAAAACACGGAAGGAAAGGACGATGTCGACTGCATTAAAATTTGCCACCCCATTAATCGTTGCGATGGCGCTGGTAGGCTGTAATAAAAAAACAGAAACCACAACCACAACGACTGCTTCAGCGCCTGCTACCACAGTTACCGCTAGCGCGAATGGTGCAACTGCAACCGCTACGGTAAGTACCACGACAACCTCGACCACGGCAGTTGACCCTAACATGACGCCAGAAGACCACAAAAAAGCGCGTGAAAGAATCATGAAAGATTGGAAAAAAACCAACCAAACGATTGGTGCGATGGTCAAAGACCCAAGCAAATTTGATGCCGCGCAAGTCAAAGCCGCCGCCGAGAAACTTAACCAAAATCCTTGGGTGCATTATCCAGAGACAGCCAAAGGCGGTGAAGCAAAAGATGAAATTTGGCGCGATGCTGCAGGGTTCCAACAACAAATTGATAAATTTAAAACCGCTGCCAGTGCCCTCAATGCCGCCGCTGCGACTGCAACCAGTGTTGATGGCATCAAAACCCAATTTGGTGATTTGGGCGCTAGCTGTAAATCCTGTCATGAAAAATATAAAGAAGATTAAGTTTTTATACCCAAAAAAAGGCAGTGTTCAATAACTGCCTTTTTTATTGGCCTAATTAACTTTGATAAAAATTAACTTTGATAAAATTGTGAAAGATATCAAACGAGGTCAATGGTAGCGGGCGCAGTTTAGTTAACTGGCTTAGCAAGAATTTGGCATCGGTTGACAGTTTTTGCCCCGTTTGCCAAAACTTCACCGCTTGGGCTTGTACATCAGCTTCAAAAGTGCTTTGACTGGTGTCAAAATCGGCAAACAAATTATCTTTAGACACACTAAAGGGTTTGTTGCAAGCCAGCGTCAATAAACATTCAATCGCTTGCGGCAGGATTTCTACTTGTTCAAACTGTTGTTGCTGCTGCTCATTACGTCCATCGGGCGCATACCAGTAGCCAAAGTCATTGAGCAATCGGCGTTTTTGACCTGCCATACACCAATGGCTAATTTCATGCAAGGAACTGGCAAAAAATCCATGCGCAAACACAATTTTGGCAGGCTCAGTATCGGTCGCGGCAAAATATTCAGGCTCATGCTCGCCTTTGACCAAAATCGTATCACGATGGCAAAACCACCGTTTGAACCAACCCATTAGCCATTGCACTTGTAATGCTTCCACCGATACCCATTGATAGTCAGTCAAAGGGCGATTTTTTGTCTTTGATATACTGGCGAGTACGGGCAAAAAATTAACCCTTAATGCTAAATGCGCACTTTGTTGGTCAATCACAGTTGTGTCAATATCATTGGCTAACACAGGCGCCACCGCGAATTGACTGACAAAAGGCAGCGTCATAAAGGGAAAAATAGCAAGGGTTCGTGGTGATATTTGTGCGGATATTGGCGATAGGTGTGGGGACATAGCAAAAGTAGGGTCGATAAAAATTGCTATTATACAATTTAACCGCCCGCATCGACTAGGAAATCACGCCAACAACATGCTACCATGCAATGGACGTCAGTATGCTTTATACTGTAACGCAACATAAATAACAGGAGCGGTGAAATGACGCTACATTCTTTATCAAACGTGCCATCACAATCATCGCAAGATGTACCAACAACTGCCCCATCCAAAACCGCCAATAACACCACCAGTGAGATTGGCGCCAGTGCCAGCTTGGTTAAGTTTATTGACTTGGCACGTTGGGAGCATAACAACGATAACCATTATCACTGGGAAGGCGAGGTGAGTCTCAAGGATTTGCCACGTATCTATGCCTTGGGTGATGAACATCATGACAACGATCAACCACTGGATGTGATATTAGACATTCAGAAAAAAGGGGACGTGGTATTTTGGCAATTACACACTACGGGCGTGCTTTGGCAAACCTGCCAGCGCTGCCTAGACCCCGTCGCAGTGAGTCTGGATGTCGATAGTGAGCTTGCACTGCTTGAAGATGAAAATCACGTCGCATTGCTTGATGAAGGCACAGAAATTATTCTGATTGATGAGCTAACGGATGACAATAAACTGTGGCTATTACCAATGATTGAAGATGAATTATTGGTTGATTTGCCATTAGCGCCCAAGCATGATGACTGCGAAATGGCAGTGACTGAGGTAGGCGAGTTGCCAGAGGCAGTGGCGGAAAAAGAAAATCCGTTTGCGGTACTGGCAAGCCTAAAAAGTTAATAACAACCACGCCATTATATACGCCGTCACACATGTAGTAACAAAAACTTGCCACTAAATGTCGGTTAAGGCTTTGCTAAATAGGTTTTTTTACGTATAATATGGCGTTTATAAATTTATCTGATTGTCTGTTCCAATAGTTTGCCTTATATCCGTGCCAAATATCGATATCAAGTTGTTTGCATGATGATGTAATGAGGTTAAGGGAACGATGTTTTAATAGCGAGAAGCACAGGAGCTAACCTCATGGCTGTTCAACAAAACCGTAAAAGCCGTTCACGCCGTGATATGCGTCGTTCACACGACCGCATCACAATCAATGCTGTTGCTGTAGATGCAACTACCGGTGAAAAACACATCCGTCACCATGCGACCAAAGACGGTTTTTACCGTGGTCGTCAATTATTCAAAGTAGCAGCCGTTGCTGAATAATTAGCGCAAAATGCAGGGCTTTGACATAGCTTAGTATGCATTGGCTAAGCACCAAAAAGGCTGATGATAATTCATCAGCCTTTTTTTATTTGTTTTTGATGTAAAAATACCCCAAAGAAAAAGCTAGAATTTTTTTTTCAATATGCCATAATAATCAGAGTACAATTGTACACATAAATTTATTGGCTTACTTTTGCCTGCTGGCTCGATAGTAAGTTATATTATTGCCAGCCAAGCTTGATAAGCCTATAACGTCAATCCACGCTAATGACCCATTTTGATTTTGCTGATAACTTTTGGTAAAGTAATCGACCAAAAAATTGCCCAAGCAAATTTTTTTGACCATGTTTTTTAGCGGTCTAGTAGACGCAATACAACATAAGCGGTACAACATAAGCAGTACAAGATAATAAGTTAGGACATTATGGATAACCCAATGCAAAGCCAAACCAGCGCAAATCAACCAGCCACTTCATCCCAAGACAATGCTGCCTCTATGAAATATGCTGTGATTTTCCCAGGACAAGGCTCGCAGAGTGTGGGCATGCTAAACGATTGGGCAGCCCAGTATCCTACTGTCAAAGCAACGTTTGATGAAGCCTCAAAAGCGCTTGGGTTTGACTTGTGGGCGATATGCCAAGGGGCGTCAGGTGCCGCGTCTTTAGATGATACTGCGTATACCCAACCTGCACTATTGACCGCTAGTATGGCAATTTGGCGGGTGCTGCGCGATGAGCTTGATTTACAGCCGGCATATGTTGCCGGGCATTCACTGGGTGAATACAGTGCGCTGTGTGCCGCTGGGGTGTTGAGTTTGGCAGATGCGGTAAAGCTGGTGCATCATCGTGGCCAGTATATGAGCGCCGCCATGCAATCACAAACAGGCAAAATGGCGGCGATTTTAGGTCTGCCTGATGAAGATGTACAACAAATATGTGATGCTGTGGTAGCGGCGCATGCGCAGGCAGTGGTCAGCCCAGCCAATTTTAACGCGCCAGGGCAAGTGGTGATTGCAGGCAATGTGGCAGGCGTGGATTTAGCGTCAGAGAAAATTGCTTCACTCGGTAAAAAAAGCATGCCGCTAAAAGTCAGTGTACCGTCACATTGTCAGCTGATGACGCCTGCCACCGATAAGCTTGCCGCAGAATTAGAAACCGTTACATTTAACCCGCCCAGTATTCCCGTGATACAAAATCGCCATGCGCGGGTAGAAACCGATGTGACCGCAATCAAACAAGCGTTGATTGAGCAGCTCAATATGCCCGTGCTATGGTCGACTATTGAGAATAATTTAGCAGACGCGCAAATCAGCTTACAAATCGAATGTGGTAGCGGTAGTGTGCTGACAGGACTAGCCAAACGCCAAGCGCAGAAAATTACCACACTAGCAACCGATACAGTGGCCAAACTAGATAATATAAAACAACAATTATCAGCCCAATAAAAAAACCAAGGAAGTATATGACTCAACGTATTGCATTAGTGACAGGCGCTAGCCGTGGAATTGGTCAAGCAATCGCCAAACGTCTAGCAAATGAAGGCTATCTTGTCATCGGCACTGCTACCAGTGAAAAAGGCGCAGCGGCAGTCAATGATTACCTACAAGAATTGGGGGGCGCAGGTCGTGTGCTCAATGTGCAAGATGCCGAGCAAATCAACCAGTTATTTGATAGCATTGAAAAAGAATTTGGCAATGTACAGGTACTAGTCAACAATGCCGGTATTACCCAAGATGGTCTGCTCATGCGAATGGATGACAATGCCTGGGAGCGCGTACTCGACGTGAATTTGACCTCGGTGTTTCGCACTAGTAAACGCGCCATAAAAGGCATGATGAAAGCGCGGCAAGGTCGCATTATTAATATCACCTCAGTAGTCGCTGCGATGGGCAATGCCGGACAAACCAACTATACGGCAAGCAAAGCAGGCATTGAAGGGTTTACCCGTTCACTGGCTCGGGAGATTGGGTCACGCCAAATCACGGTCAACTGCGTGGCACCAGGCTTTATCGACACTGATATGACCAGCGAGCTTGATGAAGCATTGATTCAATCCATGCTTAATACCGTTCCGCTAGCCAGATTGGGCAAACCTGAAGACATCGCCGCTGCGGTAAATTTCTTGGCAAGTGAAGAAGCAGGTTATATTACCGGCACTGTGCTTGACGTCAATGGCGGCATGTACATGTAAATGGTTTAGCCTGCCAAACACCAACCTAGCGAGCCTTAGAATGCAGTTTTTGAACTTAAAATACAGTTTTTGAAATAGTAACAGGTTGCATTATTTTATTTTGAAATAGGCAATGAGCATGATAATATGCTCTAATATGTAGTTTACTCGATATATCATATACCCCAATGCAAGGAGAGAAGCATGAGTAACGAAATCGAACAAAAAGTAAAAGCCGCAGTGGCTGAGCAATTAGGCGTGAATGCAGAAGACATCAAAAATGAATCTTCATTTATGGATGACCTCGGCGCAGATTCACTTGACCTTGTTGAATTGGTGATGTCTTTTGAAAACGAATTTGGTATTACCATTCCTGATGAAGACAGCGCACAATTAACCACGGTGCAAAGTGCTATCAGCTATGTACAATCAAAATTGGATAACTAGTTACTAGTTACTTAATTTAGCAGCTTACTTATCACTTAGTTTAGCGGCATTTTACCCCAGTTTTAGCAATAAAATTGGGGTTTTTATTTGCTTAAAATCAGCTCCAACACAAACTTCGTGCCGATAAACGCCAAGCCAAGCAAAATCACACCATATAGCGTCATATTAGCAGCTCGTTGACCTCGCCAGCCAAAGCGCCAGTGTCCAACCAATAACGCCCCAAATACCAACCAAGACAACAGACTAAACACAGTCTTGTGTACCAAATGCTGCGCCAGTAAATTGGTGGTATCGATAAAGCCCAACAACAGCGAAATCGACAATAGCAGAAAACCCACAGTAATCATATCAAACAGCAAGGCTTCCATGCTTTGGAGTGAAGGTAGTTTATCGACCCAGACACGGTGAAAGGTTTGACGTTTTAGTTCGCTGATTTGTAGCCGCAGCATAATCGCGGCAATCGCTGCCATAAATAGTACCGAATAAGCAGCCAAAGACATGATGATATGGGCTTGTAAGATAGGACTGATGGTTGATAGCGGGTGATAGGGTGCATCGCCAAAAAAACCAATCATCATGCCCAAAAATGCCAACGGCGTTGCCAAAATCCCAAGCGGCAAAATTTGGCGATAAAGACAAAATCCCCAATAAAATAACAGCATAAACAATGTCGTCAACGACACGACATTAAAAATATTAAAGTTTAGCCCCCCTTGGGTAATGATATCAGGATATAACACCACCGCATGACCCAATAACCCAATCAGCAATTGCCCAAGCACCATGCCTTTACGGATGGGCTTTTGTTGCGTAACTGCCCACATCAAATAGATGGTAGTTAAGCCATAACAGACTAACGCAAGTACGAAGATTACAAACACCCTAGCCTCATTAAAAATCATCAAATACGTGCAAAATGCGATGGTTATACTAGCATGAGCCATGCACAAATCGCGATTTTATCGGTATTATATTAGCAGTTTTAGCTAATTTAGCATAAAATAGTAAGATTATAAAATTGATAGCAATAGATTAGAGAAATTATATGTTTGAAACCTTAACCGAACGCCTGTCGACGAGTTTACGTAGTATCTCTGGTACAGGGCAGCTAACTGAAGACAATATCAAAGACACCTTGCGTGAAGTGCGTATGGCCCTATTAGAAGCTGATGTCGCCTTGCCAGTGACGCGCGATTTTGTGTCACGGGTAAAAGATAAAGCGCTAGGTCAAGAAGTCCTTAAAGAACTCGCTCCAGGTCAAGCCTTTGTCAAAATCGTCTATGACGAGCTGACCGAGATGATGGGCAGTGCTAACCAATCACTTGAAATGACAGGCAAACCACCTGTTGTCTATCTACTAGCGGGTTTGCAAGGGGCGGGCAAAACCACCACAGCCGGTAAACTTGCCAAATATCTGCAAGAGCGCCATAAGAAAAAAGTCATGCTAGTCTCTGCCGATGTCTATCGCCCCGCAGCAATCAAGCAGCTTGAGCAAGTCGCTGAGCAAGTCAAAGCCAATTTTGTGCCATCGAGAGCTGACCAAAACCCGATTGATATCGCCAAACGCGCCATCGAACAAGCCAAAGTACAGTTTCAAGATATTTTGATTATCGATACCGCAGGTCGTCTACACATCGACGAAGCCATGATGGACGAAATCAAAGCCTTAACCGCAGCGGTCACTCCGTCAGAAACCTTATTTGTCGTTGACTCAATGACCGGTCAAGATGCGGCAAATACTGCAAAAGCCTTTAATGATGCGCTACCTTTGACTGGCGTGATTTTGACCAAGACTGACGGCGATGCGCGCGGTGGTGCGGCGTTGTCGGTACGTGCCATCACTGGCAAACCGATCAAATTCTTGGGTCGTGGTGAAAAACTTGATGCGCTTGAGCCCTTCCACCCTGAGCGTGTGGCACAGCGTATCTTGGGCATGGGTGACGTGCTGTCACTGGTCGAAGAAGTCGAGCAAAAAATTGACCGCGAAAAAGCGGAAAAAATGGCGAAAAAAATCCAAAAAGGCGGTGAGTTTGACCTTGAGGATTTGCTAACCCAATTCCAACAAATGAAGAATTTGGGCGGCATGGCGGGCTTCTTGGATAAAATGCCAGGCATGAGCGGTGCGGATATCCAAAAAGCGGTATCAGATGCCAAGCCAGAAGAAAAGGTCAAAGAAATGGAAGCGCTCATTCATTCCATGACCCCATTTGAACGTAAAAACCCTGATAAAATCAACCCGAGCCGTAAACGCCGTATCGCGGCAGGCGCAGGTAAAGACGTACAGCATGTCAATCAGCTGTTAAAGCAGCACAAGCAAATGGCAAAAATGATGAAAATGCTATCCGACCCATCGGGCATCAGTAAAATGATGAAAGCGGTGCAAGGGTTGACCAAAGGCATGGGCGGTGGCGGTGGTCCATTATTTGGACAAAACAACCAAGCAGGCGCAAATACTACGACAGTCAGCGGTCAAGCCAATCCAGTTGCGCCAAAATTTAAAACCCGTTTTTAAAATTTTAATCGCAGAATTGTACTTTCAAAGCCCGTATGCATTACGGGCTTTTTATTCATCTAAGGAATAATGAAAGTATTAAATATTCCAAGACAGTATAAATAAAAATCCTTACTATATTTTCAATCATTAAGCCATTACATATTTAGCTTGGCACCTTGAAAACTTATGAGGAAAACATGACAAACGCGACCCAAAATCACCCATTCACCACCCGTACGCAATTTAAAGGCAAAGTCTTGGCATTAGCCGGTATTTCAGTGATGGCAGTGGCAAGCTTAACTGCCTGCCAAAAAGCTCCGCCCAAAAACGAGAGTGCAGCCAGCGCTTCAGCCGCTAACGGCAATGGTGTATCTTTGCTAAACGTATCTTACGACGTATCCCGCGAGTTGTATAAAGAATACAACCCGATTTTTACGGGGCAGCAAAAACAAGCCGTCACTATCCAGCAGTCGCATGGCGGCTCAAGTAAACAAGCCTTAAGCGTGGCCAATGGGCTTAAAGCGGATGTGGTGACCATGAACCAAACCTCAGATGTTGACTTGCTGGTGAAAAAAGGCTTGGTGGATAAAAACTGGCAACAAGCGTTTCCCAATAACGCGGTACCTTATACCAGCACCATGGTACTATTGGTCCGTAACAACAACCCCAAACAAATCAAAGACTGGGATGACTTGGCAAAACCCGGTGTCAGTATCGTGATTGCCAATCCAAAAACCAGTGGTACAGCGCGATATGGTTTCTTGGGTGCGTATGGATATGGATTGCACCATTTCAATAATGACGAAGCCAAAACCAAAACGCTGGTGAAGCAAATTTTGAGCAATGTGGCAGTGTATGACAGTGGAGCAAGGGCAGCGACAACAAGCTTTTTACAACGAGAAATCGGTGATGTGCTAATTACCACAGAGAATGAAGCACAAATCACCAAAAAAGAATTTGCCGATAAAAACTTACAGATTATTTATCCCAGTTATTCGGTCAAGATTAATAACCCTGTTGCTGTGGTGAATGCCGTTACCGAGCAAAAAGGTACCACTGAATTGGCAAAAGCCTATTTAAAAGGTTTGTGGGATACGCCTGCCCAAGAGATTATGGCCAAGAATTATTTGCGCCCTGTGGATGCGGCGACTTTGGCAAAATACCAAAGCCAGTTTCCTGCAATTGCCACGTTTGAGCCAAATGAAGTTTTTGGTAGCTGGGATGAGATTATGAGCAAGTTTTTTAAAGATGGCGCAATTTTTGACCAATTGGCGGTAAAAAAATAGCCGTTGCCCTAGCGATTGGCTAGGGTAGTTAAGTCATACTTTAAGGCATCAAAACACACATCGGCAGCAAAGCCCCGATATTGCAAAAATCGCAGTTGACGGGCTTTTTCCTTAGGCTCTGTCGGGATGGCATCACCGTATTTTCGTACCCGTGCTGCCACCGCTTGGGCAAGCCAATCCACTTCATAGGCATCATCTAGCTGCTCATTTGGCTTGTCTGATTCGATATCATTGAGTGATAGATCCTCAAAAAAATCATTGTGCGTCTCAATCCATGTATTAATCGCACTGACCGAACGGACGGTGGTTAAGCCGTGTTTTTTTAACGTTTGCAAAATCCGCTGGGTACCATGCTGCTTGCCGATACCTTCTTTGATTAATGCAGATGTCATACGCTCATCGCTTTGATAGCCTTCTGCTTCAAATTCGCTCAAAAGCGCTTCGATAGCCGCCGCATCACATCCTTTAGCCAGTAGTTTGTCCCGCAGCTCTTTTTTAGACTGCTCACGCCGCCCAAGATAATAAAACGCCAGCCAGCGCATATAGCTCTCAGCTTTAAGCTTGTCATGGTAAGCTTGGCGTTGTTCATCAGTCATTAACTGATTTTCGATAGTTTCTAACAAGGATTTAGGATCTGGCATAGCGGTTTTAACCGTGACTAAAAAAAGCTAACAGGCTTGGGAACAAGTTGAACAGTATAAAAACAAAAACCCCAGTAAAAACTAGGGTTTTGGTTAGCTAGGTAGTTATTGCATACCTTCGACAAACTCAGGGGGTTCAACGTCATGCGCTTCTTCTGGCACAGGTTCGACATTACCAAGCTTAGCAGCGCGCACTTTGGCTTCAATCTCTTGGGCGATTTGTGGGTTTTCTTCCAAGAATCTAATGGCGTTGGCTTTACCTTGACCAATTTTACTGTCATTGTAGCTGTACCAAGCGCCCGATTTTTTGACCGCATCAATATCGACACCCAAGTCAACCACTTCACCTAAATGATTGGTACCTGTCCCATACATGATGTCAAATTCTGCTTGGCGAAACGGCGGCGCCAGTTTATTTTTGATGACTTTAACGCGGGTCTCAGAGCCGACGATGTTTTCACCGTCTTTAACCGCACCAATACGACGAATATCCAAGCGCACCGACGCATAAAATTTAAGGGCGTTACCACCGGTTGTGGTTTCTGGCGAGCCAAACATGACACCGATTTTCATACGAATTTGGTTAATGAATACCACCATACAGTTAGAGCGTTTGGCGTTACCGGTGATTTTACGTAACGCTTGGCTCATCAAACGCGCTTGCAGACCCATGTGGCTGTCGCCCATCTCGCCTTCAATCTCTGCGCGCGGGGTAAGGGCGGCGACCGAGTCAACAACAATCATATCCACCGCACCTGAGCGCACTAGCATATCAGTGATTTCAAGCGCTTGTTCACCGTTGTCAGGCTGCGTGACAAGTAAAGCATCGACATCAACGCCCAATTTTTTAGCATAAATAGGGTCTAGCGCATGCTCAGCATCGATAAAAGCACAGGTACCGCCTTGTTTTTGACATTGGGCGATTGCTTGCAAGGTTAAAGTGGTTTTACCCGAACTTTCAGGACCATAAATTTCGACGATACGACCCTTTGGCAAGCCGCCAATGCCCAGTGCAATATCCAAACCCAATGAGCCTGTGGAGACTACATCCACGTTGATTTTTGCTGACTCATCACCCAGGCGCATGATAGTATTTTTACCGAATTGTTTTTCAATTTGTGATAAAGCGGCAGTTAAAGCTTTGGCTTTATTGTCGTCCATAAGGACTCCTTGTCATAAAAAAGGTTGATAAAAACGGGAACAATTTAAAAGTAGGGATAAGTTAAAAAAGAAGTGAGTTGATAAGGCTATAATAACAAAATATATGAAAAATTATAGGGGTAAATCACTGATATACGACATATATTGTCGCTTATGATTGTTAATAATTAATTAAAAATAACATGAGAAAATCTCTATATAAATGGGTGTTTTTTGGGTGTTTTCAAGGCATATGTTGCAACAAAAATCCCCACTGACAAAGTGAGGATATGCAATACGAGTCGCCAATATTGAGGCTTAGTACGCCGCATCTTCTGATGAATCATCGGGTGGGGTTTGGGTGTTGCTAGCTGTGGCAGAGCTAGGCATGGCAGTGCTCGGATTGGAGTCGGCTGTCGCTGCCAAATAGCTTTGCGGATGATGGTGAGTGATTTTTGCTTCTTCATGCGCCAGTGAGCGTGCCGCTTGACGTAGCTCAAATTTTTGCACTTTACCCGTCGAGGTTTTTGGAATTTGCGCAAAAATAATATGTTTGGGCACTTGAAAACCTGCCAAATATTTACGGCAATGGGCAATGATGTCTTCCCGATCTAGCGTCGAGCCTTCGCGGATTTCGATAAAGGCTACCGGTACTTCACCCCATTTGTCATGTGGCGCAGCAACCACCCCACAGCTTTCTACTTCTGGCATACGATACAGTACGTTTTCTACTTCAATACTTGAGATATTCTCACCGCCCGAGATGATGATGTCTTTGAGCCGATCCATAATTTTGATATAACCATCCGAGTATTTGACGCCCAAGTCACCGGTCTTAAACCAGCCACCGTTAAAGGCTTCTGCGGTGGCCTTACGGTTTTTTAGATAGCCTTTCATCACCATATTGCCGCGGATAGCAAGCTCACCAATTTCGCTACCATCAGCTGCAACTGGGTTGGTGGTGCCTTGTTTGAATACATCAAACCCCGCTAGCAGATGTGAGTTCATGCCTTGGCGGGATTTTTTTTGCGCGCGTTCACTGACAGTCAAATCATCCCATTCTGGGCGCTCGACACACAGGGTGACAGGGCCATACACTTCTGTCAAACCGTATACATGTGTGATTTTAAAGCCCATTTCTTCCATTTTGACAAGCAAAGACTCAGGCGGTGGTGCGCCTGCAACATTACAACGTACTTCATGTTGGATGGCTTTTTTCAGCGCTTCATTACCATTGGCAATCATGTTATGCACGATAGGTGCGGCGCTATAATGGGTAACTTTTTCATCGCCAATCAACCGTAAAATCAAATCAGCATCAATTTTGCGTAAGCACACATTGGTACCCGCACGCTCGCCAATGCTCCAAGGAAAGCTCCAGCCATTACAGTGAAACAAGGGGAGCGTCCATAAATACACAGGATGCTTTGGCATATCCCAATCTAAAATATTAGAGACGGCATTTAAGGTGGCACCACGATGGTGATACACCACACCTTTTGGGATACCTGTGGTACCTGATGTGTAATTGAGCGCGATGGCATCCCATTCATCAGTTGGTTTTTCCCAGTTGTCTAAGTCGGTTCCTGAGGCGATGAATTCTTCATACGTCATGTTGCCAAACTGTTCAGTGGGCGTGACCGCAGGGTCGGTGGCATGAATGATAATTAAGTTAGGAAATGACTCTTGTACCAGCGCAACATGCTGTTCAAACTCAGTATCGACAATCAATACTTTCGCTTCACTGTGCTGTAGGCAAAAGACCAAAGCATTGATGTCCAAACGGGTATTTAAGGTACATAGCACACCACCAGACATCGGTACGCCAAACGCGACTTCAACCATAGCTGGGGTATTGGGCAGTAGCACTGCAACAGTATCGTCTTTATCGATACCTAGTTTTTTTAGGGCATCCGACATTTTGCGGCAGCGATTATAGGTTTCGCCCCAACTTTGACGTAGGTCATTGTGCTCATAATCTTTATACACAATCGCCGTTTGATCGGGATAGATGCTAGCAGTACGCTCAATAAAATCAATGGGAGTAAGCGGGGTATAGTTGGCAGGATTTTTTTCCAGCCCTGTATGGAAGTTTGGCATAACGACATCCCTGTAGTTAACAAATAAACGCCTTTATCATAACAAGGATTTTGACGAAATCCTATATCTCAATCTGCTTTTTCACAAATATAAAAAATGACAAAACAGATAAGCCTTCACTGTGTTTTACAAGCGAGTACAACACAGTCAGGGTTTAGTCTTCGACAAATACGCAGCCAAGGGTGAACACACCGATATTTGCTATAGAGACACTGGCGGCAGGAAGAACTTCGGTTTTAGCATAACCGCGTAACGATAAATAGTTAAGTAGTGACTTGGTATGAGGGTTTAAATTGCCGCTAAGCACATACATTTTACCTTTTTTGCCATTGGCGGCGGTGATGATAGCATCGGCGAGTCGCTCAATACATTTTTCAAAACTACGCACCTTTTCAAAGGCGACTATTTGACCTGAGTATTCGACTTTTACAATCGGTTTAATACCGAATAAATTGGCAAAAAAGCCGACTGGGGCTGAAATACGCTTGGTACGAATCATGCCTTTAAGGTTATCAACTGCCAAATAGATATGGATTTTATCGCGCAGGCGGTTGATTTCGGTGATGATTTGAGGGATTTCTGTGCCTTGTTTGAGTAAGCGTGAGGCTTCTTGTACAAGAATCGCTTCGCCATGTGAAATCGTGCGTGAATCATAGATATAAATTTTCATGCGATGACTAAACATGGAGCTGATATTGAGCAAGTTTTTGTAGGTCTGGCTTAAAGAAGAGGACAAACAGATGAATAAAACTTCTTGCACGTCTTCTTTGATGAGCTGATAAAAGAATTCAATGAGCTGATTTTCAGTGGGGGCAGAGGTACTGATGTCGATATTGGGGGTATCGAGTAGAATACGCGATAAACTGTCTAAGCTTAGGTTTTGTCCATCTAGATAATTGGCACCGCCCATATGGATATTCATTGGCAACATTTTGACATTTTCTGGAATGCCAAGGTCGTCAAGACAAGACGTAGACGTGCTCACAATCATTTTCTTCACAGTAATTTCCCTCCTGTTGTACTTTTATCCTAGCGTGATATTAACATTGTCGCAAAAATAAGCATGATTTTTTTGTAGACTCATCGGGACAAAATTTGCCTTATCCTTTCAAAGATGACTATTTATAATAGGTTGACCTATTTTTGGTTTGATGTATGCTTAAGGTATGTTGATACAGCTACATTGCTTGACCAAATTGACGAATTCCCACATTGAAGAATTGATTATGAAAACGAGCTCTTTGACAAAGTGACAAGATTAGTTCCTTAATGTGACCAAATAGTGAAAGGAAATTACTGCCAAGGATTATTTATGTCAAATAACAGCCAGATATCTACTCATAACACCCATTATCCGCATATTTTTGAACCACTGGATTTAGGATTTACCACGTTAAAAAATCGTATTGTGATGGGCTCGATGCACACAGGGCTTGAAGATCGGTTTTTTAACTATCCAAAGCTAGCCGCTTATTTTGCCGAGCGCGCTAAAGGGGGAGTTGCCATGATGATCACGGGCGGTATCTCGCCCAATCATGAAGGTTGGTTGGTGCCGGCAGGTGGGACGCTCAATCACAAAGGCGATGTGATAAACCATCGTAAAGTCACCAAAGCTGTGCACCAATATGACTGCAAAATCATCTTGCAAATTCTGCACAGCGGTCGCTATGGTTATCATCCATTGGCGGTATCAGCCAGTCCCATCAAGTCGCCTATTTCACCCTTCAAACCCCGTCAAATGAGTGAAAAAAATATTTTGGCGACTATCAAAGACTATGCCAAAACTGCCAAACTTGCAAAAATGGCGGGCTATGATGGTGTCGAAATCATGGGTTCAGAAGGCTATTTACTCAATCAGTTCTTAAGCAATCACGTCAATCAGCGTACCGACCAATGGGGTGGTAGTCTAGAAAACCGTATGCGTTTTGCGCTCGAAGTCATCAAAGCGATACGTGCGGCGGTGGGGGAAGCGTTTATTATCACCTTCCGTTTGTCGATGATTGACTTGGTGCCCGATGGCAACACCATGCATGAAGTCATTACCATCGCCAAAGCCATCGAAAAAGCTGGCGTGACTATAATAAATACGGGCATTGGCTGGCATGAGGCGCGTATCCCGACCATCGTCACGTCAGTGCCACGCGCAGCGTTTGCTGATGTGATTGCTGAAGTCAAACGCCACGTGAGTATTCCTGTGATTGCTGCCAACCGTGTCAATATGCCAGAGACTGCCGAGCAGCTGCTGGCAGAGAACCAAGCTGACTTGGTGCAAATGGCGCGTCCGTTCTTGGCAGACCCAGACTGGGTGGCAAAAGCCAGTTTAGGACAAACTGACTTAATTAATACCTGTATTGGCTGTAACCAAGCATGTCTAGATCATACATTTGACAATAAACGCTCAACCTGTCTGGTCAATCCCCAAGCCTGTTATGAAACAGAACTGGTCTATAAACCTGCCAAAAAAGCCAAAAAAATTGCCGTAGTGGGCGCAGGCATGGCAGGCTTATCAGCAGCGACGGTCGCCGCCAAACGCGGTCATCAGGTCACCTTGTTTGAAGCACAGGATAAAATCGGCGGACAGTTTAACTATGCCAAAGTGATTCCAGGTAAAGAAGAGTTCTTTGAAACCATCCGCTATTTTACCAATTTGGTGGACAGTTTAGATATTGAGCTCAAACTCAATCATAAAGTAAGCAAAGAGGAACTAGAGTCAGGTCAGTTTGATGATGTGATTATTGCCACAGGCGTTGTGCCACGGGCGCTTGACTTTGAAGGGGTAGAGTTGCCGCAAGTGATGAGCTATGCCGAATTGCTATCGGGTCAAAAAGTTGCAGGTAAGCGAGTCGCGGTGATCGGCGCAGGCGGAATTGGCTTTGATGTCAGCGAATATTTAACATCCACCCATGTTAAACCGTTTGAAAAAGATGCCCAAGGCAAGGTGATTTATCAACCCCATCCGCAAAGCGTAGCCTCATGGAAACGTGAGTGGGGGGTAGACACCAACCCACACTATGACAGCGAAGGTGGACTGGTGAAACCAGAGCCCATTACCCCGACCCGTGAAGTGTATTTGATGCAGCGTAAAAAAGGTCGCTTGGGGGCAGGTCTCAATAAAACCTCTGGCTGGGTGCACCGTGCTCATATCAACAAGCATGGCGTCAAACAGGTGAGCGGCATTGGCTATGAGAAAATTACCAATGAAGGCATTTGGATTACTAACCCAGACGGTCATAGCCAATTATTGCGCGTTGATAGTATCGTTATCTGCGCGGGGCAAGAATCGGTCAATGACTTAATGCCTGCGGTGGGTGATGACTTGACAGCGCAATATCACTTAATTGGCGGGGCAAAATTGGCAGGCGAATTGGACGCCAAACGTGCCATTCGCGAAGGTGCGGAAGTCGCTGCCATGTTGTAGCAGCTTTTACTATGTCATAAAAAAGGCGATGAATGAATTTCACCGCCTTTTTTTATGTCGACCGCGTATTATTGAATGGCATCAGATGCCAAGAAAAAATTGCGCGACTGCTGAGAGTCAATCAGCTTGTCTACAGCACCTTGCAAATCGTGCGTAGTGTGCGGCTGCTCAATCATCTCGCGAATGGTGTCATACAGCCGTGAAAACAACGAGAAATTACTCTGTAGCAAATAACTCATAATTAGCTCGCTCACCCCCGTCACCTCTAAATCAAGCGACGTCTTAAAGCGCAGCTCGCCATCCATCACATCCATTTCCAAATTGCCAATCATCAAATCATAATTCAGATAAGCGAGCATGGCGAGCATCTCTGGGCGATTGGCTTCAGCAATCGCAGTAGGATAAACACTGTACACCGCAATCAATTGCTGCTCACTAAAAAAACGAATCATACAACCCCAATGCCGCTCTTTATCTGACACTTGCATCGTATAATGATGAATACTTTGCTCATCTTGCTCGCTGGCCGGGTGATACATAAATTGATAACCCATACTGGCTAAGATATGCTCTATATCATCGGGAGTAATCGGTTGTAGCTCTAATTCGTCATCTGACTCGGGCGACTCACTAGCTAAAAGTGGTTCATCTTGTAAATGGCTATGTTCATCAAACGCCGCATTGATTAGATTTTTGGCAAAAGGCTGATAGTCAGTAGCATCGCTATGCTCGCTTGTCTCAGCATAATAGCCAGAGTCAGTTTTTTTATCGGCTACAGGGAGTGACGCTGGTTTTTCAGCAGTAAACAACAGTTTTAGGCGTTGCCATAAACGCTTCGGATTTTTGGACATTGATTTCACTTACCCAACAAAAAATAGCTAAAAATAGAAAGAAAAACGAAAAGCAGAACAGTTAAAAAACAAAAAAGTTAACAAACGGGTTGGCAAAACTTTGACGCTATCACCAAGCTTTATATGGATACTTTATATTGATAATAGCAAAGACCTGTCGCAAGTTAGTATATAATAAGCTTTCTACACAACTTTAGCCAATTATCTATACAATGGGTATAAGGCTGTGATTTATCAATTTAATCTGTTATCTATTTAATGACTTGCAAATTTTAACCAATGCTATGCCAAATCCAATGCCCACTACTATGCCTATCTCGGCGACCAGTTCGCTGCTAAACTGTCAAAATGTCACCATACAACGTGGCGAATTTCCGCTGTGTGAAGCGGTGAATTTGGTGCTAAACCGTGGCGATATTTGTCATTTGGTGGGTAAAAATGGCACCGGCAAAACCACATTTTTGATGCAGCTTGCAGGGTTGATTCCTGTTTTGACCGGTGATATCAGCTGGCAGGGCAAGGCAGGACTACCTGTGCAGCCATTTTATGTGGCGCACCAATTGGGTATTCATTTGCAACTCACCGTTGAGCAAAATTTGCGATTTTTGTTAGCCTTGTATGGCATCAAACCAAGCGCAGATGCCCTTGAGCAAGCACTCGATTGGGTTGGGTTAGCAGGTTATGAGAAAATCAACTGCTATCAACTCTCGGCAGGGCAGACGCGCCGCGTGGGTCTGGCACGCTTGCTGTTTGCGCTGGAGTATGTAGCACAATTTCCTTGCTGGCTACTTGATGAGCCGCTGACCGCGCTTGATGTCAATATGATTGCCAAAATTGAACACTTGATGCAGGCATTCGTTCAGCGCGGCGGGGCAGTGCTCATGACCAGCCACCAAACTGTCGCCGTCGCCAACAAGCAATTAGATTTAACTTTGTATATGGTTTAGGGGCAACTGCAATGATTGATTTTTCTGCCCTGTGGCAACGTGAATGGCAAATAAAGCAGCAAAATAAAGTGCAGTGGTTATATCCGTTAGTGTTGTTTTTAATTATCATCACCTTATTTCCACTGGCGATGGGCACCGAGCCAAAATTACTGCAGCAACTGGGCGTGCCTGCGGTATGGATTGCAGCGTTATTGTCGCTGATTATGGGTATGGAAAACTTATTTCGCCCAGCCCTCGATAACGGTACACTGGCGCAATTGGTTGTCGCTCGTGCCTCGATTCCCACTTGGGTACTAGTACGGCTCATCGTGCATTGGCTAACCAGTGCGGGTATGGTGTGTCTGCTCGCATTTTTAGCGATGCCGCTTTTTGGCTTGACCAGCCAAGCAGCCATTGCCCTGAGTGCTTCTATTTTGGTGGGCAGTCCGATTTTGTTGTGCTTATCAGCGATTGCCAGTAGCTTGACATTATCGCTAAAAAACGGCGCGGTGTTGGTGCCATTGATTTCGTTACCGATGCAGCTCCCTGTGCTGATTTTTGCTACGGGGGCAGTGGGGCAATTTGCCATGGGGCTGAACGGTTATCCGATTTTAGCACTATTACTGGCGGGCAGTATTTTGGCAGTCATCGTCACGCCTTTTGTGATTGCATTTTCATTAAAACTGGCTTGGTTAAGCTGATGATTTTTAGATGAAAAAATCCCCAAATACCAGTAAAATAAGCGAACAAATATCTTATTGTTGATGGCTTACATTCATTTTAGAAAAAAAAGCAAGGCGCATTCCATGGCAGAAATTACCCCAAACGTTGGCAAAAATGGCTTTTTTTCTCGCCTTTGGCAAGGATTTCTTAAAACTGTTGGAACCAAAGAGTTTTATCGTATTTTTGCCCCTTGCGTGAGATATTTAGCTGTCATTGCTGCGCTGCTATTAGCGGTGGGTGCCGTTTGGGGATTAGCGTTTGCGCCACCCGACTATTTGCAAGGCAATAGCTACCGTATTATCTTTATCCATGTCCCCACTGCCAGTCTGGCCATGTCAATTTATTTGGGTATGGCAATTTTGGGGGTGATTTTTTTGGTCTGGAAAATTAAAACCGCCAATTTGGTTGCCCAAGCGATTGCGCCGATTGGCTTTATTCTTTGTGTGTTAAGTCTACTTACAGGCTCTATCTGGGCAAAACCTACCTGGGGCACATACTGGGTATGGGATGCGCGTCTGACTTCCATGTTGATTTTGGCGTTTTTGTACGCAGGCGTGATGGCACTATTTGCCGCATTTGAGCATACCGCCAGTCGTGGTAAAGCGGCGGCGATTTTATCGATTGTCGGTGCGGTTAATTTGCCGATTATCAAATATTCTGTCAACTGGTGGAACACCCTACACCAAGGCTCGACATTTACCGTAACTGAGCGTCCAAAAATGCCGCCTGATATGTATATGCCGTTGTTGCTGATGATGTTAGGCAGTTATTTTTTGGTGGCTGCGCTTACCATCTATCGTACCAACACTTTGATTTTGCAACGCGAAAGTAGCAAGCAGTGGGTGATTGATGAATGCAAACGGCTATATCGTTAAAGTATTATTGCTAAGCTTATCCTAGCTAAAGTTGTCGCCATTTAACTGGCGATAGCTTTAATTCTATGGCTTTAATCGATTATCTAAACCTAAATCCAAATCTGAGGTCACCAATGAGCCCGTATTTTCATAATGTTGCCGAGTTTATCGCCATGGGTGGGCATGGTAGCTATGTGTGGTCAACTTGGCTACTGACTTTACTAGGCATTGTCGCGCTTGTCTTTTTTAGTCGTAGTCAGCGTAAAGCGACCTACCGAGATATCACTACCCAGCAGGCGCGCCAACAACAGCGTCATCAGCGTACAGCTAAGGGCAGGGGATAATAGTATCTATCGGCCTAATCGGTGTTATAATAGACAAGTAGCCCCGTAGGGTGTGGTTCATCAAAAGTGAGATGAAAAAAAGCGATGAATAAAGTACGACAAAAAAAATTAATGTGGGTGATGGCAACCTTATTTGGCGCAATCATTGCTGTCGTCCTTGTAATTTATGCGGTAGGACAACAAACCGACTATTATTTTGACCCCACAGCCATTAGTCAAGGCAAGGCACCTGAAGATACCCGTATCCGAGCAGGGGGCATGGTCGTGCGTGGTAGTGTCGAGCGAGATAGCACAGACCCGCTCAATGTCAAATTTAAAATCACCGATTTTAAATCCACCGTACCGGTATCTTATAAAGGCATCTTGCCAGATTTATTCGCCGAAGGTTCGGGCGTGGTAGCCACAGGTTCGCTTGAAGGCAATACCTTTGTAGCAAGCGAGGTACTAGCAAAGCATGATGAGAATTATATGCCGCCAGAAGTAGCAAAATCATTAAAAACCCAGCATCAAGCCAATGGCACGGATGTCAACCAAGCGCAGTTTATGCCGGCTACCCCTGTTAAGCAATAAAGTGAATTAACTAAAAAGTCACTTAGCTAAAAAATTAATTAGTTAAAAAATCAGCTGGCTAACAAAGCAAGGTAGCTGAAAAAGTGGGCAATTGACCCACTCTTTTAGTGTCTAGATGATGTTAAAAAATAATGTGAAAAATTTTGTGCCATACAAAATCTTTAACCATAAAAAAAGGAAACCGCTCGGGTTTCCTTTTTGTTCAGTTTAAAAAACTGATTATTTTGCAGCAGATGCAGAAGCGTCAGCAACGGTTGCAGCAGCAGAAGCGGCAGCGTCAGCAACTTGGTTGGCAGCGTCAGCAACAGCAGAAGCTGGTGCAGCAGCAGATGATGCAGTGTCTACAACAACAGTAGAAGCGTTAACAGTTGCAGCAGATGCAGTTACTGCAGGTGCAGAAGCTTCAACAGTGGTAGTAGTAGTTGTTGATGAAGCAACAGTAGTTGAAGCAGTGGTAGAGGCAGCAGCTGGTGCAGCTTCTTCTTTTTTGCTACATGCAGTCATAGCTAAAGATGCAGCAACTAAACTTGATACAGCGATTAATTTAACGTTCATTACGTGTTCTCCTAAAGAAAATAACCCCGTATTCACTCGACGATACTCTAAATAAAGAGTTTATTTAGAATTAAAGACACACGGGACATGAAACTGGCAATATTGTAGCGGAAACTTAGTCAAGATAGAATAACTTTCGCATAAAAAAATATAATAAATCTGATAAAAGGTTGTAACAAAATAACACCGCAATCACAAATACAACTTTTTAGATTTATTGATATCGCACGAAAAAGATATCTTTTTTAGCTTTTCGCGGAAAATGACGTATTATACGCATAAAAATATGGCAAAGATATCTTTATTTTTGTAAATTTACAAAATTTTTTTGTTTTAGCGGTCTATTGGATATAGTTAAAAAATAATTTTTTATGGTGATAATTGCTTAATCTTAATGAGATTTCTAAAGCTTTGATGGGTAGATAAGTTACATTAGTTGCATATTATTAGGGTTTATTTTCAAAAATCTGTATAAAACTACGATTTCACACAGTAATTTTTAGACAAAATGCTACAATGCCAAAATAACCATACGATATATAAAAGCAAGACGAGATTTGAGGAGGTAGTGGTATGAAGTGGGAAGATCGTGGCGGTAGTTCAAATGTATTGGTCAGCGGCGGTAAAGCTGTGGGCGGCGGTATTGGTAGTATTATCATTGGGTTGATTTTGTGGCTAGTGTTTGGTATGAATCCCATGACTGCCATGCAAACAGGTTCTGCAATCACCGGTGGAAATAGTAGCGGGCAACAAACCCTTGACCAGCAAACGGCCGACCGCGACCAAAAATTCGCCTCAGTGGTGTTAAAAGACACGGAAGAAGTGTGGAGTCAAATTTTTAGTGAAAACAATATGCAATACCAACAGCCTAAATTAGTATTATTTAATGGTATGGTACGTTCGGGTTGTGGTAACGCTTCTTCAGCGACAGGGCCTTTTTATTGTCCTGCTGACCAACGCATCTATCTTGATACCAGTTTTTTCCAAGAAATGCGCCAAAAATTGGGTATCACAGGTGACCAAAATGGCTCAGGTGATGCACAAAACCAAGGTAAAGCAGGTGACTTTGCACAAGCTTATGTGATTGCTCACGAGGTGGGTCACCATGTACAAAATCAGTTAGGTATTAGCCAAAAAGTAGATGAAGCCAGTCGCCGTGCCACTGAAGCACAAGCCAACAACTTATCAGTGCGACAAGAACTACAAGCGGACTGTTTTGCGGGTGTTTGGGCAAACCGTAACCAACAACGTGTTCAATTCTTAGAGCAAGGCGATATTGAAGAAGCGATTAATGCGGCGCAGCAAATCGGTGATGACCGTTTGGCCCAAGCCAGTGGTCGTGCCGCTGTCCCTGATAGCTTTACTCATGGTACCAGTCAACAACGTATGACGTGGTTTTCACGCGGTTTAAAATCGGGTGATATCAACCAATGCGATACTTTTAGTGGTGCAATTTAAGTAGCGGTGCGATTTAAGCCCAAAGGACGCCAATAAAAAAGACACCAACAAAAAGCTCAACACCAGGTTGAGCTTTTTTATTTTTATAAGTCAGCTAATTAAAACGATTAGGAGTTAACACAATTAAGATTTATCTTTACGCGTCATTTGCTCAAAGAATTCATCATTGGTTTTTGAGTCTTTAAGTTTTTCTAGCAAAAACTCAGTGGCTTGTAGTTCATCCATGGGGTGTAGCAGTTTGCGCAGAATCCATACTTTGCGTAGCATCGCCTCATCCATCAAACGCTCTTCGCGGCGAGTGCCCGATTTTTTGATATTGATGGCAGGGAATACCCGTTTTTCGGCAATGTCTCGCTCAAGGGTAATTTCTTGGTTACCTGTCCCCTTAAACTCCTCATAAATTACCTTATCCATGGTACTGCCTGTGTCAATCAAAGCGGTTGAAATAATGGTCAAGCTACCGCCTTCTTCGACATTACGCGCGGCACCAAAAAAGCGTTTTGGGCGTTCTAAGGCATTGGCATCCACCCCACCAGTCAATACCTTACCCGATGAAGGCAATACAGTATTGTAAGCGCGGGCAAGGCGTGTGATGGAGTCAAGTAAAATCACCACGTCTTGTTTGTGCTCAACCAAGCGTTTGGCTTTTTCAATCACCATTTCGGCGACTTGCACGTGGCGGGTTGGCGGCTCATCAAACGTCGATGCGACCACTTCACCACGCACCGTACGCTGCATTTCGGTCACTTCTTCAGGACGCTCGTCAATGAGCAGCACGATGAGATAACATTCTGGGTTATTTTTGGTGATGGATTGCGCGATAGATTGTAGCAGTACAGTTTTACCTGCTTTTGGTGGAGCGACGATAATCGAGCGTTGTCCTTTACCAATCGGGGCAATCAAGTCAATGATACGGCCGGTTAGGTCTTCTGTGGTACCGTTACCAAGTTCTAAGCGAAGCTGCTGGGTAGGAAAAAGAGGGGTTAAATTTTCAAAAATCAGTTTGTGGCGAGAGCGGTCTGGGGTGTCGAAGTTGATTTCGTTGACTTTTAATAGGGCAAAATAACGTTCAGAATCCTTGGGTGGGCGAATCGTCCCAGCGATAGAGTCACCCGTCTTGAGATTGAAACGGCGAATTTGGCTCGGACTCACATAGATATCATCGGGGCCTGCTAGATAAGAGCCTTCCGACGATCGTAAAAAACCAAAGCCATCGGGCAAAATCTCAAGCACGCCATCCCCATAGATAGCTTCACCGTTTCGGGCATGGGTTTTTAAAATAGCAAAAATGATATCTTGTTTGCGACTACGGGCCATGTTTTCTAGACCCATTTGCTCGCTAATCAACAACAATTCAGCAATCGATTTTTTTTTGAGTTCAGTCAAATTCATAGGTAAATCATCAATAACTAATTTTGAACCACCTCAAAACGTGAGTCGAGCAAAGGCGCTGCATCGTTTTAAGACAGTAGGGTGTGAAGAGAATATAAAGAGAAAAAAATAGAAACGTTTGAAATGATTAACTGAGCGTTGCAAACAGACAATACCAACTACTAAACCAAATAATAGTAAATGCCTGCTAACGTAACGTTAAGCATATCGATAAGATAGTTATTTTGTGAGACACACTATACGACTTGACATATTCATTTGTCAATGTATGGGCATAAAAAACCGCGATTTTTTTACTCACAAGTATCAAAATCGCGGCGAATCTCACTGGTAATTATCAAAAAAATATACCGTTACCAATATAAAAATTCAATTTAACCTACGCTAGTGATTCTTACCCTAGCGATTATAAGTGTTTGTTGATAAGGGCAGTCAATTGGGCTTTTGGTTGCATGCCCATAGTGGCATCCACTTTTTCACCGTTTTTGAACATAAATAAGGTAGGGATACTACGGATACCATATTGTGCGGCTAGGTTTGGATTTTGGTCAACGTCGATTTTAACGATTCGCGCTTTACCCTCAAATTCTGAGGAAAGCTCGTCTAATACAGGGGCGATGGCTTTACATGGACCACACCAAGTTGCCCAAAAATCAACCAATACTGGGGTATCTGATTGTAATACTGCTTTTTCAAAAGTACCTTCATCGGCATGAATAACTGAAGACATAGTAACTCCTACGTGTTGATGTTGTTAACTGTTAGGTTTTGGATTACGGTTAAGTAATGACCCAAACGCTTGTTTTTGCCCAGTGCTTGTTTTTGCCTAATAAAAAAATCTTAATATTGGATACAATCAAACAGTGATAGAAACAATGATAGGATAATGAAATCTATTAAACAGACACCCAACGGCAAATTAATTTATAGTGATTATTATGATAGGGTCATCTTAGCATAACACAACCCCAAAACAGGGTATGGCTATGGTTAATTGTTTTGATAGTTATGATAAGAAACATTAATGGTATCTAACTAATCGTATCTAAATGATTGTAACGATAGAATTTTTTAGAAAATATTAAAGTCAATTTTTTTCATCAATGGACAGGTATCGCGGGAGGCAAAAGTTGCAGTTGCAATAAAATGGCTTTTACTCAAGGGTGAAAATGCGTAAAATGGTGTTTAATCGAATTATTGACTTTAACCAACATTAAGTGAAATATGCCTGACTTACTTGCTAACAACGAACTTATGGCCGCCATTGATATTGGCTCAAATAGCTTTCATCTAGCCATCGCGCGGTTGGACCATGGGGAAGTACGAAAATTAGCATCAATGTCAGAAAAAGTGCAGCTTGCCGCTGGACTTGATGAAAACAACTATTTGTCGCTTGAGGCACAAAAACGCGGGCTGGATTGTTTGACCCGTTTTGTTGGACGACTAGACGCTGTCTCACCACAGCGGTTACGGATTGTGGCTACCAATGCCCTGCGCCAAGCCAAGAATGCGGATGAATTTATTCGACAAGCCAATTTAATTTTACCCAAACCCTTGGAAGTCATTGCTGGGCGAGAAGAGGCCCGTTTAATTTATTTGGGAGTTTCTCATACCAATGCCAGTACCGATAAACGTTTGGTGATTGATATTGGGGGTGGTTCGACGGAGTTTATTATTGGTAAAGGCTTTGACCCGATTTTGACCGAAAGCCTACAGATGGGCTGTGTTGCCTTTACCAAATCCTATTTTACTGATGGCGCTATCACCGAAAAAGCATTTGAAAAAGCGATTGCTGCGGCGAGAAAAGAAGTGCTTGGTATTAGCCGCTTGTACCAAAAAACGGGCTGGGACAGTGTCACGGGCTCAAGTGGTACGATTAAAGCGGTCAATCAAATTTTGGTGCAACTTGGACTTGCCGATGAAAATGCTCGTGTGACCTACAGCGGTGTCAAAGAAATCCAAAAATTACTGATTAAAGCAAAACATATCGACAATATTGATTTTGCCGACATTAAAGACACCCGTAAAGCAGTGTTGCCGGCTGGTGTCGCGGTGCTGTTGGCGGCGATGAATGTTTTGGGCATTGATACGATTTCTTATTCAGATGGTGCGCTGCGCGAAGGCGTCATGTACGATATGCTCGGGCGTTTTGCCAGTGAAGATGTGCGCGATCGCAGTGTACAAGCCTTGATGACGCGTTATTCGGTGGATAGAAAACAAGCAAAACGTGTGGTAGGTACCGCGCAGCAGCTGTTTGACCAAGTGAAAAACCGCTTGGGGCTTGATGAAGAAGACGCGGATTTACTTCGCCGTGGTGCCTATTTATATGAAATTGGTCTTGCCATCAGCCATAGTAGCTATCACAGGCACAGTGCCTATTTGCTGGAAAATTCGGATATTGATGGGTTCTCACAAGTCGATAAAACACGCTTGTCGCAGCTAGTGATGCATCATCGCCGTAAATTAAAACCTGATAGTTATGATGAAGTCAAAATGGTCGGCGGTGACAATCTGGTGTATTTAACCCTGATTTTACGCCTAGCGGTACTGGTGCATCACAGCCGTAGCAAACATGATACGCTACCGATTCAGCTAGCGGCTAAAGATAACCATACTTGGGAAGTTTCGGTAAATTTAGCCGATGATAACGCAAGTCTTGTGCTATCAGATTTGCAAGATGAAATTGATATTTGGCAAAAGTGGGGCATGAGCTTATCCGTTGCCACTTATGAGCCAGCTATTGGGTAAGTAAATAGTTAGATAAACAGCTAAGTAAATAGCTAAGCAAATTTTTAAATTTTAAATTAAGAGCTTAGGTCTGTCATACGATATTAAGATGACAACAGTCGCAATAAAACAAGGGAATAACGACAATGAGTGTCTGGGAAAAAGTACAGCTTGCACGTCATGCAAAACGACCATTATTTTTGGATTATGCCAACCAGCTGTTCACGGAATTTGATGTGCTGCAAGGGGATCGCGCGTATGCCGATGACAAAGCGATTTTGGGGGGCATGGCGATGTTTAACGACCAGCCTGTCATGCTGATTGGTCAACATCGCGGTCGCAGCACCCGTGAGCGTATTGAATACAATTTTGGTATGGCGAACCCAGAAGGCTACCGCAAAGTAGTTAGACTGGTGCAAATGGCAGAACGGTTTAAATTGCCGGTGCTGACCTTTATCGATACCCAAGGCGCATATCCTGGCGTGGGTGCAGAAGAGCGTGGTCAAGCGCAAGCGATTGCCCAAAGTATTGCGGTATTTTCATCATTGAACGTCCCTGTGATTGCCACGGTAATTGGTGAAGGGGGGTCAGGCGGTGCACTGGCGATTGGCGTCGCTGATCGTATCAATATGCTAGAAAACAGCATTTATTCGGTGATTTCGCCTGAAGGTTGTGCATCGATTTTGTGGAAAACGGCTGAAAAAGCGCCCCAAGCCAGTGAGGCGCTGAAACTCAGTGCAGCAAATTTAAAATCTCTTGGCTTGATTGATGAAGTCATTGGGGAAGGCGAGGGCGCGCATATCAACAGTGATGTCGCTATGACCAACCTTAAAGCCACGCTTGAGCAACAGCTAGCGTTGCTTATAAAGCTGGATGAGCAAACGCGTCTGCAACAACGCTATGAAAAATTGATGAGCTTTAATTCTACGCTGTCCTTACCAAAAGCCTCTGCTTAATTGTCAGTGATTTAACCTATTTTAATGATCCATGGGCGTTTATTGAGGCGCCCATTATTTTATCTCACTGTTTTTCTCTCGCCGCATGAGCTTGAGCACTATGTCGTCTATCCCTATGCCATCTGTCCCTATGTCACCTGTCATTGAAGCGATTAAACAAAGTTATCAAACCCATATCAACCCGCACCCCAAGGCTGCCACTAGAATTTATATTGCGTGCAGTGGCGGGCGAGACTCGATGGCATTACTGTTCGCCTGTCAGCAGCTACAACTACCGATTCATGTGATTCATATCAACCATAAATTGCAAAAAATCAGTGATGACTGGCAACAACTGGTAGAAGGCTATTGCCACAAGCACCACATCGACTATGACAGCGTTTGTATCGATTGGCAATCGCAGCAAGTTTATGGAGCCGATAGCACAATCAGCCAAGAACAACAAGTCAATGAACAGCAAGCCAGAACCGCCCGCTATCGTGCCATCATACAGATTGCAGGCGAAAACGCTATTGTTGCCTTGGCGCATCACGCTAACGATCAGGTGGAAACCTTGTTGATGAACCTATGCCAAGGCACAGGGTTGGCAGGGCTGACAGGTATGACAGCGTTTGCGGTGCAACACGAATTTGGCACACCCATTTGGTTATGGCGTCCGTTGCTCGGGGTAACGCGTGATGAGATTAGCGACTTTGTAGCGGCGCAACATATCCCTCATGTCGATGATCCTACCAATTTTGGCGTAGCTAATCAGCGCGCTTTTTTACGTAATCAGATTTTGCCACTCCTTGATGAGCGCTTTCATAAAGTAGTGCAAAATATCACCCGCACCCAGCAAAACCTGACTGAAGCGCAGCGTATAGTCGAGGAGCAGTATCAACAAGATTTGGCGCTATGCCAGTGGTCAAATGGCTGGACAAGTCATCAGCAATGTTTGCATATCTACAATCTAAAAGCATTGAGCCAAGCAAGACGCTTTAACCTATTGCATCATTGGGTCAAAGGCTCACAAAAATTTGCCCCCACTCGGCAATTGATTGTACAAATTGAGCAGTTACTACAATCAGCGCAAACAGACCAGCAAGCGATTTTGCAGTGGCAGGGGATTGAAATTAGAAAATACCGCGATACGTTATACCGTCTTGATGCCGATTATGTGAAGGCGATTTATGGCAAGTCAGATAACAAGGTATTAGCCAATTTGGCTGCTGATGTGGGATTATCTGTGGGGCTATCTCTAGAATTGGCGCTTGCTAGCAGAGCCGTGTTGCCCAATGAGTCTTTTCAATTATTGTCACAATCTTTTCACCAATCGTTTAAAAAACTTTGTCAACGATTTGATATTCCTAGCTGGGAGCGACAATTTGCCAAAGTGGTCATCATGAATGACGACGAAGAAAAGGTGCTCACGGCATCTCAAACACCGTCACGATTCGCTTTATTATTGCCGAATACCAGTGTTTGGCTGGCAGATGCCCGTGAGCTGAATTTGGCTACCCAAGCAGCTTGTCCGTGGCACTTGGTTTGGAGAGACAGTCTTGATAGTTAATGTCATTGATTAAGACTATCATGGACTGAGACTATCATGGATTAAGGTTATCAAACCGCCATGAATCGCTTGAATTTGCGCTATATACACCAATTTACGCTGTAAATTTGTCATCAAAATTTGCAGTAGGTATGGTAGACTTATTTGCGAATAATAGCGAGGGCGAACCCTTTAACTGCTTTCGTCACCCCACAAAAAATGACTACAAAGGACATCTATGGCAACCACAACTTCTCTTAATATCGCCTTTATTGGAGGCGGTAATATGGCATCGGCGCTCATCGCAGGGCTATTAGCAAAAGGTCAACCAACTAGCCTACTGCATGTGGTTGAAACCGATGCCGAGAAGTTAGCGGATTTTCACGCCCAAGGGTTAAATACTTACAATGCGAGCAATATCGACGATACCAAGCACGCCATCGAAAAAGCTGATGTGGTCGTGCTCGCTGTCAAACCGCAGGTCATTAAAGATGTGCTACTACCAGTCAAAGACAGCTGGGGCGAGCAAGTGGTTATTTCAATTGCCGCAGGGATTGGTACCGATAGTTTAGCCGAATGGTTGGGGCCGCAAGTCAAACTAGTGCGAGCGATGCCAAATACCCCTGCAATGATTCAAATGGGTGCCACAGGCTTGTATGCGACAGCCGGGGTTAGCGAGGCAGAGCAACAACTCACGCAGCAAGTGATGTCTGCAGCAGGACTGGTGTTATGGGTAAATGACGAAGACCTACTGCACGCCGTGACCGCTATCTCAGGGTCAGCGCCTGCGTATTTCTTTTATATGTTAGAAAATATGATTGCCACGGGTGAAAAATTGGGGCTGACCCAAACCCAAGCAACGGCTTTGGCGATGCAAACGGCACTGGGCTCAGCGCAGATGGCATTGACCAGTCATGATACGCCAGCTGAGCTGCGTCGCAAAGTGACCTCGCCCAATGGGACTACCCAAGCGGCAATTGAAGTGATGGATGGGAAAAAAATGCATCAAATTATTGCCGATGCCATGCTAGCATGTGAGCAGCGCTCGCGTGAGCTAAGCCAAGCGTTTGGCAAATAACTCGATTTGGCTATAACATTGGCTACAACAGCAAATTTTAATTAACTATCTTAACGGCTTATCGTTAACAAGTGTGTAAGCAGCAAATAAGGATAAAAACAGGGCATGACTAATCTTTTGGCAGGGTTGTTTGATATCGTCGTCGCGGCGGCGATGATACTGGTTTTCTTTCGATTTATGCTGCAGTTTGCTGGCATTACTGCAAAAGATGCGTTTGCCAAACCCATTTATCGTATGACACGCATTGTCGATGTGTTTGGACGTATTTTCCCAACCATAGGCGATGGCAGAATCAATACCGCAAGTTTGGTGTTGCTGTTTTTGCTGCGGATGATTTTTATTTGGGGCGTGCTTGGCATGATGCGCATTGATAGTCAAAATATTGGGCTGTTTTATATGCCAGAAGTGAACTTAGCCATGGTTGATTATCTATCGCGGCATTTTTCACCTGTCATGATGTTTTTTGTAGCGGCGGTGACCTTGCTGATTGATTTTTTAAGAATGTGTCAGTACATCATTATTGGCTCGTTTATCGGGGGTTGGGTGATGCTTTTTACCCAAAAAATGCCAGCGATTTTTGGACTGCTCACCCTGCTTAGTGAGCCAATTATTCAGCCATTTCGCAAAGTATTACCTGCCACAGGCATGCTTGATTTGGCACCTATGCTGGGTTTTTTCTTGATTATTTTGCTAGAAACCTTGGTGCAAACCGTAGGCGTTTATTTATTAACCCTCTAGTCTTTTCCAAACGACGATTAAATGATTAAGCTTTAAAGCAGTGGGCTAAACAGGCGAATAGCGTTGTCCAAGAATTTTGCCCCAAAGCTACGCTGCTGCCATCCATCGCGCTGTAATGGCTCACTTTGTTGCAGGTATTCATGCTGGCAAGTAAGCATTTGCTGGGTCATGGTACGATTATAAATCGCCATACTCACCTCCATATTCAGATAAAAACTGCGCATATCCATATTGACGGTACCAAACAAGCAATAATCGTCATCCACGCACAAAATCTTGGCATGTAGCAAGCCGGCGTTGAACAAATAAATCTGCACTCCTGCTGACAACAGCGGCTCAAAATAAGCCTGAGAGGCAAACCGTACCAACAGCGAATCTACTTTTTTGGGTACATTTAAAATCACCTTGACCCCACGCTTGGCAGCGGTAGTGATAGCGAGCAGCAGCGCATCATCTGGCACAAAATAAGGCGTAGTAATAACCACTTGTTTTTTGGCGGCAAAAATCGCACATACCAAGGTTTCGTAGATGACATGCCCGGTTAATTCTGGCGCCGATGGAATCAGCTGCAAACTGACTTGACTCACCGACGGGTAAGCTTGTAGGTCGCTTTGCAGCGGCAAAATGTTAAGCGGGGGCGGCTGAGGGACATGCGTGTTAGCGTTTTGACCTACACCGCGCGAGTTAGTCACGTGTTGTAATTTGTGATGATGCAGCTTTGAGGTGCCAATATACAGCGACTTGGTATAGAACGACTTGGTAAAGCGATTAACGATTTTTTTAAGGCCGGAAAAATTGGCGTTGGTTTCTGCGCTGATATCCGTGGTCGTGACAAGTGCCATGGCTTTCACCGAATTGACGTTATCATGACCTTCCACCCGTATCATGACATCAATCCATTTGCCCACATGCTCGTTTTGTTTGAAAAAATCGGGGTCGATTAAATTAAAACTTCCCGTATAGCCATAGCAGTTGTCAAAAATAGCCAGCTTACGATGATTGCGGATATCAATGCGTTTGACAATAGTTTTGAACAAACCTACGGGCAGCGATTCATGCACAAAAACACCAGCGTCTTTGAGTTTGTTTACCCACTGACTGCGAAAAAAAGCATGACTGCCAACGCTATCAGCGAGCAAATGCACGGATACGCCGCGCTGGGTAGCCGCCATCAACGCTTCCAATAACTCAATCACCCGGCCTTGTGGCGACACAATATAAAACTCCAGCAAAATCATCGTGTTTGCCGCACGGATATCGGCTAATAAACTGGCAAAAATAGCATCAGCGTCTGTCATCAGCGTCAGCGTATGATGGTCATACACGCCAAGCCCAGTTTTTAGTAGGGCGATATTGCTCAGTTGCCGTGCTTCAGTGTCTAAGTTTTTGGAAATTTCATTAAAATCAATATGCTGGGCATTGGCAAAGTCACGCAGTAATTTTTGCGCCATCAAACTGCGCTTACGGTACTGGTGCCCAATATTGATTTCACCAAATAACATATAACCGATGATGCCAACAACAGGCAGGGCAAATAACACCGCAATCCAAGCGATTGCCACGCTTTGGTGGCGCTGCTGTTGAATAACCCGCACCACTAGCCAAAGCGTGATGAGAAAATGGGCGATAACACCTAGCTGTAATAGCAACGTCTTGACAATCGACCACTCCAATAATAACCCCATTCTAGCTTGCCTAACCTAGCATTGAGGTGTAATGAAAGCGCTTGGGAATTCTTTGACCATGAGGGTGGACAATGTCAGCGACTTTCAGCACGTGTTGTATCCAAATATCTGCGCATTGTACCGCTGTCACAAGCTCATCACCCAGTGCCAAACGACCTGCGATATAACTTGCCAGACTACAGCCTGAGCCATGATATTCACCCGCCAGTCTTGGCAAAATCGCTTGATAGGCTAGTCGGCAGGTTTGGTTGTCATTAACGTATAAATACTGCTCGATACCAGAGGCTTGGCTATCGTGAGACGTCTTGACTAGCACTGCTTTGGCACCTTGTTGACACAAATCTCTGGCGGCGTCGTGTAGATTGTCGATGCCTGTCAAATCACGTAGTTCAATGCTGTTGGGGGTCATTAGGGTCGCAAAAGGGGTCAACTGGGCAAAGGCAGCCACCAAAGTGTCTTTGTCACCTAAAGCACCGCCACTGTTGGCCACCAGTACCGGGTCAAGCACATACGGCGTATCTTTTGCAATACTGCCATCGCTGAAAAGCTGCGCGAGCATTGCAATATTGTCAGTGGTGCCAAGCATCCCCGACTTGATAGCTTTGACAGGCAAATCATTGAGCACCGCCAGTGCTTGCGCCCTTACCAGCCCACTTGCGCATGCCTCAAACCCAAAAACTTGCTGTGAACTTTCAACGGTCACTGCAGTACAAGCAATCGCTGCATGACTCCCTGCTTGCCCAATCGACTCAATATCCGCTTGCAAGCCTGCGCCGCCTGATGGATCTAACCCCGAAAAACACAATACAGTGGGGCGCAGTGTCATGCTGGGTGCTAAAATAGGGGCAAGGGTAGCAGGGGTTGGCATAAGATTCTCACAGGCTGGTTATCAATCCTTATAAAGGATTAGTTAAATGGTTTTTTAATCATTAGTTTTAAACAGATTATCACATAACGACTGAGCCATAAACAGCGACTGGGTTATAGGTAGGCATGGTGCCATTGCAAAGGTGCTGCAATTATTCTCACATAATTTTTTTAAAAAGTCTTGCAAATTTGGATTGGTTTGTTATAATGCCCACCCACAATACTTGAGGTTAATGGCGACATTGACTAAAATTATTGTACGGTGTTATAGATAAGTAAGAACAATTCGGTGACGTGGGTGAGTGGCTGAAACCACAGCCCTGCTAAGGCTGCATACGGGAAACTGTATCGAGGGTTCGAATCCCTCCGTCACCGCCATTTATTGAAGCAAAATTAGTTTTAAAATTATTTAAAATAAAGTTTGACAAAATAAATATTCTAACTTACAATAGCGCCCACTTCAAACGAAGACATTAGTTAAGCGCTTGTAGCTCAGTTGGATAGAGCATCAGGCTACGAACTTGAGGGTCGGGGGTTCGACTCCCTCCAAGCGCACCACTAATTACTTTGTTAAAATTAATCGCCACTCTTTGAGTAAGGCGATTTTTTTTATGCCTTATTTTTTTATACCTCATATTACTCGGCGGGTTATTTTGCCGTTAGCTCTCCCTTGTTTGCCAAGGTTGCCTGTTGCCTAAGGCATTTTCATCCCATTTATGTTGATCTGAGTTATGTTTATCCCAGTTACGTTTATCTGAGTCATGCGCTGATGGGTCTCGAGTGAGTGTTTGAGTCATAGCCTTTTGGTTGTATTTAGGCTACAATTTCGTTTAATTGCTACCATCATTCGCCCGCTATACCTATGCCTAAGACCAAAATCCCAATGTTAAAAACACCTGAGACCAGCAGCCAGCCGCAATCCATGCAATCAGTGCCATTGCAAGAAGAACCTGTGATGGCAAAAGCGGCTACTCGGCTGATTGCTATGCTGTATGATGGTATGTTGATTTTGGCGATGCTATTTTTTGTGCAGATGCTGCTTATTGTATTGGGGACTAAACTGCTAGGTTTGGCAGGGACGGATATGAAGCAGGCGGCGACATTACCGCTATGGTATCGTAATGTTGTGCAAATCCCTGCTTTTGTGATTATCTTGGTCGGATTTTATGGGGTATTTTGGCGTAAGGCAGGGCAGACGCTTGGCATGCAGACTTGGCGGCTTAAAACCATGAACCGTGATGGCTCATTGCTAAGTTGGCGGCAATCGATGATGCGGATATTAGCCGCGTGTTTATTGCCGGTGGTCTGTGGGATGATAGGCTATCTCATCCACCAGTCAGTGGGTGCGCTGTATTTTAGTATGTTTATTGGGCTATTGTTTAATTATTGGTTCGCATGGGTCAATAAGCAAGGACTGGCGCTGCATGATTTGCTGTCAAACACCGTGACTATGAAAATGCCAAAAATTAACCACGAAGGCTTGTTTGCTGGGTTTAGGAAGAAATAATTACTTGTCTCTCGCCCACAACCAGTCTGCCAAATCGACCAAATAGTTATCATCGCCAAATTCAGCAATCACCGCATTTTTAGCGGTATCAAATAAGCTTTGCGCGTAAGTCTTGGCAGCTTCCACCCCCAGTAATTTGACATAAGTGGATTTATCCAATTTTTCATCACTGCCCGCAGGTTTGCCAAGCTGCTTGGTATCGGCAGTCACATCCAAAATATCATCTTGTACTTGGAAAGCCAAGCCAATCTGCTCGGCAAAGCTATTGAGTGCTTGCCGCTGGCTGTCAGTCGCGTTGGCACAGATGGCACCCATCAATACTGACGCTTCAATGAGCGCGCCTGTTTTGTCACGGTGGATGGCTTCAAGCGCAGTTTGGCTAAGCTGTTGGTGTTCGCCATTTAAATCCAGCATTTGCCCCATGACCATCCGCCGTGCCCGTGGCGCAAACGTGGCAGAAAGCGGAGTAGCAAACTCACTGTTTTCACCAAAATACGTATGGGTCAAGGCTTCAAAAGCCAAGGTCTGTAGCACGTCACCGGCAAGCATGGCAGCGGCTTCACCATAGGCGATATGGGTGGTAGGGCGACCTCGGCGCAGCGCATCATCATCCATACAAGGCAAGTCATCATGCACCAGCGAATAGCCGTGTAGACACTCCACCGCCATCATGGCACGGCGCACGTAATTAGATAATTGATGGGATGGGTGGGCAAGACTGTTGTCGGTTTTTACCGTGGCAAAAGTTGCTGCAACCAGTAAAGGACGTACCCGTTTGCCGCCATTGGTCATCGCGTATAGGCTTGCTTCATGCAGCGGCGAGGGTAACTTGCAGGCTTGGAGGTAGGCGGGAATATCCGATTCTAGTTGGTCAATAACTTGGCGCGAAAAAGCAGTAAATTCCATAATCAATTCTTTTGTATATGTTAAAATTTTGAGCAATAAAAAAGCTGCCCCCATTAAGGTTGAGCAGCCTTTTTGCAAAATGGCGCAACAAGTTTAACCCATTAGTCTAGGAAATTAAAGCTATCTAAATCCATCGCCATTAACTCGCTTGGTGCCAACATGCTCTCTGAGTGACCTGAGGCACGTGGCAATAGTTTTTCAAAATAGAATTCAGCGGTTTTGATTTTGGCTTCATAGAATTCTTTGGTTTCGCTACCGCCATTTTTGAGTTTATCATACGCTACCGCCGCCATGCGTGCCCAGTGATAGCCCATGATGACATAGCCTGAGTACATTAAGTAATCATCGGATGCCGCTGAGACGATTTCACGGTCTTTACGCGCCGTCAACATGATACGTGTGGTAAGCGTATTCCACTCCGCACAATATTTGGTCAATTCCCAAACGAATTTACGCATCCCTTTGTCTAGTGCGTATTCACTACACCATTTCATGATATTGGCGGTGTAATCCAGCAGCACTTTGCCTTTTGATTGGATTAACACTTTACGACCTAGGAGGTCAAGTGCTTGTACGCCTGTGGTACCTTCATACAAGGTTGAGATACGCGCATCACGGGCGATTTGTTCCATGCCCCATTCTTTGATATAGCCATGACCGCCGTAGATTTGCATACCGTGTTTGGCGCATTCAATGCTTAGTTCAGTTAAGAAGCCTTTAAGTATTGGGGTATAAAAGCCCAATTTATCATCCCATTTGTGGAACGCAGCATCGTCACCGAGCATCGCTCCTTCAAACATCTTGTCAGCATAGCGTGATGCGTGATAAATCATTGAGCGCGCGCCTTCTGAGAAGGCTTTTTGGGTGAGTAGCATGCGCGCAACATCGGCATGATGGATAATCGCATCAGCCACTTGGTTTGGCTCTTTGGTACCTGATAGGGTACGCATTGAGCGGCGTTCTTTGGCGTAGGGCAATGAGTTTTGGAAAGCCAATTCCATATGCGCTAAGCCTTGCACACCTGTACCTAAGCGGGCAGTGTTCATAAAGGTAAACATGGCTTTTAAGCCTTTATTCGGCTCACCGATTAAATAGCCTGTCGCATTATCAAAGTTGAGTACCGCAGTTGCTGATGCTTTGATACCCATTTTGTGCTCAATTGAGCCACAGTTAACTGGATTACGCTCACCAATGTCGCCGTTTTCTGTGACCAAGAATTTTGGCACGATAAATAACGAAATACCCTTGGTACCTGCAGGCGCATCGGGTAGGCGTGCTAAAACGATATGCACGATATTTTCCGTTAGGTCATGTTCACCGGCTGAAATAAAGATTTTGGTACCACTAATCTTATAAGTACCATCTTCTTGTGGAATGGCTTTGGTTTTAACTTGACCCAAGTCGGTACCACATTGTGGCTCAGTCAAACACATGGTGCCTGACCAACGACCTTCTACCAAGCCTGGCATATAAGTGGCTTTTTGCTCGGGGGTGCCGTATTGCATGATGGTATTCATACAGCCCACCGACAACCCTGGATACATGGCAAATGCCCAGTTTGCTGTGCCCATCATTTCACTTTTGATGAGGTTGACAGACATTGGCATATTCAAGCCACCAAATTCTTCAGGAAACGGTATGGCTTGATACCCAGCTTCAACGAACATATCATAAGCTTCTTTAAAGCCTTTTGGCGTGGTGACAACACCCTTGTCAAAATGGCAACCTTCAGCATCGCCTGATTGGTACAGTGGCATCAACACATTGCTACAATAATCTGCAAAGCTCTCAAGCATCATATCCACGGTTTCAGGATCGGCATTTTCACCAGATTTTAAGGTTTTATAGTGTTCGGGATAATTAAATACTTCATTGGTTAAAAAGCGAATATCACGCAGGGGGGCTTTATATGATAATGGCATACGCTGAAATCCTTTTAATAGGCTATTAACTAAGATAAAAAGGGAAAGGTAAAAAGAAGTCCGCTCAGTATAAAGGTATTTCCCCCTAAAAGCTTCAAATCATAATAAATATTCATAAATAATACTTATTATCATAAAATTATTTTATGATTGTGTGATGCAAAGCTTCGCATGGACAAGAATGCAACAATTACCAACTACCTTAAACGCACTCGTTTTATTTAAACTTTGCCAAAGATATTAAACAACCAAACGTATTGAAAAATCATTTGTGAGCCACTCTTGCCAAATCTTCCCAATCCATCCCCTAATCCATCGCTCCCTGACACGTCGACACTGCCAGCCAAACCTGCACCGACATCACTCAACAAACGCGAACGCGGCGCCGTGCTGTGGTCAATTATCAAAAAATTATCCGTTTTTGCAAAACCTTATCACTCATTAATCATAGCGACGTTGCTACTTACGGTGATTGGTTCATTTGCCGCACAGGTCAATGCTTTTGTACTGCGTTACACGGTCGATCATTTAACCGAGATTGTCAAGCTCAGCGAGCCGTGGCAGGAAGGTGCCAAACTGCTCACGACTATTAGCATCGTGCTACTGCTCAAAGAACTGTTGTACGCGGCAATCAGCTTTGGACAGCGCTATTTTGGTGAAAAAATCCGTATTAATTTATCCCGGGATTTATCGCAAAAAGTCGTAGAGCGCATTTTAAGTTACCGCATGGGGTTTTATACCCATCCTGATAACGACAGTGGTAAGCTGCAGACGCGCATTGATTTGGGTGTCAGTAGTCTCACGCGCTTGGTGCAAAACTTTTTTATTGATATGTTGCCGTTATTTGCCAATGCGATTGTAGCGTTGGTAGTGATGTTTAGCGCCAATGTGTGGGTGGGGATGGTAGGGCTGGTGATTGTGCCGATTTATTTTTATATCAGTCAAAAACAAGCCACGCGCTTGCAAGGCTTTCGTCGGCAGATGCGCCATTATCGGGAGAGTAAAAGCGAGCAAATCATTTCGCTCATTAACGCTATTACCGTGATCAAATCCTTTGTCCGCGAACCGATTGAAGCGCAAAAACATTTTGCCATTCAAAAAGAGATGACCGATAACCAACTCAAAACGCGCGGTATTGGCTTTGGCTATGATGCACTCAAAAGTTTTATCGAGCAGATTGGTGTGGTGGCGATTATTATTTTAACCGCGTATTTTGTGCTTGATGGGCAGATGACCATTGGCATGATTATGTTTCATGTGTTGTTGTTTCAAAACGTAGCATCGCCGATTCGCCAGTTGCATCGTATCTACGATGAGGTGAATGATGCGCTGACTTATGCAGAAGGGTTTTTTGATATCTTAGAAGATGATAGCCAAATCGAAGCGGTAGGCGGTGTCAATCCTGCGATGGTGCAGGGTGATATCGAACTTCAGCACGTCGATTTTGTTTATCCCAACGGCAACCAAGCCCTGCAGGATGTCAGCTTTCGCATTCGGCGCAACCGAATTACGGCATTGGTCGGGCTGAGTGGCGCAGGTAAAAGCACCATTATCAATCTGTTGGTAAAATTTTATCAGCCCACGCAGGGGCAAATTTTGCTCGATGGCAAGGATTTGCAAGATTATGATACCCATGAGCTACGCCAACACATCGGTTTGGTGTTGCAAAAAAACCATATTTTTGGCGGGACTATTGAAGAAAATATTCGTTATGGCGATTTAACGGCCAGCCAAGCCCAGATTGAGCAGGCAGCAATACAAGCCTCTATTCATGAACAAATCACCCAGCTGCCCAAAGGCTACCAAAGCGAAGCCAAATCCTTGTCAGGTGGACAGCAGCAGCGTATTGCACTGGCACGTATGTTTCTCAAAAATCCGCCAATTGTCTTTTTGGACGAGCCGACTGCAAGCCTAGATGCCATTGCCAGCCAGCAAATCAAGCGCAGTTTGGATTTAATCAAACAAAATCGCACGGTGATTATCGTGTCGCACAATATCGCGCAGATTATTGACGCTGATGATTTGGTGGTCATCGAGCAAGGGCGCGTGGTGGAGACAGGCACGCATGATGAACTGTATCGCAAGCAAGGCAAATACTATGAGATTTTTAATGCCATGTCCGATAGTTTAAATCTTGATAAAATCACCCAAACGTTAGAGAGCCATTAATTTTGGGCTTATGGTGCAGGCTTAGCCTGCGTACTGGTGGCGCTAAGCGAATTAACGCCGTAACCCTGCTGACTTAAATTTATGCTACCATAACTGTTTTGTCATATTTACCCAACTTCACCTAACAAGTTAGTTAATACTCATGGAATCTCAAGTCTTAAAAATATTTTTGGCACTGGTGGTACTGGTCAATCCATTTGCCGCGTTATCGTTATTTATTGATATCACCAAAGACGCCAATCGACAACAAACTCGCAAAGTTGCACTGATTTCAGCCATTACCGTGTTTGTGACCATCGCGATATTTTCGTTGGCAGGCGAGCCTATCTTAAAGGTGCTGGGGATTTCGCTTGGGTCATTTCGTATCGCAGGCGGTATCTTGGTATTGATTATTGCCATTGGCATGATGAATGGCGCTGGCAATGTTGCCAAACCGCATGTCGGCAAGTCAGGGGATTTAAATGGGGTGGCTTTTCAAGGGGCGGCATCTGCCGTGGTGCCATTGACGATTCCAATGGTGATTGGTCCTGGTGGGATTTCTACCGTGATTATTTATGCCGCGAGCGGGCATAGTTATTTTAATATGCTAGCGATTATCACCGCAGGTTTGATTATCAGTATTATCACTTATCTAAGCTTTATGGCAGCGGGGCAGGTAAGTCGTTTTTTAGGTGATACCGGGCTTAATGTGCTCAATCGTATCATGGGGATGCTACTTGCAGCCGTTGCAGTGGAGATTTTTGTTGGCGGCTTAAAAAGCGTATTTCCGCAGTTGTTGTAAGTTCACCGGGTCGCTAAATCGGGTCGCTCAATAATTTATTACAGCAACCCTCAATCATTAAGCATTGTAGTCGCTGTGTTAATATCATAAATTATGCTTGATTTTTACCGTGAAAGTCGCCATTTTAATAATCATGCAAGATGCCAAAACCTGTTAATAAGCTGTCAACAAGCTTCTAAAAAGATGCAAGCGTTAAACCATGCTAAGTTGATTAAAGCGATAAGACAGGTTGACTACCATGGTTACTAATGCAGTTAGCAGTTAATAATTACGAATGTAGTTAAGTAGTTAACAAGATAGTTCCTAACATAGTAACCAAAATAGGCACTGGGGCGGATAAAAGATAGAGGAGCGACGATGCAAAAAGATGCAAAAACAGATTACCAAAGCCTACTGCAAGCGGCAAAAGAGGCCAAAGCAGAAGCGATGATGCTGGAGTTTATTGAGCAAGCTGACGGCAAAATGGTACTACGTACCTCGAATGACGAATCAGAAAACTTGGTAAGTATTGAATTTTCTGACAAAGTGAAAGAACTGTTGGGGGATGATACCCAGTTGATTGGTCAAAGCATGATTCATGCTGCCATTCAAACCTTAATGCAAAAGCAGCTCTCGCAGTGGCATGCCAATGTGTATGACGAAGAACCCGTGCATTACAGTTAAGGTGTATTCGCTGATTTTCTGAGCCCATAAGACTAAAGACTTATGGGTTTTTTTGTGCTTGGATTTTTTATTTGTGGGCAAATCCTTTATAATTAGCCATAATTTTTCTTCTGTGTTTCACTTATCAAAAAGAGCCGCCACCATGCCTATGCAAACCGCCAATTTTTATACCATCAATCATTCCAATTATCCTGTCAAAACCATTGGGATTTTAGGTGGCGGACAGCTAGGTATGATGTTGGCGCAAGCGGCGTTGCCACTGGGCATTCGCTGCGTGTTTTTGGAAGATAGTGCCAATTGCCCTGCACGCTTACTGGGCAAAGTGTTTAGTAGCGAGCAATTTGAAGATTTTGCCAAAAGCTGCGATATTTTTACCTTAGAATTTGAAAACACCCCGCTCAAACCTGCCCAGTTTTTGGAATCGACCAAAACCTTGTACCCATCGTCATTTGCGCTATCAGTGGCACAAGATCGGTTAAATGAAAAAAACTTGTTTAACCAATTAGATATCGCCACCGTGCCTTTTATGGCAGTGCATAACAAAGCCGATATCCAAGACGCCGCCGACAAATTGGGGCTACCCTTGGTACTCAAAACCACACGCGGGGGCTATGATGGTAAAGGGCAGTTTGTGGTCAAATCCGCTAACCAAATTGACACCGCGTGGGCAGAACTTGGTGACGCAACCAAAACAGCGCCGCTCATTGCCGAAGGCTTTATTCACTTTGAGCGCGAAGTATCTATCATTGCAGTGCGCGCCCAAAACGGTGAAATTCGCTATTATCCGCTCGTGCAAAATGAACATAGCGATGGTATTTTAGCCAAATCAACCGCACCTGCACCCAATGTTGATAACCTCACGGAGCAAGCCCAAAGTAATATCAAAAAATTGCTCGAACATTTAAACTATGTGGGCGTGTTGACGTTAGAATTATTTGTGACTTCTGAAGGCGGCGCTGAAAAATTGCTAGCCAATGAAATCGCACCCCGCGTGCACAACTCAGGGCACTGGAGTATTGAAGGTGCGGTAACCAGTCAATTTGAAAATCACATGCGTGCGGTGGCAGGGTTGCCATTGGGAGACACAGCCATCGTCAAACCCTCTGTCATGCTGAACGTCATCGGAGAGTACCCAAAACTGGACGAAGTCCTAGCCATCGCTGGCGTGCACGTGCACAATTATGATAAAGAAGAGCGCGAAGGTCGAAAAATCGCTCATATCACTGTCATGCCGAGCGATAGCAGTCAACTGAATAACACGGTCGCGCAAGTGGTTGCAAAATTACCCAATAAATTGTCTGACTAAAGCCATGTAACTAAAGCTATGTGTCAGCAAACACACCGCAATCATCCGTGAGGTTGCGCATAGTCAAATCAAACGGGGGTTAAAGTTTGATATTACCCAATTTCTCCTCATCAATTTGCAGCTCGTTGGCAACTTCACTCACCGTTTGGCGATTGGTGCGGTCAAGGTAGGTTTGTGCGCGGTCAACTTCTTGGGTAAGTACATGGAGCGTTTGCTGCATATTGCCCAGTGCTTTAACTTTAAAGACATCAATCGCATGCATGGTCTCATAGATGTGGTTAAAGGATTTTTGCAGTTTTTCCAAGTCCACTGAACTGCCACTGGCTTGCTCATGCAATTGCGCGGTTTGGCGTTTGAGCATGACTGACGTTGACTCAATCAAACTACTGGTCGTTGAGTTAAGCGCATTGATTTGGTCGAGTACCAATTTTTGACTGCTCAGCGCTTGTGACACCATCACCGCAGTACGTAGCGCAGCAATCGTTGTCGTCGTGGCACGGTCAACGCCTTTAATAAGCTCTAAGTTATTTTTGCGAATCATATCAAGCGCCAAATACCCTTGGATGTTCACCGCCAGTTGGGTCAAAAAATCCATGTTTTTTTGGCGGAGATAAAACAGCAATTCTTCTTTGACTACGCGTGCTTTTTCAGGGTCAGTGGCTTCAAGCTCACCGATTTTTTGCTCTAGACGTTCATCAATTTTTTGACCGACATAAATATATTGACGGAGCGACTGCATCAGTGCCCACATATTGACCTTTTCTTGCTCAATGCTGGCATTGTCTTTCATCAGTTCATCTTTGCCGTGATACAGGCTTTCGATGATGGCATTGATATGGTTTTGCGAAGATTGGTATTTACGAAAATAATCTTGTACGGATTTGCCCATTGGGATGATGCCCAAAAATTTGCGTGGACTTGACAGCGAACCTTGTCGGCTTGGATCTAGGTCTTCGACCACGCTGCGTAGCTCAGTCAAGGATTTGGCAATCGGGGAGTTGTCAAATAAGGCTTTATCCATGCTTTTGGCAGGACGATCAAGCATGCGATTTGCAATCTGCGCGGAAGCGCGAATTTCGGCACTACCTAGCTGATGAATGGCTTTGACTTTCTCATCGAATACAGACGTGTTGACAGGGGTTTGTAATACATGCATCACAAAATCGTTCACTTTGGCATCAAGTTCAGGCACTTTGGTTAGGTCAAGTTTGACCAGTTGGTCGGCTTCGTCTTGTGGCACAACGGCAACGGGTTGCGGCGCTTCAAGGGTGATGACAGGGCTGGTTTCTGGCGGGGTGAGTTCTGGCATGATATATCCTTGAGTTGTCTATATTGGTATTTGTATATTAACTTGCCTTTTAGTTTGTCTTGGTATTTTAGCGGTTTGAGCTAACGCTAGTTTGATTATCTTGGTGAATTATTTCATTTGTTGTTCTATTTGGGTAATCATTTTTTCCATGCGCGTTTGACGAATGATTTTTTTATGATGCTACGTCAGTGTGACAGCGTAACAAAAAATTTTTCAATCACATGTTAAAAAATAAAAGCCCAACAGTTAGTTGGGCTTTTATTTTTTCAAAATTCTTGGTAATAGAATATATTATTGTACCCGTGATAGGTATTCGCCAGTGCGGGTATCGACTTTGATTTTTTCGCCTTGTTGGACAAATAATGGCACACGTACGACTGCGCCTGTTTCAAGGGTTGCAGGTTTACCGCCGCCACCTGATGTATCGCCTTTTAGACCTGGGTCAGTTTCAGTAATCACTAACTCAACAAAGTTTGGCGCGGCAACGCTTAAAGGCACACCATTGAATAGGGTAATGGTACATTCTTCGTTGCTATTTTCTTTTAACCATTTTGCCGCATCGCCCATCGCATTTTTGTCGGCTTGTAGCTGCTCAAAGCTTTCTGGGTGCATAAAGTGCCAGAATTCGCCATCGTTGTATAGGTAGTTCATTTCAGTATCAACAACGTCAGCGCCTTCAAGGCTATCGCCAGATTTAAAGGTGTTTTCTAATACTTTACCCGTTTTTAGGTTACGCATTTTGACGCGGTTGAATGCTTGACCTTTACCTGGTTTAACGTATTCATTTTCTAAAATTGCAAAGGGGTTGCCTTCGTGCATGACTTTTAAGCCAGCTTTAAATTCATTGGTTGAGTAAGTTGCCATAAAATTTCCTAATAAGGTGTTGCGACTAAAAAATAACCGAGGTAAATCAAATCTTTGTATAATAGCCAATTTGCATAAATGCGCTACCTACGCTGTAACCCTATCCGCAACAGGCGTTATCAGCAAGCGGCATTGACAATTGGATAAACACTATATGATAAACTATTTGGCGACACAAAAAAACTGGCAAAATGCGTTTTCTGATACCATCACGAGCTTTGCTGAATTGGCGCAAGCATTAGATTTGCCGATAGATAGCTTTGATAGTCAGGTCGGTCAATTTCCCCTCAAAGTGCCACGCCGCTTTGTGCAAAAAATGGGGAAAGGCGATATCCATGACCCGCTGCTTAAGCAAGTGTTGCCGACGTTTCAAGAAACGGTACAAGTCACCGGCTTTGTCACCGACCCACTCGATGAACAACACGCCAATCCGGTCAAAGGCATCATTCATAAATACGCATCACGTGTGCTGATTCCTGTCACCGGGGCTTGCGTGGTCAATTGTCGCTATTGTTTTCGCCAGCACTTTGACTACCACGAGAATCTACCGACCCACAATGATTGGCAAGCCATCAGTGCCTACATCACAGCGCACCCCGCGGTTAATGAGGTGATTTTAAGCGGCGGCGACCCGTTATCGCTGAGCAACCGTCGTTTATTGGAGATTTTCACCACCCTTGAAGCACTACCCCAAGTGCAGACCATTCGTATCCATACCCGCGTACCTGTGATGATTCCTGAACGCTTAGATGAGCCGTTACTTGCGCGATTTTCCAACAGCCGCTGTCACATCGTCATGGTCATTCATGCCAATCACCCCAATGAAATCGACCAAGAAACGCAAATATTTTTGGGTAAGGCAAAAAAAGCGGGTGTTACGTTACTTAACCAAACCGTGCTACTCAAGTCGATTAATGACGATGCAAATACGCTTGCAAGCTTGAATGAAAAATTATGGCAAGCGGGCGTATTACCCTATTATTTACATGTGCTTGATAAAGTTGCCGGGGCGAGCCACTTCTATATTTCAGATGAGCAAGCAGTCGCTCTGTACTGGGAATTACTCGCCAAATGTGCCGGCTACTTGGTGCCAAAGTTGGTACGAGAGTTGCCTAATAAGCCATTTAAAACGCCCGTTGACTTGTATAACCACTAACATATTTTGAAACACAACAACTAAAATAAAAGATTATCTGTTACTTATCTGATAAATAGTACAATTATCTTAAATATCTAGCTAAAACCTGGCTTTTGTGTTACTTATTGTTGTTAAATAAGTCGAAAAATGTTGTGCATTTTGGTGCAAAAAAATGGTTACGGATCTCACACTAGACGATTTCTTACAGCGCATAAACGATATACCGACCAGTCCTATTGAACTCAAAGTTACCCAGGATTCGTTGCAGGATACGACCGATTGGCAGATACAATTTAATCGTATGTCGGCGTGTGAGATGTATGACGAATATAAATTCGTGATAAACCAGTTGATGTTTGCCGATATTGACGATGTCAAACGCTTTTCATTATTTGATGAGGTTAATAAAGCCGTCAGCGTATTACTTGGCAAATTGCGGGTGAATTACCAAACCCAGCCGGGGATTTTGGATGAAGAAAAACAGCAAGGCTTAGATACCGTGCTATCAGTGCTTTATCTAGGCATCATGTTTTACCATGTCATCTGGCAACGGGCAGCGGCTCGACCTGAAGTGGCTGAGAAAAAAGGCATCATTAGCCTATTTCGCCAAACACCTCAATCACTTACCTCCACTCAAGTCATTCAGCGCTCCCTCTACAGTACCATGCTATTACTGCGCCAATCGCTGTTTGAAAAATATATCGGCTATCGTAAAGATACAAAGGTGATTTGGCAATATCTGAATGCCTGCTATCGATTTGCGGTCACTAATGATTGGCAGTCTATCTCCTTGCCAATCAAACTGCATTCTGCCAATGAGTATAACAAACAAGGTGCACCGCTATCGATTGAGGAAATATATTTTCATTGCTTGACGGTAGCGGTTACCAATCCGTATGCTTGTCGGCGTGCGGATATTGTAGCCATACAAAAAGTAAGTACCCAGTGGATTGAAGCGCTAATAATTAGCAAAGACTTGCTAGAAAAACCTTACCTGTATATTGATTTAGAAGGTAAGCAGCCCCCCAAACTGCTAGAAATCGATGGTACATTCAATCCCTTTGCAGCAGCCAGCAATTGCCTGTTTGTCATGTTTAGCCGGTTGTTTAAACACTTACATCAAACCATCAGCCAAGGTCAAAACAGTAGCGATGCTGAGATAAAAAACAGCGCGCGTCAGGCCAAATTGGTATTGAATAATATCCAAGATGGGTTAAAACCAGCGGCACACTATCATCAGAACCATTCAAAATGTGAAGTGGTACTTGGATTTAATAATATCCATTACATGCTTGCGAATAAAACCAGTTTGGGCAATCTCATTCATGCCAATGAGTTGCCTGAGCGGTTAAAACCCAAAACTCAACATACTGAGTATCTTAAAAAATCTACCGTTGTGGAGCTGAACAAAGAAAATCCCCAATCCATGTGCCTGTCGCATGTGTTTAGCTATGCCAATCAACTCGTTGACCCATATCCAAGCAGCAGCCGTGGCGATAGCTATCATCCGCTGAGGCAATTGCAAGTCAATTGCTTAATTGCGCTGCGAAAGGTTAATGGCGCAAAAACTTGGCAGCTCGGCTACATCAAAGACAACCGTCAAGGTTTTATCGATACGCCAACCGGTCAACCCACCAACAAGACCTACTTAGAAATTGAGGCACAAGTACAAGTGCATTGTCAAAATGCCATTCCCTGTGGCGTGCGCTTTCAAAATGCGGGTGGCCGTCAGCCACATTTTGTTGCGGCATTTATTATCCCTAGCGATCCAAACAACGCTGATACCCAGCCCCGTTTGCTGATGGCACGCTTTGGCTACCAAGTGGCAGACAAGCTAGTGGTGCGTATTGAGAGCAAGGAAATTAACGTGCGTCTGACTGAGCTACTTGATATGACTGATGATATCGAAGAATACGCTTTTGTAAGAATTCCGTAAACTTCTAACCGCTAAGAAATGGTAACAAAATCTGCCATTTTAACTCTAACCTATTAAAAATAAAAGATTTTCATATCCTTGTAGCCGTTTTGAAAGATTAATCATATAATAAGAAATTGAATCTAATATTATAAATAATTTATCAAACAGTTCGCTTATAATAGCTTGCACATGGCTCTATAAACCAAGCGTTAATGGGCAAGCGTTTAATGGGATAGTGAATCGATGCAAAAACACAACCAACTCAATCTGTTAATCATTGATGATAACCAGCTGTATGCCGAGCAGTTGGTTGGGTTATTAGAAAAACATTATTATAGACAGGTTAATTTAGGATTTTTGGATGCCAAAGACGAGCTGATAAAGTTATTGCGCCAGTCTTGGGACATTATTTTGATGGGGAATGCGTATGATTTATCGTTTAAAGACGTCAAAGAGATTTTAAAAGCTCACGATGCTCACATCCCCGTCATCGCTCTGTTGCCTGATGACGCGACTGATTACCCAGAGGCATTAACTGCCAATGAGCAAGCCCAGACGCAGCTTGTTAGCGACCCTGATAAAACTCATAAGTTATTACCTTTATATACCTATTGGGGTGCAGCGGATGCTTTGCGCAAAAATAAGTTACTGCGCATGGCCATTCGTATCTGCCGTGAACACGAGTATCATAAACTAGGACGCGAGCTTGAGCGCCTAAAAATGGTATTGAGCGATGCCGAACAGCGTGCCAATATTCTTATTAAAAACTCCAAGAGTGCAGTGGCTTACATTGAAGATGGTTTACATATTTATGCCAATGAGCCCTATCTTGAAATGTTTGGGTTTAAAACGCTCGATGAATTGATGGGGATACCCGTTGTTGACTTGATTGCGCGCAACAATATCCAAGATTTTAAAACGTTTTTAAAAGACTTCGAAAAAGGCAACCGTAAAAACGTCGAATTTAAGTTTGAAAGTGTGAGAAAAGATAATACTACCTTCGCGGCTAAGCTGCAGTTAGCGGCTGCTACCTATGACGGTCAGCCGTGTCTACAAGTCATTATCCAGCCCAACGAACAAGCCAATAGTGCTGAGCTTGCCAAAAAACTTGAGGCGATGGAACGCATTGACTCAATCACAGGGCTATTTAATCGCCATGGTTTTGAAAGACTGTTTAACCGACTGCGTGACGTGATTGTTAAGCAAAACCTATCTGTGGGTTTGATGGCGCTACGAGTCGATAATATTGGTAAAATCCATGCCAGTGTGGGGATTGAAGGGATTGATGGGGTGGTAGTTGCCGTTGCCAATATTCTTGAGCAACATCTCACCGAGATTGTTGGGGTAGAGCGGGTGAAAAATGGCTATTTGAGCCGGTTTAATGATAGCATGTTTATGATAATTATCCCTAATATGCGACAACAAGATTTGACAGCGTTAGGACAAAAATTGGTTGCCGATATTAATAGCACCATTATTGAAATTGGTCATCGTACGGTTAAGACCACAGTAACCATTGGTGCAACCTTAGTCAACGCCAGTGCACCTGACACCAATAGTATTATTAACCGTGTCATCCAAGCCGTCGGCATGGCGACCAAAGCCAATAAAGACAGCAACGACGATAAAGATTTATTCTATCTATATGACCCCAGTAGTTTTGCCAGCAGTGATGACAGTGCGCTGTACGAATCGCTACGTGATGGGCTAGAACACAGCAAATTTAAATTATTATATCAGCCGATTTATGACGTTGAAAACGATGTCAGTAACATGTTTGAGGTGTTTCTACGTCTGCCGCTAGCAGATGGTAGCTTAATGGCACCTGATAAATTCTTAGAAGTGGCGACCAGACATCAGTTGATGGATAAAATCGACCGTTGGGTATTGATTCAAGCCTGTAAAGATTTAAAACGTTACCGTCATGAGGTCGATGCCGGCGCCCGATTATTAGTGCATTTAAGCGCGATATCACTAGCAGATGCTACCTTGCCAAGCTTTATGAGTCGATTGATGCAAGCATTAGGTACCAGCGAGCAGGGGATATTGACATTACAGTTCAATGAAACCATGGTAATGGATCATCTAGCGGTGGCAGCCAAACAAAGTAATGAGCTTAACCAAATGGGTTGTCACCTAGGTATCTATAATTTTGGCTCGGCGGTCAATGCAATGGAAGTGTTGGAATTTGTCAAACCACAGCTGGTACGACTCGATCGCAGCTATATCAAAGATTTGAGCAACAATGAAAATGTCAATACCGTGGCAACGGTGGTGCGCGAAATCACTGAACGCGGCTCCAGTTGTTTGATGCCTTTTATTGAAGACCCTGCTGCCATGTCAGCGGCGTGGACAGTCGGTGCGCGTTATTTGCAAGGGGCATATTTGCAAAAAGCGAGTGACACCATGCACATCGAGACTGAACCAAGCTAAATCCAAGCGCTGAATTTATAAGATAAAAACGAGTTAGTCAAAATGCACCAAACAATCATTCATAAATCAAACCGATTGCCTATGCTAGGATTGGGTCTTTGTATCGTCATTGCGACAGGCTGTCAACATCAGCCACCCGCTCAGCGCCCAGCAGTTACCTTGCCCGTTTATAGCCAAGGGGATGCCGATAACGGTAAAAAGCAATACGAAGAAGCCTGTCTCAAATGCCACAAGCTGCAGCCAGGAAATAACGAGAAAGGCCCACAATTACTGCGTATTTATGGGGCAAAATCCGCCTTATTAACCGATTATCAATATACAGACGCACTAAAAAACAGCAATATGACGTGGACAGCGGAAAATTTGGATAAATATATCGCCCATCCAAAACAAACCATCGCAGGAACGCGTATGCGTTCTGACCCGATTACTGATGCCAAAGTCCGCCAAGATATTATTGCTTATATTTCGACGCTTCGTTAAATCGCTTTGTCGTTATGCCTTTAAGCGATATTTTGAGTTAACATGATTGATAAACAAAATTTAAACCTTTAAAGGATAGACCACATGGTGATGGGTAACTTAGACAATCAGCCGTTACAACAACGATTGCAAGCCATGCTGGTGAGTATTAATGATATCGTGTTGGATAAACCTGAGGTGGTGAAGCTAGCGGTTGCTTGTTTGTTAGCCAATGGTCATTTACTGCTTCAAGATTTACCAGGAATGGGTAAAACCACGCTAGCGCACGCGATTGCCAACCATTTGGGGTTATCGTTTAATCGGGTGCAATTTACCAGCGATATGCTACCTGCCGATATTTTAGGGATTTCGCTGTATAAAACCGATACTGGCACGTTTGAATTTAAGCCAGGCCCAATATTTTGTCAGTTGTTACTTGCCGATGAAATTAATCGCTCAAGCCCAAAAACCCAATCTGCCCTGTTAGAGGCGATGGAAGAGCGGCAAGTGTCGCAAGATGGGGTAACGCGAAAACTCCCTGAACCTTTTTTTGTGATTGCCACCCAAAACCCGACGCAGCAATCGGGTGTGTTTATTTTGCCTGAGTCACAGCTGGATCGGTTTTTGATGTGTTTATCGCTGGGTTATCCCTCGGTTAATGCAGAGCGAGAGTTGCTACTCGGTAAAGATAGACGTCAAATGCTGAGCCAAATCACTCCCATGTTAGATACCCAGTCATTGCAGCAGGCACAAGCGCAAGCCAAAGACGTGTATATCGCAGATGTTGTGATTGACTACTTACAGCGATTGGTAGCAAAAACGCGTGAGAGCCGAGACTATCATGGTCTATCTACCCGTGGTGTCCTAGCGCTCAAGCAAGCGGCACAAGCCTTTGCTTATTTGGGTGGCTACAATGAAGTGACGCCAGAAGATATCCAAGCGGTATTTGCTGCCGTTGTCGATCATCGCTTGGGGCAAGCTTTTATCCCATTTAATCATTTGGGCGGTGAGCAGCCCCAATCGATTGCGACCCAGTTGTTACGCCAAGTGCCAGTAATGGTGTAAACCATGATGTAAACGTGTTTTAGCGTTAAAAAATTTCTCATTGCTGTATTTTTATTATTTGATTAAATTATCCCAATTAAGAGCCCACGCCTATCATGTTTGCCATTCGCCAGCGACTTGAAAACTACTTGCAACCATGGTTTAAGCGTCGAGCGCCGATTAGCCGCGACATCACCCTCAACCTGCGCAACGTATATATTTTTTTGAGTAAAGAAGGGATGCTGTACGCTTTTTTACTCATCATTACCTTTGTCGCAGGGATTAATTATGCCAATAATTTGGTGTTGGGTTTGTGCTTTTTGTTAGGTAGTCTACTCGTGGTGACCATCCATTATACCTTTGCGCACTTGGCAGGGTTACAAATCAAACTGGTGGATATCAGCGACACGCAAGTGGGTGACAAAGTGCAAGTGCGACTGCAAATTAGTAGTGAGTCAAGGCAGCCGCATCGGCAAGTTCGGTTAAGTTTTGCCAACAACGCCTTCGATTTTAAACAGCCGATACACCGCAAACCCAATGCACTGTCCGCACCAAATGATTGGCTATTGGTCAGTCAAATACAAGCGCCGCAACAGGTGAGCTTATGGTTAGCAGCCGACAAACGCGGCAAATTTGTGTTACCCAGACTTACGGTGAGCACCGTATATCCCTTAGGGATTTTGCAAGCTTGGTCGTACGTGTTTTTTGAAGGACACGCGTGGGTGTATCCTGCGCCACTGAGCTATGAGATAAAAGCCAGTCAGTTTGTGCCATCTGATGATGAGCAAACCGCTGCCTTACACACCCAAGCAGGGCAGGAAGATTTTGACCAGCTGGATAATTATGTCCCAGGGGAATCATTGGCGCGTATTTCGTGGGCGCATGTCGCGCGCGGGCAAGGACTCATGTCAAAACGTTTTGTGGAGAGTGTGGGGCAGCAGCAATTGCTGGATTACTATCAGATGCCTGCGGTGACGCATGAGGAAAAACTCAGCCAGCTGCGCTACGGGGTGGATAGTTTGAGCCAAAGCCAAATCGCTTTTCAATTGCGACTGCCTGATGGTGAAGGCGCAATAGGTGAAGGACAAGCATTTCGTCAGCAATGTTTGCTAAGATTGGCAAAAACGCCATGAGTCGCCCTAACCCAAATCGCGCCAGCTTAACTTTATCTGCGCGCCTAAACCAAATCTCAGCGTATCAGTGGATATTGCTATCTCAACTGCTGATCGTGGCTTTTCACGTCAAAAATTTACCCATTTGGCTATCGGTGTATGCCTTTTTTATTATCATCTTTCAATTGCAACCGCTGCGACGTTGGTTGCCAAAAGCCTTGTATCGCCCGCGCTCATTACAGTTGATACAGTACACAGGATTCATTGCAAGTTTGGTGGGACTGTATTTGACCTATCGTACTGCCTTTGGATTGGATGTCGGTATCGCGTTTTTGCTATTGTGTGCCGTCAGTAAGCTACTAGAATTGCATACCAGGCGTGATGGCTATGTGGTGCTGAGTTTATCACTGTTTGTATTGGCAGGGCTGTTGTTAATCAACCAAGATTTGATGACAACGCTACAAGTGGCGATTGGCACGATGGTCGTGCTGTTTGCCATGATTGCGCAAAATGATGATGGTACAGGACGCTACCGCACGCTCGGCTTGTTGGTCGGTCAAGCGATTCCTCTGACCATTATTCTGTTTTTATTTTTTCCCCGATTGCCGCCGCTATGGTCGGTGCATTTGAGCGGCGCGCAAGCAAAGACCGGCATGTCAGATAGTATGTCACCGGGCGATTTTGCCAACCTCAGTCAATCGACTGAATTGGCGTTTCGGGTGGAATTTGGCAATCAGCAGCCAAGCCAACAAAATTTATATTGGCGCGGTTTGGTATTTTCTGATTTTGATGGCACCACCTGGCGAGCCAATCCTAACACCTCGCTTTGGACGCCCGATCAGCCGATTGCTGATTGGTTATTGCCAACCTTAAAGCTGAGTAAACGCTTTACCTTGGCTGTCATCCCTGATTATCGGGTGATTTTGGAGCAGACGGGACAAAATTGGTTGTTTGGGCTTGATTATCCGATAACCAACCAAAGAGGCATTGGGCTGACGTCGGATTTTACCCTGCGGTATTGGGACACTGTCAATCAGCGTTTCACTTATCAAGTGCATTGGTTAGATGATGCGCCTATCAATTTAGCCTTATCCACCCAGCAACGTCAGGTCAATTTAGCATTGCCAGCAGGCGGTAATCCGCAAAGTCGCCAATTTGCCCAGCGACTCTATCACCAAGCAGGCGATGACCCAATTGCCTATACCAACGCCATCGCCCAATGGATGCGTAGTCAGCAGTTTCGCTACACCTTATCACCCCCTACCTTGGGTAGTAATCGCATCGATGATTTTTTATTTGCTACCCGTGCAGGGTTTTGTGAGCATTATGCGTCAACTTTTACTTACCTCATGCGAGCGGCAGGTGTACCTGCTCGGGTGGTAGCAGGGTATCAAGGTGGGCAGTTAGGGCGTGATGGCAAAAGCTGGGAAGTACGGCAAATGGATGCCCATGCATGGAGCGAGATTTGGGTGCAAGGGCGCGGCTGGGTGCGTGTAGATCCTACGGGCTTTGTCGCACCCAATCGGGTCGAGCAGGGTATGGACACTGTCACCCAAGACGCTGGGGCAAAAATGTTTGGTGAGGGCGTGGCAGGGCAAATTAGCTATCAGCAGTTTCAAATGCTGCAGCAAGCGCGCCGCTTGTTTGACCAAGCTAGCTACTATTGGCAACGCGATGTGGTCGGCTATGACCAAGACCGCCAGCGGTCATCGCTGTTTAAATGGCTGAATATCCAATCTGTCTATCAGCAAGTGATGGTGATGTTTTTGACCCTTGTGAGCGTCCTTGCGCTATTTGGATTGTGGCTGTGGTGGCGTCGTCGCCGGGTGTGGGATAGACATGATTGGATTATGATACAGTTATCCAATCGCTTGGCAAAAAAAGACAAAACGCTTGCCAGGCAGGATAGTGAAGGGGTGCTGGCTTGGCTTACTCGACTTGAGCTAAAAGTCACCGATAAGGCAGCCATTCAAGCACTTGCCGCGCTATATCGACAAATCCGCTATCAGCAGCCCATGGATAACAAACAGTCCATACGGCAATTAGACAATTTGGCAAAAACCATCGCGCTAAAAAAACATTAATATTCAATATTTGTTTGCTATACTCTATAAGATATAAATAGATATAGGGTTCACGAGAGATGAATAATTTACCTACGCCACCACTACAAACCGATAATAAAAACTCATTACCCTTGATTATCTTTGGCATTATTTTGGCACTCGGTCTCATCGCCGCGGCATTTGTACTCGGCACGCAGTTTAAGAATCTAAAACAGTCCGGTACAATCACTGTCAAAGGCTTGGCAGAAGCCCCGTACAAAGCCAATCTTGCCCAAATCCAAATGGGCGTCAGCGCTTGGGGACAAGACTATGCAGGTGCACTCGCCAATGGTAAAAATGACTTTAAAGCGCTGCAGCAGTTTGTGGCGAGCAAAGGCTTTAGCGTATCTAGTCAAAATGTCACGCCCATAAGCGTTGAGCCGTATAATGAAGACTATGTGGATGAGCAGGGACAAACCCGCACCCGCCAAAATGGCTATAAAGCCACGCAAACGCTGTCAATTAGCAGTCAAGAACTCAATAAAATCACCAATATGCTCGCTCAAGTGCAAAATTATCGTATCAGCCATGAATCCGTGACGTTTGAAAAGCCACAATATCTACTCAATGACCTTGAGAAAATCAAGCATGATTTGATTGCCAAAGCCACCGATGATGCCAACAAACGCGCCGAAGAATTTGCCAAAACGGGTCATGCCAAAGTGGGGGTGATGCGCTCAGCGTCGCAAGGGTCGTTTAATATTTTGGATGCGCATAACCCTGATACCGATGATTCGGATTATGGTGGGACGTATGATAAAGATGGCGTGGATAAATTGGTGCGACTCGTTGTCACCATTGATTATGCGATTGAGCAGTAATTCAAATTTCCATAAAAGCTTATAACCTGCAATCTTGCAGGTTTTTTTAGGTTAATATTATTTTTAATCTTTGGCGCTTTCAAAGCTACTATTTTATCAAATATGTTAAAATCTTGTAACACACGATATTATCGCCAAAATGATGGATTTGAGGGTGATTAGGATTGCACTATTTTAAGAGATTCAAAATACAACCTCATAACCCCGAAAATCTTGTCGAATTGGCGATGCAGCAAGCAAGTAAACACAAGCAAGAGCGTGGTATCAAAAACAATATGACGAATAACCCACTAAAACCCTGCAAACCTTGGAAATCATATCAACAACAAATCCAACTACTCGAAAGTCGTGGTATGTGCTTTGAAGATAAAAAATCAGCGGAGCACATCATTTCCCAAATCAATTATTATCGACTTAGTGGGTATTGGTATCCATTTCGTCAAACAGACAATGCTGGACAAAGACAAGATAAATTTATTAGAGATACAAATTTTCAAGACGTACTAAACCTATATAATTTTGATAAACACTTACGTCTGCTAGTCTTACAAGCATTAGAAAGCATAGAAATGTCTGTTAGAACACAGATTGCTCATCTCATGGGAAGAACTAGCCCCATTGCTCACCTAGACCCAAAGAGCTTTGATAAAAGCTTTACTCAATACAAAGATAAAAAAGGTAAAACTAGTTATGATAGGTGGAAAGAGAAATTTGACCAACAGATTGAAAGAGCAAAAAAGAATCCTGCTATCATACACCATGCCACAAACTATCAAGCCATTCCTATTTGGGTAGCGATTGATCACTTGGACTTTGGAGCAGTGTCGGTACTTTATACAGGATTACCTAATAAGCAAAGAACCCTAATTGCCCAAAGTTATCAAGTGAGAAATGCCGATGTGTTCGCCAGCTGGCTACGTTCACTCAATTACATTCGTAATATCTGTGCCCATCATAGTCGTCTGTGGAATGTAAATATTGATGTTATTGGAAAAAAAGACCATCAAATTAAGGGATTAAACAATCTTGATAATAAAAGACTATTTTTTTATTTGATTGTTATTGACCATCTATCTATTGAATATAATTAGCAAGGATACATTTTGGCGAGAAAATATCAAAGACTTGCTCTTAAGCTTTCCTAAACCAAAGAATAATGCCGTTAAAGTTGAAAATATGGGGTTTATTCAAGGATTTTTTTGATAGGCAATAGAAAACCACTACATATTCTAAACCAATGTTTCCAGAGAGAATAGATAGCGGTAGTGGTGCTGTTACACAGTAGTTTACACAAAATGTTTATATCACTGCAAGCATTTTTACAAAAAGGTAAACATTATAAATTCGGATTTAGCCACTTTTCTGCGGTAGCTTTATCCCAGCCTTTACGCGCTGCATAATCGAGCAGTTGGTCTTCGCTGATTTTGCCCACATTAAAATACTCACTCTCTGGGTGCGAGTAGTAAAATCCACTCACACTAGAGGCAGGGTACATGGCATAGCTTTCCGTCAAATACGTCCCAATCGCGTTGGTGGTATCAAGCCAGTCGAACAGCTTGCCTTTTTCGGTGTGGTCAGGGCAGGCAGGATAACCCGGCGCAGGGCGAATTCCGACATATTTTTCTTTGATGAGTTCATCATTGGTTAGGCTTTCATTTGCTTGATAGCCCCAATACTGTTTACGAATCAACTCATGCAAATGCTCAGCAAATGCCTCAGCAAAGCGGTCGCAAAGCGCCTGTACCATGATGGCACTATAATCATCGCCTTTGGCTTTATAGTCATTGGCAAGGGCTTCTGCGCCAAACAATGACACGGTAAAACCACCGAGATAATCGGTTTTTTCAGGACTGATAAAGTCTGCTAGGCTGTAATTAGGTTTACCACTGGCTTTATCAGATTGCTGGCGTAAATGCTCAAAGGTATGCATGACATTGCCTTGCTCGTCCAGTACCTGTACCGTGTCTGAGCTTGGGCGTTGGGCAGGGCTTAGTCTAAACACCGCTTTAGCTGTGACCAATTTTTCCTTGATTAATTTATCAATCATGGCTTGGGCATTGGCAAATAAGTCTTTGGCTTCTTCCCCGACGATGCTATCATCAAAGATTTTGGGATATTTGCCGACCAATCCCCAAGAGATAAAGAAAGGCGTCCAGTCGATATAAGGCAATAAATTTTGTAACGGATAATCGTCCAAAATGAATTGTCCTAATTGGTTGGGCTTAGGCGGCGTGTAGTTCGCCCAGTCGTATTGGAAACCTTGCTCAATCGATTCCGCATATGATAGCTTGGCGGCTTTGGGTTGGCGATTGGCAAGGCGTTCACGGACTTCGCCATACTCTTGACGCAGCTCACTGATAAAATCGACGCGTTTTTCTTTGGATAGTAAGGTTGTGGCTACGCCCACTGCGCGGCTGGCATCGGCAACATAGACAACCGCATCGTTTTGATAGTTGGGCTCGATTTTTACCGCGGTATGGGCTTTTGAAGTCGTCGCACCGCCAATCAGTAGGGGCAGATTAAAGCCTTGCTCCTGCATTTGTTTGGCGACATACACCATTTCATCAAGGCTTGGGGTAATCAAGCCTGACAAGCCGATGATATCGACGTTTTCATCTTTGGCGACTTGTAGGATTTTTTCACAAGGCACCATCACACCCAAGTCGATGATGTCATAGCCATTACAGCCGAGCACCACGCCGACGATGTTTTTGCCGATGTCATGCACATCGCCTTTCACCGTTGCCATGAGCACTTTGCCTTTGGTTTCGCCGGCAACTTTTTCTTTTTCGATATACGGATTAAGCCATGCCACTGCTTGCTTCATCACACGGGCGGATTTTACCACTTGCGGTAGGAACATTTTGCCTGCCCCAAACAAGTCACCGACCACGTTCATACCGTCCATCAAAGGTCCTTCGATGACGTCTAAGGGACGGGGAAATTTGAGCCGTGCTTCTTCAGTGTCTTCGTTGATATAAGTGGTTACCCCTTTGACTAGCGCATGTTCAATGCGTTTTTCTACGGGCAATTCACGCCATGACAAATCGACGGTGCTGTCTTTTTTCTTACCGCTTAAATAGTTTTCTGCCACTTGCATCAAGTGGTCGGTGGCGTCTTGACCTGACTCGCCTTGGTTGCGGTTCAAAATCACGTCTTCAATAGCGTTTCTAGCGTCTGGCTCGATATCGTCATACAACTCTAGCATGGCGGGGTTGACAATCCCCATGGTCATGCCGTTTTTGATAGCATGGTACAAGAACACGGCGTGAATGGCTTCACGAATGGGATTGCCGCGAAATGAGAACGACACATTCGACACACCGCCTGAGACCATGGCGTTGGGCAAATTATCGGTAATCCATCGGGTGGCATTGATAAAGTCTAAGCCGTAGTTGTTATGCTCTTCAATCCCCGTGGCGACGGCAAAAATATTGGGGTCAAAGATGATGTCTTCACTCGGAAAACCGATTTCATCAACCAAAATATCGTATGAGCGTTTGCAGATTTGGATTTTACGCTCAAAGCTGTCCGCCTGTCCGTCTTCATCAAACGCCATGACGATAATCGCTGCCCCATAACGCTGACATAGCTTGGCTTTTTCCACAAACTCTGTCTTGCCTTCTTTTAACGATATCGAATTGACCACAGATTTGCCTTGCGTGCATTTAAGACCCGCTTCGATGATGTCCCATTTTGACGAATCAATCATCAGCGGTACACGGCTGATATCTGGCTCACTGGCAACCAAATTGACAAAGTGAATCATCGCCGCCTTACTATCTAGCATGGCTTCATCCATGTTGATATCAACGACTTGGGCGCCGCCTTCGACTTGGTCACGAGCCACGTCCAACGCTTCGGTGTATTCTTCGTTTTTGATGAGACGCAAAAATTTCTTTGAGCCTGTGACATTGGTACGTTCACCGACATTGACAAACAGGCTGTCACGGGTGATGTTGAACGCTTCGAGTCCCGACAATCGGCAAGCTGGTTTGTAGTCTGGCAGCTGGCGTGGGGCAAAGGGCGACGTCATCTCGACAATTTTGGCGATATGTTTGGGGGTGGTACCACAGCAGCCGCCCACGATATTGACCAAGCCAGATTTGGCATAGTCGGCAACCATGGTGGCAGTTTGCTCAGGGGTTTCGTCATATTCGCCAAACTCGTTGGGCAAGCCTGCATTGGGGTGAGCGGACACAAAAGTTTCGCACACATCCGACAAGGTTTTGATATGCGGTTTTAACGCATCTGCGCCCAGCGCACAGTTAAACCCAATCGAAATCGGCTTGGCGTGGCGGATTGAATTATAAAAAGCCTCGGCAGTTTGTCCCGACAGCGTACGTCCCGACGCATCGGTAATGGTGCCCGAAATCATAATCGGCAATTCAAACCCAATGGTCTCGAACACGCCCGTCACCGCAAAAATCGCTGCTTTGGCATTTAGGGTATCAAACACGGTTTCTATCAAGATGATATCGGCACCGCCTTCAATCAAAGCATAAGTCGCCTCGGTATAGTTATCAACAAGTTCATCAAAGGTGACGTTACGAAAGGCGGGGTCATTGACATCGGGTGAAATCGAGCAAGTGCGAGAGGTAGGACCAATCACGCCTGCGACAAACCGAGGTTTGTCTGGGTTTGTCGCAGTGACCTCATCACACACTTGACGAGCAAGGGCAGCGGCGGATTTGTTAATCTCATAGACGAGATTTTCCATGCCGTAATCTGCCATCGAAATTTGCGTGCCATTAAAAGTGTTGGTTTCAATGATATCTGCGCCTGCCTCAAGATACGAGCGGTGAATATCACGGATAATATGCGGCTGGGTCAGTACCAATAAGTCATTGTTGCCTTTGACATCACGTCCAAAGCCTGCAAATCGCTCACCACGGTAGTCTGCCTCGATGAGTTTATAGTTTTGGATTTCTGTCCCCATCGCCCCGTCAAGGAACAAAATCCGCTGCTTTAACAGGTCAGCTAAACGGACTTTGTTGGTCGCTTGTATGGCTTTGAACGGAAAGCTGGCAGGGGGCGTAAGTTGAAAATTGGCTGGGTCGTGGGGTTTGTGACTGGTAGGTGCGTTACTGGTGCTAATGCTCATGCTAATACTCACTGAGAGGGCTTGTCCTGATTCAAATTGTCATAGGTATCTGTTAATAAGTCGATTATAACATTTTGTCGCCGCTCAATCGTTAGATTTGTGGAATAAGCGGTTGAAGTGAAAGTTTACAAAAAATTTAACTTGAGCCGGACGGCCTATTGTGGAAGGATAAAGCAAACCCAAATTTAGTTAGTGATATGTCCAATAACTTATACCCAATACTGGTCACGATTGCCAGGCTTTATAATGTCGCAGCCGTCATCATCGCTTTTTATGTTGCGCCCAATTACTTATTGGCCGTGGGTATAATTGCCGTAATCACATTTTCTATGGTGGTTGGCTATGCTGCAAAATCGCCCAAAGACCTGCCAAGCTTAAGGGTGTTTTTCACCAGCCATGCCGTTATTGCCTTGATGGCCATCGCTATTGCCCATTTTTTCTCCATCACTGACACGCCACTTGAACAAAAAGACTGGCAAACCATCACCGCTACACTGCCCAAACAACCGACCGAATTGGTATTTGCCCAGAGCAAATCGGGCAGCAGCCGTGATGAGTTTTTGGTGTTAAATGGCAAGCGCTTTCGCTGTTTGGAAACCGACGGTTATCATTCAAGTTGCCCAAAAGCCTACCCGTTGGCAGGACATACGGCCAGCATTCACTATGCTGAGGACTACCCGTATGGGTTTATCGTCTATGAGATGAGGGTGGCCGAACAAGCGCTTTATAGCATTGCTGATTATGATAAAGGCGTTCAAGCCATCGCGGCCAGGCGTCGCAAAGGTGATCAATGGTTATTGATTCTGTTTGTGTTACCTGCTGTTATAATGTATTTATTAAATAAAATAAATAGATTAATAAAGCATAAATCAAGCGCGGGCTAGTCACCAGTCAAACACTCATTGATACTGGTAGATGCAGCAATCCATAATCAATAAGCGAACTAGCCCTAAAAATACAAAAACCAACGCTAGGCCAAATGTAAAACGGACAACGTATCATCGTTGTCCGCTTTGTGTTGGGCACTTTTTATCTTAACAATTATTTGATGGCAATTTGTTCGTCAGTCGCATCAAGCTGATTGGCGATTGGACGTTTTTTATTAAATAAATTTTCATCAAACTTAAAGCGTAGGCGCAAATAAGGTCCTTGGGTGGTGGTATCACCATCAATTAAGTCTTTGTCTGAATAGCCAGAGAAATTATAGCCAGCTGATAACCACAGGTTTTGCGCTAATAGATACCCCACTTCACCGCCTAATAGCCAGCGTTTACCATCGCTATTATTACCCCATAATACGCCTGCACTTACGCTAGCATCCCAACGATGGTTTATATCATAACTAGCTCTACCGCTTAATAATTGAACAATGCCGCTAGATTCAAGCTCGTTAAAATCGACATTGAGTTTTTTGATGGCGTATTGACCAGAAAAATGCCAGTCTTGATCGGGATGATAGTTGGCTACGGTCGAGACGATATAAGCCTCACGTTTGACAGGGCTATCCAGTTCAGTTTCATCGTTTTCATACCGATACTCAAACTTGCCTAACGCATCAAAGCGATTTTGATCGGCATCACGGTAAGCAGCGCCAAGTTGAAAACGATCCAAAGTACGATCGCCGGTGTCTTTGGTGTTGCTACTAACCTGGCTAAAAATATTTTTGGTGAGCAAAGTCACATCATCATTGATTTTATAGGCAAAGCCAAACGCGCTAACGGTATTATCTGACTGTGTTGCCCACCGCTTTTCTAAGCGTCCAGTCGCCTTCCAGTCTGGGTTGGCAAGATACTCAACACCTAAAGAAGCAGCCGTAGCATCTTGTGAGGTATTATCCTCACCTTCTAGGACCTGCACTTTTTCTAAGCTGGTATTAACAAAAACCCCTTTGTTGATTTCCCAACGATTGCGTAAACCCAACGCCGCTTCAGCTTCACGCGCAGAAATACCATCACGTACCCGATATTCACTAAAGACGCTTGCATCTTTGCCATACTTGCTATCGATACCCACTACCGTACTATTACGCTGCTGGGTGTCATTAAGCTCATAATTGCCGCCTAAACTTGAGATAAGCTCATGTCGCGCGTAAAGTCTTGCTTTATCATTAAGTTGGTAGTTACCACCCAATGCCAAAACTTTGCGGTCACTCTCTTTAATATCTTGCTCATATTCTACAAAGGCATTGGATCCTTTAGGTAACTGGGCGGTAACTTTAGCGCGAGCAGTGGTGCCACTATAAGGTGTGGCTGAAGCACTGGTTACACTGGCTGGTTGGTCGGTTTCACGGTAATAGCGCATTCCCAGCTCAAGTGCTATGATACGGTTCAGTGCGCGTTCAATACTTGCTGATACACCATCACGCACGCCACCATTGTTAGTATCCTCAGTGCGGATCGCCTCAGCCTTAATAAAGCCTAGCTTATCAACGCGACTTTGTAGTTTTAGTCCACTTTCTTTGCGACCCGCGGTAATCACTGCATCGGTGTTGTAAAACCCTGTATCTGCTTGCTGGTGATAAGCACGCAATTGGGTATTGTTGATGCTATGCTCAAGCTCTAAGCGATATGCAGCACCAGAGGTTTCACCCGATGCATTGGCAGTGGTATTATCCTCTGGGTTGGTAGTGCGATCGCTATGCGCGGCTTCAGCCACAAATTTCGAGGTGGGCGATAGTTTGACCACGATATTGGCACTAGCCAGTGATGTCTTATTCAATGGGTCATTACTATTTACGTAGGTACCGCCTACTTTAACTTTGTCATTGAGTTTATGACTACCGGCAATGCCCGCTACTGTGTATTCTTCACCGCCCTGATCGGTCTCTGTAGTCACACGCAGATACACAGGATTAAGGTCACTATCGACACTTGGGATTGCGGTTTTTAAAAAGATGCTGTTACTGTCAGTGTCAACCTCATAGTCACTAAAACGGGAAAGTAGTGTCCGCGAGATAATCAACCCTGGGTTATTACGATCACGGACGATAACTTCAACCTTTTCACTATTACGCAGCACGCTATCGGTATCAACTTTGCCTAAGCTATAAGGCCCTGTGATCCCCAAGCCACGCTGTTCATTGGTTACTTGCGTTGCCGTGGTCTTGGCGGCAAATGCTGTGACTTTATTTTGGTCATTTTCAACATTGACACTGAGTCCTGTTAATGAGCGATTGTATTGACCCAGTGAGATACCTTCATCGTGCTCAATGCGTGTGGCGTAATCCCCGTATAGGGCATACGAACGACCTTTATCTACGCGTACATAGAGTTTACTGGTAGATTGCGCATCAAAACCTTTAGCCGCTGCATCCCCATATACTGGGTAGTATTCATCTGGCCGGATATCACGGAATAGTCGTTGGCCTTTACTTTTATCCGAGTCGTAGCTCAAAGTTAGTAAGTATTCACCTTTAACTTTGCCTTTTAAGAATAGGGCAGCGCGGCCTTGTGCACTGCGCTTGCCATCGCCTGAATCAGCAAACTCATGCAACTCTTCTTCGAACCCATCACGGCTATCAACTTGGCTTAAGTTTTTTGGATCAAAGGTTTTAAAATTAATGCGACCTTCGACAATACCGGCAACTAGTAAAGGACGTAGGTCAGGTAAAAATTGTACGCGCTGATTAGCATGATAACTGCCGCTTTCAACCTCTAACACCCCTTCACCTGGTTGACTTGGGCTTTGAATCGGTACCAACAAGCTACCGCCTTCAATAAAGGTTTGTATGCCCGTTTGGTCAGGGTTGACATCTTTAATTTGAATAGTGCCAATAGTGCTATTAAGCGTGACCGGGGTACGGCTAGAGACGGGTGTGCCAAACTGATCAACAACCTTAACCACTGCTTGATAGACATCGCTACCATTGGCAGGCACATCCTGTTTGGGTGAATCAACGCTGATTTTACTTAAATTATCAGGCGCAATAACAGTGATGGCACGGGTAGCGCGGATATTGCCCATCATATCAAGCTGACGCACTTCAATTTGATTTTTACCAATCGCTAACGGCACGCCGATATAGTCAAAACCTGCAACTTGAGAGTCGGCCAATACGGCTTTTTTACCAATACGACTCTCTGGGACTTCTTGACCATTGACCCATAACTGCAACTGGGCACCTGCCATCCCTTTGATTTGAATGGTGGCTTGGTTGATTGGTAGAATTTGACCATCAGTTAAATTTAAAATTTGCAGCGAGTTATTGGTTGCTTCTTCTAGCGTTTGTTCAAGGTTCAAGGTTTTAATTGCAGCAACGGGTTGAATGCTGATACGGCTTAACGGGTTTTGTGCTGTTTTAGTAAGTTCAACATTACAATTACTGCTAATACCTTCAGCAGTGATACAGCCACTGGCTGGTTGTCCACGTACATCGCTAACACGGTAATTGAGTGGATCAGTTGTTAAGTCAGCACGGATTACTTGCTCAAGACTAATGTTATCTTGTTCGATTTTTTTCTTGCGTTCAGCAATTTGCTCAAGTAGAGATTGGTTGCAGGATTCGCTGTTATTGTCATCTGTATCGACGATGGCAAAATCTGCGCGATGCAGTTCACCACGACGTAAGTCTACAAAGCGGCTGCCTGCATCACCGGCTTGACGATTACTGATAAGGCGCAGTTTACTTTGAGCGGGAAGGGTAGTACGGTCAAGTTTTAATACATGTGTCTTGGCACTAATACCATAAAAATCATATTTACCTTCACGATCGGTGACGATAAAACTGCCGTCTTCCAAATATAAGCGTACACCTGGTACACCTTGCTCACCATTATCTTGGACACCGTTTTTGTTGCAGTCGACGAACACTTTACCAATGATGAAACCGTCTTGAATTAATGCACCGGGACGCACGTCAATTTTGGCTGATGCCTCATTGGATGTTTGTCCACCTTCATCTTTTGCCTGTACGCGGTTGATACCATCGCCATTTAAGGCATTGGGTCCAATCTGTACTCGATATTGGACCTTAATTTCAGTATTAGGCTTTAAGCTACCCACACCTAGTTTGAGGTAAGGTCCTTTACCGCCAGCTGGGTCTGCCACTTTGATACCGTTAACACGCATACTACCAACTGTGTAGATAAATCCACGAGGCAGTGTATCTGTCATCGATACATTATCAGCATTATTATTGCTACGATTGGCTACGGTAATCGTATAATCTGCAAAATCGCCAATTTCTGCACTACTGACACTGGCTGATTTTTTGACAAATAACACACTTTTTTTAGGAATAACCACTCGAACGAGATTGGTCGCTTGAGCGTTAATAGATGAATCAGGTGATTCAATAATATATGCACTAATAGGTAAATTTAGTTGCTGGTTATCTGTTAAATCTAAGGCTGTTGTAGCAACTACCCAGATTCCTACCTTTTGTCCAGGCTGCAATAAAATAGCTTGGTCAACAATTTGATCGTTATTATCAAATTCGCCATTTTGATTGGTATCAAGATAAACCTTGACGTTGTTTAAACCATCTATTTCTGAGGGGTTTATCTTAATATGTACGGGTGCATTACTGCTATTGGTTAACTCATTTGACCACACCACCTGTTTACCTATTTCCACAGTTTGCAGTGGGGCAGAGGTTAAGTTAACGGCATATAACGCAGCGATATTGACATTCACTGTATTAGACTGTACGGATTGGGGATTATGGTCAAAATTATTATAAGTAGCAAAAGCAGTGTTATCAATTTTAACACTTGCTTGAGGCGCAGCAGCATAGCCATACTTAGTAGCCAAAATAGAGGCAGTTAGTGTAGACAACAAAAAAGTTGTTTTGATACAACGGTTCTGTAGAGATGAACTGACCAATGGATGCTACCTACTATACTAAGAAAATAAAATTACATGTTTAATTGACTAAGAATTAATATGGGTCTTGTATGGCTAATTTAAAAAAGAATTTATAGAAAACTGGATAAAATGCTATAGCCATACGACAGTAGGCTATAGCGTTTAGATTAAGACAATAATTTAACTATTAAGACCAATCATCAATTATTGATTGATTTTAACAACAAATTGCAATACAGCGGTTGTGTTAGGCGCCAAAGTCGCTTGGGTAGCAGTAACACTTCCTGTGCCATTATGTGCTGGTGGAGTACCTGCTGTCGCATTGGTAACTGCTGGTGATTTATCGGCAATTGCTTGGAAGGTCGTGTAAGCTGGTGTGGCGTCGCTAATTTGAACGTTAGTCACAGCAACATTACCTTCGTTTTTGGCAGTAATGCGATAAGCAACACAGGTACCTGGCTTGGCTGAAATGGTGTTTTGTGAATAAGCACCCGGTACGCCTGAAGTACAATCAGCAATGGCTTGTTCTTTAGTCAAACGTACTTGACCATCATTCACAGTTGTTAAATCAGTATTAGACACAGGCGAAGTAGTAGTGCCAGAAACAGTTGTTGGGCTTATAGTTAGTACATTACTGTTTTGCACCCCTGCAGTTGCATTGGCCGGTGCCTCTACCTTGATAAATAGCTTGATTGATTGACCAGCTTCTAAGCCTGATGTACTGTCATTATCAGGATTATAAGTAGCAATCAATGCACCCAAATCATTACCAGTAACTAGCTCGTTGTTATCGGCAAGACCATTGTTGTTGAGATCTACATATAAGGTTGTAGTCCAACCAGATTGAGTATTGGTCAGCGTATATGGCAGAGATCCTGCTGTAGCACCCTCAGTGATAGTACCATTATTGGTTAAGGTATGAGTGTAGGTTACAGTGCCGCCTGGTGCTAATTGACCCACGTTATCTGCAGTCAAAGACAGTGAACGTTTTGTTGATACCACAACTTGGTCAGTCATGCTATCAGTCAGACCCGTCGCTGGCGAGCTAACCGTAAACACCACATTTTGAGTAATTGGTGCTTGATTGGCAGACGGTGTCACTACCGCAATCAAATTAACTGTTTTACCTGCAGGAATATTACCGGTATTAGTGATTGGCGCACCAGTAGTTACAAGTTTACCATTTTCCTTGACAAAAGTTCCATCTGGATTAGTTTTAGCAACGTAGTATTGAACCGTCCAACCATTTGGTAATCCAGTACTGCTTAGATTGAAGTTATCCGGTATGGTTGAATTATTGGTAACACTCAATGGGAAAGTAACCGCATTACCTGGCGCGGTAGTTTCAGTATCCACCGGTACACCGGTATCTTGACCTGATGAACCTGCTGTTGGGCCACCCGTAGTTGTGTCAGTGTTGTCGCCGTTGGTCAAGTCAACAGTCGCCTTAACAACATCAGTAATCACAAGCTTGATAGTATCAGTTGCTGATGGGTTAGATACAGGTGTTAGTGTCAATGTTGTTACGTTAGTAATACTGGCATCGTTTTCTGAATAAGTGCTTGGTAATGTTACTTTAGCGACGATTTTATAATTTGTACCGGCGGCTATTGGACCGGTATCAACAATACCGTCGCCATTAGTATCGGTCAGTGGCGTTACCCCATCAGACTTGAATAGTTGAACAAAGCTACCATTTTCTAATGCTGACTTATCAATCGACACATTAAAAGTTTCCGTAGCGGTACCTATGTTATGGACAACGATTAGATCAGGACCACCATCAGTAGAGCCATTATCATCACCAAAGACTACAGGTACACCTTGTGAGGTCACAGATAAAATTTGGTCGTCTTTATTTGGATCAGTCGTTACTTTAGCCGCATCAGCATACACATCTGTTTCTGAGTCGTTAATGGTACCTATGTAGGTGCGTGTTGGCGTTACAGTTGTTTGGTTAGACTGGGTCGGGGTGGTGCCTGATGGGGTATTGGTTGGGTCATTATTATCATCAATGAATATCGATGCGGTGTTGTTAATGATGCTATTGTTGCCAGCATTTGCTTTAACAGTGAATCTTACCGTACCTGTTGAGTTAGCTGGTACATTGGTTAAAGATACAAGAACCGTCTTGCTAGTACTATCATAACGATAGTCAATACCTGCAGGGTCACCACCCGCCTCATCAGTCAATTTAGTTGATGAACTATTCCATATACCAGAGCCCGCAGTATAGGTAACTGTATTTGGTAAAGTATCTTTAATGGTAACAAATGCGGCCGCGCCATTACCAGTATTTTTATAAGTCAGTGTATAAGTGATATCACCGTTTGGTGCCACGCTAGCCACACTCGCGCTCTTTTGGATCTGCATTGAAGCACCGGCACTCACGGTTACGGTATCGGTATTAAAGCCTGTGACAGATGTATCAAAACCAGCAGTCGCGTTTAAGGTATACTTGGCTTTTTTACCATCAGCTTGGTCCACAGGCACCGTTGAAACCACAATGATACCCACTGACTGATTCGCAGTTAAGGTTACTCTATTGCTGACATTATTGATGTCAATATTGTCGTCAGGTAAGCCATCTTGATTGCTGTCCAAATAAATATGGACGTTGTTTAAATTAAAGTCGTCGCCGCCCAATTGTGACACATTTAAAGTAAAGGTGTCTGTACCATTACCGGTATTGGTCAATGTATGTGATAACGTCGCTGTGCCATTTGGATTGATAGTGGCATTACGGTCAGCCACTAGCGTGAAGCTAGATACTTGTAATACTATGGTTTTGACTTCATTTGAAGTAACGGTTTTGCTAGCACCATTACCATCAGTATAGCTTGCAGTCGCGATGTTGCTAATGTTAGAACCTGCAGTTGGTGCAGCTGCTTGTGCGGTTGGCATCAACGCAACGCCACCTGCTGCTAGCGCAATCGAAGCAGCTAATTGATTAAGACGTGGTAAAAATTTTTGCATTAATATAGACCTCTAAAATGATGGATGTTTATGTGGCTTAAGGAGTGACGCTATTAACACGAGTTTGTGCTGAAACGCTCACTGATTTACCAGCAGGTACTTCAGCAATTGTCCATCGCAATGCACGATAGTCTTGTAAAGGTACATTAACGATTTGGTTGCCTACCTTGCGTTTTAGTGGCATAGCAGCAAAGTTCACGCCGTCGGTGCTAGCTAACGTTGCGCTTGGGGTAGATTTGGCTAAGAATTGAGTAGCTGGCGGTATAGGTAAGGTAGCCGTTAAGTTTTTTATGGCTTTACCTGTATTATTGGTATAGACCGCGCGATATTCGATAACGTCATTGGGTTTTACCTTGGTGACTGGCTGTGCCACGGTTATCCCTTGAGCATTCTGGGTCAGTTTATTGGCAGTAAGCGCCACACTAACAGGCTCTTTTTGGGGTGTAACTGCGACTGATACCCCTGTAATGCCAACGATGGCTACTGTAATTAACAATATATTAAATGCACGCACTAGACTAACTCCTTTTTTCGATAATACAAGTCATCAAAACTGTACTGATATTGAGTATATCGATATAGTATTTATTAGATAATGGGAGAGAGCTATGGGCAGTAATTATAAATTGCGGTCATTTCAGACTTAGCTTACCCAGTTATTACCTAACAAAATAATGTTGACCTATTTATATACTAGTATCATAAATGATGTCTAATGCTAAATCCATAATTACAAGAATTAACATTAAACAAAATGACTAAATGATTATTTTATCGAATAAGCGGTAAATTGTTATTTAAATAAGCCTAATTTTTGACTGTTTTGCAATCATGAAACACCGTCTGTTCGTATGAATGGTAATAAGCAACAACCAAATATCATCCATAAAAAATACAAGACTTTAATTCTTTTCATAAAATAATTTTAAAAATCAATATTTATATTATTGTTCTATTTTTTTTAAAAAACAAATGTAAAAATCTAAAGAAACTGTATGTAATATTCGTTATTGAATCATAGAGCATAGCACCAGCTTTACTATTTTTGCCTAAAATTTGTGATTAAGTGCATATTACTCATAAGTAGTAAAGGTTGAAAGGCATCTATCCAAAGACGCCCTTCGTGGTTTCATTAATAATACTTGATAACCCTAGCCACTGGCTTAAAATTTCATAAGCCTTAAAATCCATTTTTTAGGGTATTGCCACACAATATCTAACAGTACCACTAGTCGCAGGTGGTAACTTACCAGCCATTGACCATCTCAGTGAATTATCTAGTTGCGTAGGGGTACAGGTTATTCCTGTCGGCGTAGTGTTACAATTTTGACTTTTAAATACCATACCTGTTGGTACGCTATCTTTTATAATGACATCAACCAAATTTTTAGTGCTGTTATTGCGATAAGTAATTTCATACTCCAAAAAGTTACCATTGCGAGCTTGGTTGGCAGTGACAAAAGCATTGGTATCGTTAACAGTTGATGGACAACTCGACACAACACGCACGCCTTTTTTCATATCCAACCCTGCACTACCTACCAGCGTGGTATCTGTCACAGTGTTGCTAGTTACAGGTTTATTACCTGAGGTTGCAGTGCCATTAGCTTGCAAGCTTACGACCTGTTGTGCACCAGCGCTGGCATTAATGGGTACGTTGACACGATTAACCACACAAATCGACTGAACCGGGTTAAAAGTTCGTGTGCCTGCTAATACGGTTTCACCCACGTCGACTTTACCATTGCAGTTACTGTCTAGATATATAACAGATTGCCAGGGTTGGTCAGCACTATTGGCAGGCGACTGGGCGGCGATGCTATTAACCGAATTCATAGTAATCACTGCAAGGCTACTAATTTTATGTGGATAATCAACCACGCCGCCAGCGATTGTGGTTTGTTGGTTATTCGGTGTAATCACCAATGCCAACTTAGCATCGCCAAAATTGTTATTTGGGTAATTAAAATTATTGCTGGTTTTAGTTAGCGTGATGGTGTCAGTTGATAAATTATAACTACCCCCTGAGCCCGAAGTGCCACTGACTGAGGTATAGCCTGCGGCATTTGTAGCTACAATAGTAAAAGTACTGGTCAATTTTTCTGGGGATACATTAAACGTATAATCACCTGTGGCATTGGTTAAAACTTCGGCAATAACTGTACCTGCGTTATCCTTTAATTGAACTTTACTACCCGCTATGCCCGTTTCACCGGCATCTTGTACACTATTGTAGGCATTGCTATTGACAGCTGTGGTGCCACTATTGTCTTCAAATACTCGACCGCTAACAGTAATTTGTTTAAGCGCATTGGTAAAACTACAAACAAAATTTGCCCCAGGTTTTAAATAAGTAGGGTCAATGGTCAAAGTTGAATTAGAAAGACTACCAATGGGATTGGTAGTGTTACCAGAGATACTGGCATTGTTGTCTATACAACTAGCACTTGAAAGTGTAAAACCCGTGGTGCTCAACTCATTGATAACCAGGCTATTAGTGATGGTTTCTACATGATGGATAACGTTACTGGTCACAGCGGTACCTGCTGTCGTTGTTGTCACGCTATCAGAACTTGTTGAGGCGTTAGTCACATTAAAGTTAAATGTACCGACATTGCCAATCGAGGTTTTAGAAATTTGAACCCGTGGCTGTACTTTATCCGTATCTGATGTCGCACACGTTTGTGATGCGGCATCAAAGGTACGCGTAATATTGCTCGATGCATCGCTCACACAGGCAGTATCCAATGCGGTAACATTCGTTGGAGTCTTAACACTGGCGGTGTTGGTCACTGAGCTTGTAGTAAGGGCATTTAAGGTGGCTGGTACACTAAGAATGTATTTTTGCCCGCTAGCTAGCACAGGTAAAGCATAGCCAGCTTCGAGTTGATTGACAGTTGGGGTGGTCGCTGCGGTACATTGGTTGTTATCAATGGTGCTACAAACGGGCGTACCTTTAGTCATATTAGTAGCCACTGGGTCTTTTAGTATAGCGCCTGTGACATTACTGGGTCCTTGGTTTTCCACAGTTAAAGTATAAGTGGTTTGACCGATTGCATTGACCGAATCGGTGTAATTAGTTTTGGTGATGACCAATTCTGCTGCATCAATAATATTGACGCGAGCGTTTTCACCGACATTGGTAATATTATTTATACCATCTGGCAAGCAACTGCCATTGGTAAGCAAACCCAAGGTGCCAAAGCCACCCGCATTAATCTCCCCACCATCATTTTTACCCTTACCATTTCGGTTGGCAATACGATAAGTCAAAACGTTATAACCCGGTTGTAGGGTGATAGGCACTGTAAGTACATACGAGGAACTTTGCCATCCATCGATTCCCCCCAAAATTGTATTGGAAGTATTTGTTTTATTTTTTAGCATTATATAGGCACTGTCATCGATACTTTGCGAGCTAGTTCCGATACAAGCAGTAACGGGAAGATTGGCTTGGCTATCTGGCACAAGAATCCCTGTTTTGACCTCCCAACCGCGCCGATTATCAATCAAAGAATTATTACCACCAATATTCAGCTTGACACTAATGTTGCCCAAAGTGGGTAGTAACCGCTGTATAGTCGCTGGTTGGCTGGTCGTAGCAGCGTAGTAAGTGGAGTTGTCACCGCCAGCGGATGAGGATTTTAAATATCCCCCTGTTGGACTAGACTGATTAGCAGGCCAGGCTGATGCCAACGCGGAGCCTTCCCACATTGGTCCATAAGTATTGGTATTTGAGTCACCACCCACCGTGGTATCCGTTGTACGGTTAAAACCCACAGCAAATGCACTATTTGCAGGCGCATTGGTTAATTGTGTTTCTGCACCCCAGATGCGATAGGCGCTTTCACCGACCCCGCTACCTGGATTGAGCTCATCACTACCAGCACGTACCACGCCTTCAATCTGTGAATTGTCTAAATTTGCAGTAGTGGTAGTGCTATAATTCACCAGAAAGTTAGCACTACTGCCATTAGCGAGATAGCCTAATGGGCACTTCCAAATTTTTGGCGAAGTCTGGGTCACGTTACACACTGTACCATTGGATAAAGTCACACTGGTAATGGTGACACCTGCAGTTGGCTGCTCGGTATAGGTAGCGAACGTATTGTTGGCGCCATCAGGACCATTGTTAGTGATAGTAATAGTCTGCTGTCCGCCTGCACCGCGCCGAATCGTCGGAATATTCGGACTGATGGCTAAAGCTGCCTCCCTAATATTCGAATCGAAATTTATCGAATTTGAAGTAAGTACCGTATCGGTATCGGTCGACGTACATATCCCTGTTGCACTATCGAATATACGCACATATCCATTATTGCTGACACAGCTAGCGCCACTATTGATATAATTATTGCCTACATTGACTGAAGCGGTGTTTGTGACTGAGCCACTAGTAGCTGTCACAGTTGCCTGTACAGTCAACTCATAAAAACCACCATTACCCGGAATGCTAGGTAATGCATAGCCGTTTGAGGATTCAAGCTGTGCAATGCTAGGTACTGCGCCGTTAACACAGCTATTGCCTGACGTACTGGTAGTACAAGTGGGCGTGCCAGCTTTAGTGAGACCAGTGGCAACTGGATCCTTTAAAATTGCACCCACTACTGGGTTGGGTCCATCATTGCGTACGCGTAATGTGTAAGTCGTTGTTGCCCCAGAAGCAACTTGGTCGAGCCCATCGATTTTGCTGATGCGCACATCAGTAGCAGGTGAGCCGCTACCGAGGAGTGTCTCAACCGATGCGCTGTTGTTTGTAGTGACTGGATCTGTGATACCATTTGGTGGTGATATAGTTGCTGTATTAGTAATATCAGCATTGGATGTGGCAGTGGCTTGGATGGTCACGACACAACTTGCACCTGATGCACCAGTAAAGGTACCGTTTAATGTATTACCACTAAAGGTTGCACTTGCACAAGTGCTACTGGAAACCGTTGGGTTACTCAACCCTGCCGGTAACACGTCAGTAAAGGGTGCGCCGGTGACATAACTGCCATTATTATTAATGGTTAGTTGATATTGCACCACACTGTTTAATGGTACTGTAACTTTAGTGGTACCAAATGTGCCGCTGGTGCCGACTCGTTGAGTTTTAGTAATGCTCAAATCGGTAGCTGCATCGAGGGATAATGGCGATATGACAAAAGCATCGCCTGACTGAGAGTTATTATCATCCCAATAGCTACTACTACAAAATACTAAAAGCGTACATCCGCCTCCATTACCATCCCCCCGAAGATAAACATTAAAGGTAAGCGTAGTTACTGGTCCGCCTTTCACCTGTATACTACCACTGGCAGCGCCTGAGCCGGTGGTACCAGATATCGTGCTAGCGTTATTTAAGATTTTGTTAGATTGAACCGTCAACTCACCACTACCAGAGAGTTGGCTTAAGGTATACCCTGATGTGGTTAAATCAAATTCGGTTGAAAACCCCAATCCACTACGAGAAGTGCCACCTAAAGCAGAGAGATGAATGACTGGGTTGATGATTGGACTGCTATAGTTAATCGTCATAGTACCCATCAAGTGCCGCCCGTTGGTGGGTTTATTGGCAGCTTGTAATCCTTGAGTTGCGATAAATACTTGAGTGCCATAGTTATTGGTGGCGCTTATACCTTTGCCAACAGTCGTAGTTGCCGTTGAGGTAAATACACTGCTGCTTGGATTGCCGAAAGCATTGAGCGGTACCCATGAAGAATATCCTGTAATAGTATCTCCACTCCCGCTATTGGCACCAAACATCATGGCATTGCCGTTTGGTGCGCCGCCTGTAACATTGGTATATTGTTGATTGCTAAATGCTACAGTTGCAGTAATCAATGGTGAAAACGCTGTGCTAGTATCATCATCGGGGTTGTTGGCATTAAGAAGTACGGTTGAGGTCTGCGCAGCAACAGTTGGACCGCTACTACTGGTCGCACTGCCACTGAACATTTCAAGCGATGAGGGGGCAGCATATACGAAGACACTTACAATGAGCATAAAAAATAAACTCATCATTGTGAATATATGACGTAGGATAGTAGGTCTTTGGTTGTTTATAGTGCTCATCATAATTTTATTCCTATCATTTACCCACATAACGCACCCCAAATTCAAAGTTGTAACTGCTGTTTGGTGCAACGCTGGGCAGCTGACCACTTAGTGTACCGGATGCCCCTTTAGCAGGAGCAACAATGCTGCCACTAGTACAGCTAGCACAAGTTGGCGCAAATTCCATGACGGTTGCTGCCGGTGTTGCATCGCGAAAATTAAATTGTCCGATCGCTGATGCGCCTTCGTTTTTAACCGTGACACGATACAGTACGCATTGCGCCGTGCCATTGGTGTTTCGACCGATGGTTAAGCCATTTGTGGTATAACTACTGTCAGCTTGACCATTACAGTCATCATCTTTGGCTTGTAATTTATACAAACGTAGTTGAGTGGTGGTGACGCGTGTAATGTCAGTGGCAATATCTAGTACAGTGCCCGTGCTGGTTTTAAACTGTATGCTGGCGGTGTCAATCATGCCAACTGGCGCATTGGTCGGGCTTTGTACCTTGGCAAATATACGCACCTGACTCGTTGCAGGAAATAAGCTACCGCTTATATTGGTTGGGTCAAGCAAAGTGTCTGTGCTATCAAACTGACCATTGGCATTACTATCGAGATAATAGGTGCTAGTAAAACCGGGTTGGTCATGCTGAGTTACTAACTGATAACTCCCTGTTAAAGCGGTCTTGGTGTAGTTATACAGCGTATGGGTGTAGACGATGGTACCCCCAGGGGTAATTTGTCCTCGTAAATCTGGATCAAAACTTACCGTACCAACGGCATTTAGCGTATTGATATTAATCGCGTTTTTTAAGGTGTCAAAGCCAGCCGTATTGGCATCTTGATAAGTTGCTGAGCTGACTTTGAAATAGATAGGTACATTGGTCAGTGTAACCGTGTCATTCTTTAGTTTGACTACCGCACAATAAGCTTGGCTTTCACCGTTTTTAAGTAGCCGAGTCTGGCCAATTTCATTGCCCAGTGTGCTACAGTCAGCTGCTGTGCTGTCAAAATAGCGTACACTAGCGATGCCAGTAGGTAACTCGAGCTTGCTAAAATCACCATCGCCATCAGCAGCGAACTGATAAGTAGTAGCAGCGCCCGTATGTTTGACGGTTAGAGGGAAAACCACTTGACCATTTGACTGACCCGTTAGTGTCTTCCAAGCATTACCATTGTTGGTCGTTGCGCCATTGCCTGTACCATTGTTGCTAGTCTCTGGGCTATTGGTAAGATCCACTGAGATATTGGTAGCAGCAATGCTGGTGTTATTAGTAACGGTGTCTGACTGGGTGCTATCCCCCAATGACTGGGCTTTTGGCACCACTGTATAAACGGTGCCGGTGGCTCCCTCATTGGTGGTTGGCAAACGAACCTTAACCACAATAGGCAACATGCCTCCAGCAGGCAAATTGCCTGTATCAGGAATACCATCACCATTGCTATCAAGCAGCGGTGTCACACCATCAGCACGGTAGAACTCGACTTGATGCGGGGTAGGGAAGTTGTCGCTATTGATAGTCAGGTTAAAGCGATCGTCTGTGTTACCTGTATTCCAAACATAGTTGGTAAAGCTTACCTCATCACCCGCGGTGATACTCGCGGCTGTAACCTGATCATCGCTGCCGCTGTTATTGGCATTTTTGGCATTGGCATTGAGCACCACCTGATAAATAGGCGCAATGTTCCAACGAGCATTGTTGGAAGTAGTAGAAATATTAGCGGTGCTAGTATTATTATCATGATCGTAGTTGACATTGACAGTATTGAAAATAGCACCTGCCGTGGTCTGTACAACATTGACAGCAAATTGGATATTGCCTGTACTGTTGGCAGGGATACTGGTTAAAGTAGCCTTGACAGTGCGACCATCTGTATCAAGATAATAGTCAATACCGCTGGGGTCATTACTACCAGACGCGGGGTTGAGCGCTGTACCGAGCCAAGTTTCTTTGCCCGACTGATAAGACAGACTGGCAGGTAACGTATCTGTGAGTATCACTTGACCACTATCCATTGAGCTTTGATTAGCGTAATCAAGACGCACGTAGGTAGTACCATTTTGGACAAAAAACGATTTGGTAACTATAACATTGGCGCTATTGGACAAAGTCACAGTGTCAGTGTTATTAAGTGATAGGGTATTATTGTTGGCCGAGTTAGCGACTAAGCTTAATTTAGCACTGTTGCCCAGCACCACGCCTGTCGTGCCTGTTATGGGAACTTGGGCTTCAACGATAAGGCCTGTAGATTGACCGGGTGCCAGTGTGATACTGCTTAAATTATTGATATTATCAGCTACGCCGTCTTGGTTAGTATCCGCATAGATTTTAATATTATTGACGTCAAAGCTATCACTCGTCAGGTTTTGGGTTGATAAATTATAGGTATCAGTGATATTACCAGTATTGGTGAGCACGTGCGGGAATTGAATGGTTTGGCCGTTTTGAGCATTTTGGCTACGATCCGCCACTAACGTTGCTGCATAGACAGGTAAAATCGCGGTTTCTACCAGATTAGAGCGGCTGGTTTGGACAACGTTTGAGCCTTCTTCCTTGTATTCCCCAACTGCCATATTACTAATAATATCTCCCGCCAGCACACCGGCGCTGGCTTGATGAGTCCACAAAATAGCCACTGTCAAACCAGCCAATTTTAGCCATTTACGGCAAGCTGTCCCCCCACTTGGTTGGACAAAAGAGGAAAGCTTGTGACGAAAATCAGTCATAGTATTGTCCTATTAGGTTAGGGGTTTACTAAAATTAAAAAATATAAATCCGCTTTCTGACTGGCATCGAGTGTGCCAATATCTGCTTTGATGCTACTTTGATTTACTGTGACCGTGCCCTGTGTCACGCTTGGTGCTGGTGAGGTTTTTAATGTGGTAAATGCCGGAGCACTGTCAGCGATCGTCACGCTTTTAGCTTGAGTTGCGCTGTCATTGTTGACCGTTAAGCGATAGGCTACACACTGGTTTGGTTTAACCTGTACGGCTGATACGCTATAATTTAACGTGGTTAAATCACTGATACCACAAGGTGTGCTGGCTTGCGATTTTACCAAGCGCAGCTGGTTGATACCCACGGTAGTGACATCGGTATTTTGCACTGAAGTGGCACTCAAGCCTTGTAACGTACCGACTGGTTCAACCACGAGGGTCACTTGACTGGTCATACCTTGCTTGGCAGTAGGTGGCGCTTGCACTTTAAGTAATAACTGAATGGTTTGATTAGAGGCAAGACCTGCATTGTTAGTGATGGTTGCTAAATCATTGGCAATAGGGTCTGTGCTATCTAACAAACCGTTATTATTAGCATCATAGTATAAGGTATAGTTAAAATTATCTTGGTTATTCATCGGCGTCACCTTTAGTAGCACTTGACCCGTGCTTGTGCCTTCGGTCAGGCTGCCGATGTTTCTTAGGCTGTGTAAATATACCACGGTGCCTGCGACATCTACTTGTCCTTGTTGGTCATTTTGCAGGGTAAAGCCGCGATAGGGTTGGACGTTTACTTGATTTTTTATAACATCGCCCTGTCCATTAATGGCAGATTTGACCGCAAACCAAATCGCTAAGCTGGTATTAGTGATGGTATTGCTAGCTTGTACCACGGCGCAGTAATTCTTACTTGTCCCTGCTGCTACACTGCCTGTTTGCGTAATCTGCTTGCCTAACGTGGTACAGCTGGCATCACCTTCATAAAAATTTACTTGCCAACCATCGGGTAAGCCATTAACTGGGTTGTTCAAATTAATAGCTTGATTGGATGCATACAAGGTGTAGTTATTGGCGATAGGCGCGCTATTATTAACGATTAACGGAAAGATTGCCTTGCCTTGCTGAAGAACTTTGTTAACAAATGCCGCGCCATTATTATCAATGTTGCCTACGCCATATCCTGAGTTATCGCTATTGTATAAATCAGTAGTACCAATGATTATAGCGCTAATTTCATTACGAACGGCATTGGATTTTGTGGTGTCAGTGACCGAAGTCGCTGTTAAATCGGCATAAATAGCTTGACTGGCGCTACAGTTGGCAGTGGTGCTGATACCTAACTTAATAGCGCGACTAGCCCCAGCTGCCAAGATGCCGGTATCGACAATCCCATCATTATTGCTATCGACTAGCGGTGTGCGTCCATCACTGGCGTATAGTTTTACACTTGCACATGCGGGCAATCCTGCTGAGCTAACCGTTAAATTAAAGCTGTCCGTCGTGCTGCCAGTGTTCCAAATATAATCATCAAACAACACCTCTTGTCCAGCGTTGATAGCAGGTTTAGTAGTTAAATTGTCGGGTGCTTGATTGGGGTTGCCATTATCACTACTACCGGTTGACGTGACATTTGCAATGACGCCATAAGTATACTGATTGCGATAAATCACTGTGTTAGTCTTAGTGGTTCTGATGGCTGTGGTGCCATTGACCGCATATTGACTATAATCTGCGGTATTTGCAATGGTCGCCAGTTTGATATCATTCACTGTTGCTTTAAAGCTGACGGCGCCTGTAGTTAAAGCGGGAATGTTGGCCAATTCAAACTGTACCTGATTACCGACGACCTTGTATTTGATACCCGTATTGGCAGCGCTTTCGTTATCATCAGCCTCGGTTAATGTGCCACTACCATTGCTCCAGCTAGCGCTGTTATTTATATACCGTAAGCCCGAATCTAACATATCTGTCACAATAAGCTTACCCGGCGCACTGCCATTATTGGTGTAGCTTAATGTGTATGTCACATCTTGAATACTATTGCCACTGCTCACACTTTGTGATTTAGTCACTAAAATTACCGCATCATCAATAACTTGTGCGATATCGTTGACGCTTTGGGTGACACTACTTGAGGTTTTACTCGTTGCTGTTAAAGTAAAGTTTGCTTGATTAGTCTTGCTAGCTGTCGTGGGTATCGTACCAGCAACGACAATCGATATTGATTCGCCAGCATCTAAAGATAAAGTAGAACCGGTGTTTAGTAAGTTAATATTATCATCAGGGATACCATTTTGGTCACGGTCAGCATACACAGCAACATTAGTTAAATCAAAGTTGTCGTTTGATGCTTGCACCAGGTTAAGCGAGTAGCTATCAGTCACATTACCAGTATTGGTAAGAACGTGGGGAAAGTTTAACTTAGCACCAATGAGCCCTACTTGGTTTTGATTATTGGTAAGGCTTAGTGCGCGGACTTCCTGAATCGTTAACGATACTGGGTTAGAATCAATGACTAAGGTATTGCCTTGTTCATCAATATAATCGCCGCTGGCAATATTGATAATCTGACTACCGGGCAACGGCAGCCCTGCCCAAGCTGACGAGAAAGTAGTAAATAGCACTACTAATAGTAAATATTTACTGAACACACGACAAAATTTATCTTGCGCAGATGGGCAATAAAGCTGCATATGTCATTTTACCTTGTAGCAATATTTGTCAAAAAAATCGACTGTTTTTATCGCAAAAATAATCAATCATTGATATGTAACAGATACTTGATGTATTAAACTAAGTTTGTAAACTAAAGTATATATCTTTACGATAAATTGCTTTATTTTAACAGTCAAGTGGTAATGAATTAAAATCAACATGTTATAAACTATTCATGGCTATCATCATACCTTCATAATTTTGTCATATTATCAGCATTTTTAATGCTCATTAGAGAACGTCAATATGCCAAATAATCAGCCCACTGCTAATAGCAACCTCACTATCAGCAATCATATTACCGATATGCTCGATGACTTACCCCAATCACATTTTTTAAATGATGAAACCCTCAAAAATAATGATAGACTGCGTCAACAAATGCATGAAGACTTGATTGACAGCTATGATGAAGAGATTGAGTCCGAAATGGACGACTACATCCAAGATTTGCGGTATGACGGGCAGCCGTTAACCGACAGCCAAAAAATCGCTCGCCATATTTATTTCAATGAATTGATTCGTCTGCAAAAAGAATTGATCAAATTGCAAGATTGGGTAGTAGCAACGGGTGAGCGCATCGTTGTCATCTTTGAAGGTCGCGACTCAGCGGGTAAAGGCGGCGCTATCAAACGTATCACCCAACGGCTCAATCCGCGTGTCTGCCGTGTGGCCGCCCTGCCTGCCCCCAATGACCGCGAAAAGACCCAATGGTATTTTCAGCGCTATGTCGCGCACCTGCCAGCGGCGGGCGAGATTGTGTTATTTGACCGCAGTTGGTACAACCGTGCAGGGGTTGAGCGAGTGATGGGATTTTGTACGGACGCGCAATACGAAGAGTTTTTTGAGTCAGTGCCAGAATTTGAGCGTATGTTGGTGCGCTCGGGGATTCGCTTAATCAAATATTGGTTTTCTATTTCAGATGACGAGCAAGAGTCACGCTTTATGAGCCGTATTTATGACCCGCTCAAACAGTGGAAACTCTCACCGATGGATTTAGAATCGCGTCGCCGCTGGGAGGATTATACCAAAGCCAAGGAAGTGATGTTTGAACGCACCCATATTCCAGAAGCTCGTTGGTGGGTGGTTGAGGGGGATGATAAGAAAAAAGCGCGGCTAAACTGCATCAACCATCTGCTCTCACAAATTCCCTACCAAGAAATACAACGGGATAATGTGGTATTGCCAGAACGCGAGCATCACGACAATTACCAACGTGAGCCAATCGCTGAAGATATGTATGTGCCCAACGTGTACTAATTTTTTTTAGTTTACTCGCACAAAAAGGATACGCTATGTATCCTTTTTTAAATGCCCGCTGTTGTTGGTCAGTTAAGCTTAAGTGGTGGTGAATTCAGCGCTTAAAGAGACTGACTTGAAAACCGCAAATCTCACCATTGTGTTCTAGGTTCTGTAGGGTAATTTGCAAACCATGCAGCTCAGCGATACGGCGCACAATCGACAGACCCAAGCCGCTACCAATCTCAGCTTGACCTGCGGGACGAAAAAACCGCTCTGATAGCCGAGCAAGGTCGATAGGTGCAACCCCGTTGCCATTGTCGATGACTGTAATCACCTCGCTATCTAATACTAACCGAATCGTGGTATGGTCAGGGCTATAGCGAATGGCATTGTCCAATAAGTTGCGCAGCAAAATACCGATTAAAGTGGCGTTACCTGTCAAAGGCAAGATAGCTTTGGCATCCACTAACACATCACGGCGTAATTGGCTGTTTTTTTCGCGGGCACGGCGGTTGACTTCTGAGAGAATGTCATTGGATAGGGCTATCCAATCAATCGGTGCAAAGGTCTGCGGGTCGAGCCCTTGCTGTGGCGCCAGTTTTGCCAAAATCAGCAATTGTTCGACCAGTCGATTGGCGCGCTCATTACTATGACTGATTTGTCGGCAGTGACTCAGGAGTGCATCGGTTTGACTATCGGTTAAATTGGCTTGCAAAATGGTTTGTTGTAGTACATCGGTCTGTAGTTTGATGGCAGTGAGCGGGCTGCGTAATTCATGAGAGGCATCTGCGGTAAAGCGTTTTTCACGCTCAAGGGTATCCGCGACTTTATCAAATAACTCATTAAGCGCGTTTAGCAAGGGTTGAATTTCTAATGGTGTATCGACCGATAATGGGGTTTTATCTTCAGGGCTGCGAGTGCTCAACAAGTCACTAATCCGTTTAAGTGGAACAAACCCTCGTCGCACTGACAGCCATGTCAGCATAATCAATAGCAGCACCCCAATCAGCGAGGGAACGAGTTGAATGGTTAATGATTTATAGATAATCTCTTGACGCGAATTAAGGTTTTGCCCGATAGCGATGAGATGGTTGGTGGCGTCGTCATGCGCATAAAACAGGCGCCACGAGTGACTAAAGGGATTGAGCTCTTGATAGGCACTGTTGTTTTCTAAAAACCCATGTTGTTTGGGTAAAAAAGTAAAATGCTGACCGTCTTTATCAGCCATCAGTAATTTACCGTTTTGATCCCAAATCGCAAAACCCATGTAATCTTCTTCAGCATCCCCTAAATCGCCTGATAGCAAGCCATTTTCAAGATTTAAAATTTTAGGCTCATTGGCAGGGTTGGCGAGATGAAGTTTAACGTCTTGTGAGATACCAATCAGATAGCGGGCTAATTGGGTGATTTGGGTGTCATTGATTTCGTTGATTTCGTGCGAAAGCCGCCATACCGATATGAGGGTAATCGATAGCCAAATAATCGGTAGTCCGATGAGCAGGGAATTGAGCAGCTGCCTTTGGATACTATAAGCTTTTTGGGTGGGAGCGGTCATTGTGGTAACAGCTTAAAGCGTGATATGGGGCGAATCATTCAGGGCGCTGCAAGGCAGGATTGAGATAATAGCCAATACCACGCCGAGTGAGGATAAAATCATTGCCGAGTTTTTTTCGCAGGTTATGAATATGTACTTCAATCGCGTTGCTTTCGATATCTTGCTGCCAACCGTATAGCTTATCCTCAAGGCTGGCACGGCTATGCACCAAATTGGGATAGCTGATAAACTGCTCAAGAATGGTGATTTCTTTGGCAGTCAAATCCACCCATTTTCCTTGATAAAAAACTTGCTGCTGCTGTGGCAAATAGCTGACATCCCCATAACGGATTTCAGTCTGACTGCGACCTTGGCTACGGCGAATCAAAGCCTGCAAACGGGCAACCACTTCATCTAAGGCAAACGGTTTGACCAAATAATCGTCTGCCCCAGCATTAAGGCCTGCCACGCGGTTGGCAATGGCATCGCGCGCCGTAATAATCAAAACAGGCGTGTCAATCTTTTGCTGTCGCCAATTGGCTAAAATGGTCATCCCATCGCCACGCGGCAAGGTCAAATCCAATAACACGGCATCAAACACCCCTTCATGAATTGCCATTTCACCGAGTTTGGCATCAGCAAACCAATCCACCATCATGTTTTGTTGGCTCAAGCCTTTGACAATGCCATCGGCAATGGTGGCATCATCTTCAATCAGTAAAATTCGGGTCATGAGGGTTTTCCGTGGGTTTTGTCTTAGTTTTTAGCAAAGGTATTTATTGAACGGTTTTTTCACCCGTTATCATCGATTTTACCAAGTTTTGCTGTTGTAGTCTTCCCATTATAATCGCAGCTGCCACATGTAAAGGGACTAGCACCCAAAGACTATTGGCTAAAAATTCGTGAATCGCTTGGATGGTATCGTCTCCCCAAAATTGGTCGGTGGTTTGCAGATAGCCTGTGACACCCAGCGCGATAATGACGCCCCACAGCGCAAACATCATCAGCGCACCCAACGGATTGTGACCCAGATGACCTTGAAACTTATGCTGCTTGATGTCGATCATATGCTCACGAATGCGGGTTGGGGTAGGGAAAAAATTACTAAATCTGGCGTATTGGCTACCCACCAATCCCCAAATCAAACGAGACACTACCAGCGCCACGACGGCATAACCCATATACTCATGCACATCGCTACCGCCTTCAGTGACGATAAGGTTGGCAAAAATACCCGCAGCGACTGCCCAGTGAGTGATACGCACCCAAATATCCCAGACTTTGACGGTTTGTGCAGATTGTGGTTGTGGTAACATTGCTATTTTCCATTGTCTAAAATATCAACACGGCTAAGTTAGCCGTGTCAAGGCATAACATTGGCAAACCTACCTCAAATTGCGTTGGTTGGACGGTTTGCTTAACCCATCATTAGTCGATTTCTGATTTAACGATTTTGCCATCTTTGGTGTCAAAGTACATTTCGACTTTTTTACCACCTTTGCTTTTGCCATACATTTCGTAGCAGTTGCCATCAGTTTTGAATTTTTTGATAGTAAAACCATGTTTTTCTAACGCTTTTTGAAAATCGGCTTGCGGGATTTGTTCGTTTTTTGGGTGCGCTTGGCAGTTGGCTTCGGCAAATGCACTGCTGGCTGATAACATAGCGAGTGCCAATAAGCCTGAGGTGATTAATGATTTCTTCATAATGCCATCCTAAGTTTTTGATAAGGTTGTCAGGTCACGGGATAAGATTGATACTGAGGTATATCCGAGTGGCTGAGTGTATTAAAGCAAGCTAACCTTAACGAAAACTTAGCTGAAGATGGCGCAATAAAAATTGAAGCGAAAAATTAAAACCACTTGCAAAAGCAAAATTTTTTGGTAAAATGGCACTCCTACTTACGCAAGTAGATTGTTAGACCCTTTTAGGCATATAGCTCAGTTGGTTAGAGCACCACCTTGACATGGTGGGGGTCGTCTGTTCGAGTCAGATTATGCCTACCATATTCCAAAAGTCCCAGTCGATTGATTGGGGCTTTTTTATTGCAGTGATATCAAGTGTTTACTTGGTTTTTCGAGAGTTGAAATTTTGACCACTTTTGTGATTTTGGTCACAGAAAAATCGCTTAAAAATCTTGTGTGCCCATTTTGTGCCCAAATTGTGCCTTGGTTAATTTTTGAGCAAGTAGGTTTTCACCCCCACTCAAATTTAAAAGAGATGAAACTGAATTTATTTCTTTTAGCTTTTATCACTCATTTTAAAAAACCTTCATGTCCTAAAAAAATCCTTTCAAAGTTATTCCCTCCAAATTAAAAACATGGCTATTAGAAACTTCAAGACATTGACACACTAGTTTAGTTAACCGTCTTGAGATTGGAAAAATAGATACAAAAGTTGTTATACGGACTATATAAAGTTTTGAGTTTTCACGGTACGACTCTAAATCCACATACTAATAAAATAATACATAAGCAAAAATTCAATATATTAAATTGCTTACCTTAACTTTAGATTAGGACTATCTCGTATAAAAATGAGAAATATTGACGAAAAAAATGCAAAGTAGATATATACTAGAAAAATTTGATAGGGTGCATGAACAATATCAATCAAGCTCATGTTTCTAAACCATCTATGCGATGGCGAACATAAATCTAAAACTGCATCCTATTCGGTTAATTTTCTAAACCATCTATGCGATGGCGAACGCCCTGAAGTCATCAATCATGTGCTCACTGAATTTCTAAACCATCTATGCGATGGCGAACAATTGGTTGACGTCATTGGCAAGCCAGAGATTTTTCTAAACCATCTATGCGATGGCGAACGTTGGGCTTTTTCGGGTTTTGATGCTGTTGCTTTTCTAAACCATCTATGCGATGGCGAACCCCATACGGTCTAGCGAGGTGATAATGTTCTTTTTCTAAACCATCTATGCGATGGCGAACACAACAAAGGCGGCTTGCTTGCAGGTCGCTAATTTCTAAACCATCTATGCGATGGCGAACTGGATGCGCCGCGTAGCAGGTAACTTGCGCTGTTTCTAAACCATCTATGCGATGGCGAACACACTGTTCAAACACAGCTTGCAACTGCTTAGTTTCTAAACCATCTATGCGATGGCGAACGTGGTTAAGTGTTGGTGGTGATGTGCGTGTTTTTTCTAAACCATCTATGCGATGGCGAACAGATAGGCTATTGATATGGTCTTTGGTCGCCTTTTCTAAACCATCTATGCGATGGCGAACGCTGACAGAAAAGCTAGACAAATTCTAACAATTTTCTAAACCATCTATGCGATGGCGAACGCTTACTTGACGCAGACAACAAGCCTGTTTTGTTTCTAAACCATCTATGCGATGGCGAACACCCAAGAGCATGAGAACTAACTCACGCCCTGTTTCTAAACCATCTATGCGATGGCGAACGTCGGTCGGTCGCTTATCGGCAGGGCATCATATTTCTAAACCATCTATGCGATGGCGAACCGCTTTATCTCGCGGCTCATATTGGTATGTTTTTTCTAAACCATCTATGCGATGGCGAACTTGTATGGCTCGACAATATTGCAAACATTAGTTTTCTAAACCATCTATGCGATGGCGAACCTTACTAACCGCTTGCCACAGGTGCAACTTCTTTTCTAAACCATCTATGCGATGGCGAACTAGATACCACAAACGCGGTTTTTTTTGCGCCCTTTCTAAACCATCTATGCGATGGCGAACATACTATCTTAATTCAAACTCAAGCTGTAGATTTTCTAAACCATCTATGCGATGGCGAACTCCTGTTGTTTCTCGTAAATCAAAAAATGGTGTTTCTAAACCATCTATGCGATGGCGAACATAGCAAATTTAATCAAAAATCTGGTTTTCTTTTTCTAAACCATCTATGCGATGGCGAACCTCTTGTAATGAGATTGGCGGCTTTTGAAGTTTTTCTAAACCATCTATGCGATGGCGAACCGGGTGTTTTTGTAATAGACTCAAAACCGTAATTTCTAAACCATCTATGCGATGGCGAACCTACTATTGAACATGGTATTGATATTCAAGACTTTCTAAACCATCTATGCGATGGCGAACACGGTGATACCCAAACGATTGCCAGTGTTGATGTTTCTAAACCATCTATGCGATGGCGAACCTTGTGAGGCTGGTTATGTAAAAAATTCGGCTTTTCTAAACCATCTATGCGATGGCGAACTTGCTGCTGTTTATATCAAGACTTTTGCAAGTTTTCTAAACCATCTATGCGATGGCGAACCTTGAGTGTCATTTAGCGGTGTGCTTAACTTATTTCTAAACCATCTATGCGATGGCGAACTTAAAAATCAGCAAGCCCACGTTAGACAGATGTTTCTAAACCATCTATGCGATGGCGAACAACCCTGAAACAGCGATAGGCACAGTCGCATTTTTCTAAACCATCTATGCGATGGCGAACTGGTGATTTTTTTTGATAGCTTGGTTTCTTTTTTTCTAAACCATCTATGCGATGGCGAACCTTTGGTGCCAAAGCGCTGCTCATTCGCCTGTTTTCTAAACCATCTATGCGATGGCGAACTATTGACCTTTTTATTTGACAGGATTTTGACATTTCTAAACCATCTATGCGATGGCGAACTCGATGACACAAATAAACGTATCGCTACACTATTTCTAAACCATCTATGCGATGGCGAACTTATTTGCTTGCTTGCTGTGTTTGTTAATCAATTTCTAAACCATCTATGCGATGGCGAACTAGCAGCAACAACAGGGGCAGGGGTTGAAGCATTTCTAAACCATCTATGCGATGGCGAACAACTATTGAATGATTATGTGCTTGAAAATGTTTTTCTAAACCATCTATGCGATGGCGAACTTGCATAAAGAGGGTATTTAAGGGACTCAAAATTTCTAAACCATCTATGCGATGGCGAACATAGTGTTTAAATTTGGGTTGCAATAGTCTAGTTTCTAAACCATCTATGCGATGGCGAACCACACCAACGTGTATAACGTCATACCTATTGTTTTCTAAACCATCTATGCGATGGCGAACTTTTTTTAACCTTCTGTTAAGCACATCGAATTTTTCTAAACCATCTATGCGATGGCGAACCCTTAGTCACGCCCCACATTGTTTCACCACCTTTTCTAAACCATCTATGCGATGGCGAACTACTTTAATGCCAATGAAGTTGCGAACACTTTTTTCTAAACCATCTATGCGATGGCGAACCCTTGCTAGCATAGTGACGTTGGGGCGGTGTGTTTCTAAACCATCTATGCGATGGCGAACAACTTTTTGATGCCTCTGTCAATCACGGCATCGTTTCTAAACCATCTATGCGATGGCGAACAGTATTGTCGCGCTGATAAAACCGTAATTTGGTTTCTAAACCATCTATGCGATGGCGAACCTGCTAAAGCGGGTGATACCTTTTGGATGAAGTTTCTAAACCATCTATGCGATGGCGAACAAATGTTTTATTCACCTCATCAATCGACTGATTTTTCTAAACCATCTATGCGATGGCGAACAGTTACTGCACCAACGGCAACAAAATAGACTATTTCTAAACCATCTATGCGATGGCGAACTAGCATTGTCGTAGATTTTGTCAGCAACGGTATTTCTAAACCATCTATGCGATGGCGAACGAGCGATACCAGTTATTTGAGATATTGCGAGGTTTCTAAACCATCTATGCGATGGCGAACTACTAGCGTAACCGATAAAACTGCTCAATGTTTTTCTAAACCATCTATGCGATGGCGAACCTATTATATCCGTGGGGTCAAATGGTGTGTCATTTCTAAACCATCTATGCGATGGCGAACGACGGTGACAATATCATCAAACGCCCCGACATTTTCTAAACCATCTATGCGATGGCGAACAATCATGGAAACAGGTTAACGCCTTTTTGGGTTTTCTAAACCATCTATGCGATGGCGAACCTCATTCTAGCAGATGCACGGCTTGACGCATTTTTCTAAACCATCTATGCGATGGCGAACTTGCTGTCTAGCCCAAAAAACAGCTTGGCAGTTTTCTAAACCATCTATGCGATGGCGAACAAATGCGTCTGAGCCATGTGATGCCCAATCGTTTTCTAAACCATCTATGCGATGGCGAACCCGCTCTGGGTCATATCTTGACGTTAGTTTGTTTTCTAAACCATCTATGCGATGGCGAACGAAGGCAAGCATTTCAAAGAGATGGGGACACTTTTCTAAACCATCTATGCGATGGCGAACGAGCAGCCGAAGTATGAAAAACCATCATTTTTTTTCTAAACCATCTATGCGATGGCGAACGCTGGACAAATCACGCGCTGCAATATCATGTGTTTCTAAACCATCTATGCGATGGCGAACATAAAAAGAAAACCACCACATAACTCAAACCATTTCTAAACCATCTATGCGATGGCGAACCCGATGGATAGCATATTGCGCTTTTTCGTGTATTTCTAAACCATCTATGCGATGGCGAACACCCAATGGCAAAAACAATAGCGTCGATAACATTTCTAAACCATCTATGCGATGGCGAACTGTTTATATGGCATATGACGCCATGCATGCTGTTTCTAAACCATCTATGCGATGGCGAACTATTACTATTGGTTACAGATGATGGAAAATCATTTCTAAACCATCTATGCGATGGCGAACTGACCGCCATTGGCGAAGTGGCTCATTGCACATTTCTAAACCATCTATGCGATGGCGAACCCGTTGAAGCGATGACAATGGCAGGGTCTGCATTTCTAAACCATCTATGCGATGGCGAACAGCGCAGATTCACGGTGGTACTGACTGGCGGCGTTTCTAAACCATCTATGCGATGGCGAACTGGAGAATTTTCTGACAAAATCCCCAGATATCAATTATATACGTTTTAATTCAGTCAAGACACTTCGTTTTAAAGTGCTTTTTATAAGCAGCTGATTTTATTTAATTTTTTGGCAAGTGTCTACAACGAAGCCAAACATATAATCTAACACATCTTGGTCTTGGCAAATCTCGATAAGTTGCATCCGAAACTCTTTTTGATTATGCCCCAGTTTTGCCGAAATAAATGCTTGTGGCATCACCATCGCATCTTTGACCAAATCTGCTACATCAAACACCAAACCACCACGGCGGGTTTTACCATGTAGCATCGGTAGAGCAAAGCTAATACCTAACCCATGTAATGCAACTGCCGCATAGCCATAAGCGATATAATTCCCGTGGTCAAGGTAGCTATTGGCGATATCGGCGATATCATCATTGGCATTTTTGCCTTCCTCGCGGGTAAATTTAAAGCCACAGCCTTCCGCCAAGCTTTTATATAATACCTTTGCCCAGCGACCTTCGGCAGTCAATAACTGCTCTTGGTTCATTGCCGATTCTATCGCTTGTGAAAAATTAACTACCGCCGATTCATCTAGGCGAATACCATATGATGTCAGTAGTGGATTTTTTTGCCAGTATTTTTTGACAATTTCAATACGTTCTTGTAATAGCACCTTTGCCATCAACAGCCGTGTCGTATCATCAAGCCATGCTTTCATCCAAATTTGCATATATTCGGTAGGACGATACTCACTTTGTGGGGCTAGAAAGGTCAAATCTAATGCACTAAATAATGGTGAACCGCCTGAACCACAAAAACCGACCATTACATTTGATTCTGCCAAACGTCTAGCGGCGGCATCGGTAATCGAACTACCTTTACCCAGTAATAAAAAAGCGGTATTTTTTTCGGGAATATTATAAAAATGTTCAATCGGTTGCATACTTTCGGTCAGATACACGATACGGTCATCTTTTAAAATGACTCGAACTCGCTCAAGATAAAACACACACGCCCGCTTGGACAACATCAGCGGACGGCTACGTTGCTTACGTAAATGACTATTATGAGTTTGGCTCATGTTTTTCTCTTTGATAAATGAAAAAGCAGTAAGCATAAAAGCCTACTGCTTTTTTAAATTAGAATATCGGCAAAGCAAACGGCTGACTGGCACGAGCCAAACCATAGCCATCTGGCACGCCGTCACCTGCATTTTCCATCGGTACAATATCGATGGTTAAGGTAAAAACTTGTCCTGTGCTTTTACTGGCAACTTTAAGATACGGCAAGTCTTTGGCAGTGGCTAGACGACGTTCTCGTAATGGCACATTATTGTCAGACAGTTGAGTACGTTCCATTTTTGCCGTAGGAATGCGAAAACGACGATAACTTTGCCAGCCTGTGATTTTGGCTGTTGGTACAGGCGTTGGCGTACCGACCACACTATAATCCCGTACTTTCCAATGTTGGCTAATACTATCTACCAATCGCTGTAATGCCTCGCTACTATCCGAAAATACCCGAAAAATATCAAAATCAAAACGGGGCGACTTGCCATATTTTTTTTCGAAATCCGCTTGCTTTGCTTTAAGCTTTGGGGAAGGGACCAATGCTATGGCATATGGTGATTTATCCACCAATGCCAACGCTCGAAACGTGCCATGCAATACCGCATAAATCTGATTGCGAATGGTCGGTAGTGATAAATCGACCGTATCTGCCGATTCAATCACACGTACATCCACATAAAACTCAAATGACATCTTAATCTCCCTCAGAATATACGCCACCACGAATCAGACAGGCAATCAAAAACATCCCTTTTTCGCTGTTGGGGTCTAAGTCATCAATCTCTTTTAAAATATCAAACGCTGACATTTTTTCTTTACCCACACGATAAAAAAATTGATGCTCAAGATTTGCCCCATTTGGCTCTACCGCAATCGGTTTATGGTTGTATTCTTCGGCATTGGGATACCACGTATCAATGGTACGAATCGCATTACCGATTTTTTGGTCACGTAATGCCGCTTGCCCCAAAAATTGGTTGTTGTCTGCCCCACGTTGCGGGCGAACAGGGTTAAGTTGATACAGCGAACGAGAAAAGCCTTTGGGTTTATCTTCTAGATAATTTTGTGAAGGGAATACTTCCACACCACCCATGCCAAAATCAACTACCGCTTCGATATGTAGCCCTGCATTGGTTGCGTCGCCTTTTGCCCCTGTTAATAAAATCTCGGCTAATGCCTGCTCATCCGCACTAGGATTGTCAAAACTGTTTAAATTGTAGTCTAACGCCTTAAAGGTATAAGATTTTTCCGAATTTTGACTGGGTGTTACCGTAATTACAATGCTTTCTGCCACCAAGCGATTACGCCATAACCAGCGACCGTTCACAACATTACGCACATAACGACCGACCACCGTTTTTAGCCCATCGCTGTCTTTGGCACGAGCCACAAAACCTTGAAATGCCTTGCGAAATGCTTGTTCATCGCTTTTATCTGCCCCTGCTTTAGTCGCACTGGCAAACAAAATATCCGCCAAGTCAATCAAACGAAAATCCCACGTCACCAATAATTTGGCATTGGGTAATAATTTGGCAGATTCGGTTTGTTGAATATTACTGACTTCACGAGCAACTGATTCGCCCGATGCTGACCCTTTGCTTTTATTGCCTGCCACATTTTGTGTACCACGAATGCCATGATACATGACTTTTAATGATTCAGTTTTGCCATCTATCAGATGAAAAAATGCCCCGTCGCTGATAACAGTACCACGTTGTAGGGCTAGGCTTGCGGGTAATTTTTTGAAAGTTGCCATAATAGAACTCCTGTTTGTTTTTTAACATTGGTTAGGTAAAAGTTTAGTTTCAAAAGTAAGGTTAAATAGATTGTCGCAATAAAAACACATCGCCACCGTCATGGGTTTGCCATTGGTACTGCCAAAATAACTCTTGTGGGTTGTCAGATAATTGACGTAACGGCTCGGTAATCAGGTTTGGGGGCTGTTGCGGTTTTTGCTCTTCTTCATATAAATCCAAGTTATCAGAATTTTGAGCGTTAGCAACATTCAGCAGTTGCCGAATTGACACATATTGCACTAAGCCAATCAAGGGTTCGGCATAGGCGTGAGGTGTAGGTATTACAGCTTGTTCAAGGGTATACGCTTGTCGTACACCTGTTCTATCGGTTTTTGGGTCTTCAAGCAACGCATAACCTAGATTAGTCGCTGACAAAAAACTTAAGCCATGATGTTCACCAAAAGCATGATTTAAGCCGTCTTTGGTGAGTGCCAATAGCCGTGTAAAGGCTTGCAAACGATTGAGATTTTGCGATTGTTGGTACGCTAATAACACATCCTGACGGTCTAGCACCACAAAGCCTGTTTTGATGGTATTGCCTAGCACATCCTTTAGTGTTTTTTCATTATCATCTGCCCATTCAACTTCGCCATAACTGGTGATTTGCCCCCCTGCAAAACGGCTATTCATCAGCAATTTTTGCAAATCTGCCAATCTTGGTCGCCGTCTGCCATCAAATCGTATCACCAAACTAAGATGCAAATGACAGCTTGCCGTTGGTTGTAACGATAAGGCATTGGGATTTTTTGATGAATAATCGTTTTTGTTGATAAACGCAGAGCCACGGCGTTGGGCAGGGGTAAAGCGTCCATAGGCAAAGCCACCTAAATCTTGCCTGTCATGGTGAATATAAATCACGCCTGTGTCCTTCACGCTCAATTTGCGAGCCAACGCATGAGCGAACATAGTGGATGCCATCAAAGGCACGCCACCGAGCAAAATCCCGCTAGTCTGTAGATTTGCCCCTTGCACTCGAATATGCGGAATTACCGCTAAAAAACTCATGATGCCAACTCCTGTAAGTCATACAGCAAGCCACGAATTCGGCGAGCCAAGAATGGTATGGTGCTATCTTCGAGTACAAAGGCGACAGGGTTGCTTTGTCCTTCGACTTCGTAGGATTGACGGACGATACTTTTTGCCAAATGCTCGGCAAACACAGTCATCCAACCTTCATCTCGTAGCTGTGTGTCAATCAGTCCTTGAATGGCTAAATCGACGCTTGGGTGTTGTAATGGTGTTAAAGCAACCATTTCTTTACTAACCATTTCACCTGTATTTTCGTCATACGCTTCATTGCTTATTTTGGTGATATTCGGCAATCTATCAGCCACTTGTTCAAGGCTATTTTTAGCTTCTCGCCCTTGAGCCAATACGATGCGTAAGATATGGGTCAAAAATTGTTGCTCGACTTCACGGCTATCCATATTGGTACTAGTGGCTTCAATGCCTTTGTTTTTCCAATCTTGGTTATTTAAATGTTTTTCGGTAGTAGCAATACCTTGATTCACCAAATCTGCCCAAGCAAGTAATGCGGGCTGAACAAGTTTGTCTTTCGGCAATTTATTGGGGATATAGTAGTCTAAGCCTTTGTAATACAGGCTAAAGGCTTGACGTATCGTATCATTAGCAGTTGGGGCAGTTAGATAAATTGGGCGTTGCATGGCTCGTACTAGGCTACCCACATTTTGCGGATTTGCCCCACCAATACCAAATACAGCGGTGGTAATACTGTGTAAATCATTGTCGGTTTTACGAGCTTCTTTGATATCATCAACTTCATCATTTAACCAATGATTCACCCCTGCTGAGCTAATGGGACTAATTGAAAGGTAATCGTCACTTTTTGGCAATAATAACTGACGCATCCGAATGTTAATATGCTCAAGTCCCGCTTGATAAGGCGTGTCAAATAAGCTGACAATATCAGGCTGAATCGTATTTACCACAGTTTTAAAATCATCATCTTGCTCTGATAAATCTTCATCTAACATCGCTGATTTGATGGCTTTAAAAATCGTAGCGGTCTTACCTGCATTGGCTTGGTAATCGGTGGGAATGGTAATATCGTCAGCCAATAATGTTCTCGCACTGATATAGGGTAAATCCAACGCTTGCGATTTTGCCAAGCGAATACCGCCTTTTTCGATATTGGAATTAATCGTTTTATTACTAAAATGCACCGATTCAGCAAGAGTTTGCCGATATTGGTCGATAGGGATGGTGGAAGCATCTGACATTCATTTCTCCTTTTTTATTTAATTTTATCTAGTTTTAGCATAGTATTGCCCAAATAAAAAGCAGGCAAAAGTAGATAAAAGACACACGATGTCGTATTGTTAATATTCATTATAGAATTTAGTTTTATATTAAGTGAAAATGATAAGCTTATAAAAACAGAAAAATTAATTTGGAAAAAATGAAATGCACGTCATTTTTATCTCTGCTTGCGAAAAAAAAGCCCTGAAAAAAACCCGAGCCGTACTCGACAGCTACGCCATCCGCACAGGTCAAAGTACATGGCAAGCCCCCATGACGATGGAAGGTCTAACCGAAGTCCGTAACGCCCTTAAACAAAAAGGCATCACTCGCCAAACCGCTGTCGCCGCTTACATCAATTACGGTATGCGACGCATGAAGCTGGCGTGGGTCGTGGGAGCAAAGCATCGGTTTAATAGCGAAGGGGCATACCCTGTCGCTTCAACTGGCAAGCCTTATACCAAGCGACAAATCGACGACTGGGTCAGAGCAGCAAGTCTATTGGCAGGAGCGGCAGGCGATATGCATGATATCGGCAAAGCATCGCAACATTTTCAAAACAAACTGTCGCCTAATCAAGCCAATAAAATCATCGCTGATGATATCCGCCATGAATGGCTATCCGTCAAGCTATTGCAACAACTACGGCCTAATAACTTTGATTGGCAAGACGCTTGGCAACAAGTCGCCAAAGATAAAAACCGCAATATTTTTACCTTAGGTGATTTAAACCAAGTCGATGATGGCGTGGCAAATGACATCGAAGCGGTGGATTATTTGATAGTCACCCATCATGGGTTACTGGGCGCAGATGACCCAACAGGCTACGCAAGCTATCCTAACGAAGACAAACACGTGCGTGAACCATTACCTCGCACCGAACAGCTCACTTGTGCAGGCGAGTTGCCACAAAGCATTTTTGATAGTTATCAAAAACGAATGGCACGACTTGCCAAATTATTGCCTACCAACGCCAGTCCAACTTATTATAAAGCCCTCTGTTTACATGCTCGTAATGCCTTGATTCACGCTGACCATACCATTTCTGCGGTCAATTATCTGGACATGGTGCAACCTGCCACTCCAACTCCCACGCAACTGTTTGCTAATACCTGTTTTGTTGATAGTAAAAAACAACACAATCAACCGCTAGAATGGCATTTACGCCATGTGGGCGAACGAGCCAGTTTTATCGCTTGTAACATGATGACAGAATTAAATTTGTCTGGACTATGTGAGCAGACCGTCGAATATATCAAAACACCCACGCAAAACGCTCATTTTAAGTGGCAAAATGTTGCTGGCAATGCCTTGCAAAAATTCGCCGATAAATATCCTGATGTACCGACGCTTGTTTTTAATATCGCAGGTACAGGGAGCGGTAAGACTCGAATGAATCTACGCACCGCTTGTACCTTGCGACCCAATGACCCACGTATTTGTATTGCGTTAAATTTGCGTTCTTTGACTTTACAGACAGGTGACGCTCTCAAAAAATCCATGAATCTATCCGATGATGAATTAGCCGTTGTCATCGGCGACAATATTACCCAAGAACTATTTGAAAAAGCCAAAAAAAACCAAGGGATTGACGAAGATGAAAATCCCCCAGAGCCGATATTTGATGCTAAAGGGGATGATTATGACATTCCTGCATGGCTTAACCCATTATTTGAGAAAACCACCAAAAAGGGCATTATAAGTGACAATGATGGCAAAACTTTATTGGCATCGCCTTTGCTCGTTTCCACCATTGATTATCTGATAGCAGCGGGCGAACCACACAAACAAGGACATCATGTCAAAGCCTTGCTACGATTAATAAGTAGTGATTTGATACTCGATGAAATCGATGGCTACGACCCCAAAGCCTTGATAGCAGTATTACGCTTGGTGCAGCTAGCTGCCATGTATGGTCGCCATGTGATTTGCTCATCGGCAACCCTCTCCAAGACATTAGCTATTAGCGTGCATCGTGCCTTTGAATCTGGTATAGCGATGCGACAAGCATTACTAAATGATGACAAACAAGCCTTTAATATCGCCATTATCGATAATGAAATTGACAATAAAAATCCACCCAAAATTTGGCAACAAACGCTAACTCAAGATAGCGACACCCAAGCTGACGATAAAAACTTTAAAGATATTTACCAAACACACCTCAATGAATTACAGCTTGCTTTAGCCAAAAAGACGAGCTTTCGCCTAGCCGAACTCAAACCCATGCCAAAGGCAACTATTAGCGATTGGCAACAAGCGGTACTTGAATCTGCCCAAATCTTGCATGATAGATACGCTTGGCAATGTCAAAATGGGGAAAAACGCCTATCCTTTGGCTTAATTTGGGTAGCAAATATTCACCATGCTGTCAGTCTTGCTCATTATTTTGCCAATCATTGGCAACACGCCCATATCGCTTGCTATCATGCCAATGATTGGCGAATCAATCGTTTTTATAAAGAACAACGCTTAGACACTTTGCTAAGTCGTCATAAAGATGGCAAAAAACGCAAAACAGGTAATGAAACCATCGAGCAAGATAGCGAAATTATCGAACTCATGAAACACAGCCAACAAAAAAATGTACCCTTTGTCGTGATTGCCACGCCTGTCGAAGAAGTGGGGCGTGACCATGATTTTGATTGGGCAGTCATTGATGCATCAAGCGTTCAGTCCATCGTACAGACCGCTGGGCGAGTCAATCGTCATCGTCGAGAAACGATTCATGAGCCAAATATTATCATCCCCCAATTTAACTATCGGCATTGCAAAAACGTGCAACAACAAAAACCCAAACAACCTGCTTTTATCTATCCAGGTTATGAAAGTTATAGTCAAGATGAAAACTATCCAAACCATGATTTGGCAAAATTGTTACCTTGGCAAAATAATCAACTCATAATAGATGCTAGACTGCGTTTTGACAAAGATAACTGTCTATTTGCTAAACTTGATGATAGAGAGATACAAGGGTTTTGTGAGCGATACTTTTATGATGAAGGCGATGAGCTTTTTTCAAATGCCCAAGTGGATAGCTGTCTAATGACTGAGCAACTGTATCAAACATTCACCCCATTACGCGATAGACAGTATCAAGCCTTGTATCGAATAAGTCCCAACTCTATCAAGGAAGGCGAGTTAGCCATAGAAAAATATGTGAATGCGTTTAATCCAGTATTTAAAAAGCAACAACAAGAATGGCAAGATTATAGCGGTGATTTTACCAAACCTATTTTACAACCCGCTAAGCCACAAGCGTGGCTGTATTTGTCGCCTAGTCAAATGGTGGAACAATGCGAATTTTATGATATTGATATTGAACAAGGCTGTCAAATTTCACTAAGTCTATATAATGATAAAAATGAGATACAGTGGCTATATGATGAAGGGTTTGGTGTAGTTAAAAAATAAGTAATTATGCTTGATATCGAATGTCTCATGTAAATTTGTTTTTATGATAGAAATTAAACTTTATCAAAATAATCTTATCACTCTAAATTTCATTAAACATTAGTATTAGTATTATCTATATTATTAAATTATAGAGGCTCTGTATTCCGCCATGGTAGCGGCTTTGCACGCAGATATGTGTACAGACTGGTGAATATAAATGTACAGATAGGTGAATCAAGATGTTCAGATAGGTGAATATAAATGTACAGATGGGTGAAATACGTGTACAGATGGGTGAAGCTAGCAGTTTAACGCACATTAAAAGCGATTCGAAATAAATAATGAAAAATAACTTCTAAATCATTGAAACGAATGAATTTTGATTAACTTTTGTAACCGACATAGATTAACATAGATTACGATTTTACCCATCATCATGCTCACTTCTATAATCAAGCTCACAATAATTTGAGCCAATTGATAGCAAGTAGCCCATGACTATGCAAAGTTTTTACAATCAAGGTGCTGATAAAGTAATGATTATCAAACCCAATACGCTGATTGAAGCGGGTTTCGACTTGACCGAAGCCGAGCATGACTTGATAACACTGGCGGTTAATAAACTACATCGTTTGCAGTCTGGCGGCAGACGAGTATTGATTAGTGCCAAAGAATTTGCCAACGCCAATCGTGTCAATGAAATCTATGCCTATCGAGCCTTAAAAGATACCGCCAAAATACTTGGCGACAGAAAACTCAAATTTACCCTATACCTTGATAAAACCATTCAAGCGACCAATGAAGCGGACAAACTCACTGTTATCAAGCCTAACCACAACAACTTTACCACGTTGCGTTCTGAATATAACTGGCTACAAGGGGTCTCGTATCAAGATGATCAAGGCTTTATTATTTTGGATTTTTCCGACTGTAACTCTCCCCTAAAATAAAACAGCTCAGACATAGCCTTAATTGGCTAAGACCACATTCAGCTTTGAAGGGAAAAACACCCATCGAGAGGTATTTTGAATTAAGCGAGGAAACGCCGTTAATTTAATTCCAATGCACCAATTACCGCTTTGCCCCAATTTGGTAACTCTTTACTAATCGAATACCAAATCCAAGTGCCTTTACGCTCACTTTCTAAAATACCGATTTGCTTTAATTGGTTTAAATGCCGTGAGATAGTTGGCTGTGGTTGGTCTAACTCGCTGATGATGTCACACACGCATAACGCTTGCTTCTGATTAAGTAGTTGCACAATTTTTAATCTGGTGGGGTCACTTAACGCCTTGAGAAAGTCTGTTTTATTCATATATTTACATATCCAAATATATAGATTATAGTATAGCTCAATTTTAACAGGTTTCTATAGGCAGTCAATGATTACCGCATTACTCATTTTTCTAGTGACTTTGATATTTGTAATATGGCAACCTAAAGGCTTGGGTATCGGTTGGACTGCCAGTATCGGGGCTGGGATAGCTTTGCTATTAGGGGTAATAACGGTTGCCGATATTCCTGTAGTGTGGAATATTGTTTGGAACGCTACCTTCGCCTTTATTGCCATTATCATCATTAGCCTGTTACTTGATGAAGCAGGCTTTTTCCGCTATATCGCCTTGCACGTTGCAAGATTAGCAAAAGGTAGCGGTAATCGATTGTTTGCGTTTATTGTGCTACTTGGGGCGGTGGTATCGGCATTGTTTGCCAATGATGGTGTGGCTTTGATATTAACACCCATTGTCATTGCGATTTTAACCACGTTACGCTTTTCCCCTGCGACTACCCTTGCTTCTATTATGACAGCAGGGTTTATCGCTGATACCGCTAGTATTCCGCTCGTGGTGTCTAATTTGGTAAATATTGTGTCGGCTGACTTTTTTAAAATCCCTTTTACCGATTATGCCAAAGTGATGATACCAGTAAACGTGGTAGCGGTTGTCACCTCATTATTGGTATTGTATGGGTTTTATCATAAAGACATTCCTACGGTTTATGCGTTGGATTTAATCGAAAACTCACAATCAGCTATCGTGGATAAAAATACCTTTATCATGGGTTGGGTGGTGTTGGCGTTACTTTTGTTGGGTTTTTTTGTGCTTGAGCCTATAGGTGTACCCATTAGCTTCATTGCAGGGGTTGGAGCTTTGGTGTTGGTTGTGGTAGCGAAAATGGGTAAAAAAATAACGGTGCTACCGATTGTCAAAAATGCCCCGTGGCAAGTGGTGATATTTTCATTGGGTATGTATTTGGTGGTGTATGGTTTAAAAAATGCAGGGCTGACCGATTATTTAGCTCATGAGTTAAGCCAACTCGCTAATCATGGCATGATGACAGCTACAGTAGCAACAGGGTTATTATCGGCAGGGCTTTCATCTGTAATGAATAATATGCCAACGGTGCTAATTCAAGCTTTAGCGATTGATGAGGCGACTATCCGTGACCCCATGATAAAGCAAGCCATGATTTATGCCAATGTAATAGGCTGTGATTTAGGCACGAAAATTACCCCGATTGGCTCACTCGCTACCTTATTATGGTTGCACGTTTTAGCCAGTAAAAATATTACGGTGAGTTGGGGCTATTATATTAAAGTCGGTATTATTTTAACCTTGCCTGTATTGGTGGCTACATTGGTTGCATTGGCAATTTGGTTGCCAATAATTCAATAATTTTAAAACTTAAAAAGGAACAAGTATGCAAAATATCACAATTTACCACAACCCTAACTGTGGCACATCACGCAACACGCTTGCTCTTATCAAACATCAAGGCATTGAGCCCTCTGTTATTGAGTATTTGGATAACCCACCTGATGAAACAACCCTGCGTGATTTAATTACCAAAATGGGTATTACCCCAAGACAATTACTGCGTGTAAATGTGCCGCCTTACGCTGAACATAGGCTAGATAACCTTAGTTTGACTGATGATGACCTTATTCAAGCTATGTTAGCTGACCCACTTCTAATCAATCGTCCAATCGTTGTGAGTGATAAAGGCGTTAAGCTGTGCCGTCCTTCCGAAGTTGTACTAGATTTGATTGATACGCCCTTAACCAAAACCTTTATCAAAGAAGATGGGGAAAAGATTGAGCCGACAATTTAGTCAAAACACCCGTTTTTATTGAACTTGTAAGCCGTTACTGAGAATCCCCAGCAACGGCTTTCTCATTTCAGCAATAAACTATCGTATTGATTTAAACCGTAACTTGTATATTAGGACTTACGCAAAAAATTTTGCTTTTGCGTAAGTCCTATATCTAATGGATTTTGCTAACATGCAATTTAAGGTAATTTAACTTAAAGGTTTTCGTCTGTTCGAGTCAGATTATGCCTGCCATATTCCAAAAGCCCCAGTCGATTGATTAGGGCTTTTTTATTGCAGTGATATCAAGGGTTTACGTGGTTTTTCGAGGGTTGAAAGGTAAACATCTGACCATTCCCTGGGCTGACACCATTATTTACTATTTTTTTCAAGTAATCGCAGTTCAGTTTTTTGAATTTTGCCAACCGCGGTTTTGGGTAATTGCTCAATAAACGTATATTGTCGGGGCCGTTTATACCCGGTTAATTGCTCATGACTAAAGGCTTTAAGCTCATCTATCGTCAAACTGTCATCTGATTTGACAATATAGGCTTTAACCGATTGTCCTTGAAGCGCATCTTCAACGCCAATCACGGCACATTCTTGGACTTTCGGGTGATTTAACAGCACCGCTTCAATTTCGGTTGGATAGACATTAAAGCCACTGACAATCAGCATATCTTTTTTGCGATCCATTAATTTGATATGCCCGTTTTGCATCATCATCCCAATGTCGCCTGTCTTTAAATGACCTTCAGGTAAGAAATAATCGGTGTTGTCAATGTTATGATAACCTATAGTCACATTATCACCTTTGATACAGATTTCACCCACTTCGCCTAACGCCACTTCATTGCCCACATCATCACAGATTTTGATATCGATACTCGGTAAAGGTAGGCCAATATCGCCAGTGTACTCATGATTGGTGAGGGGGTTACACGTGCCTGCACCGATAGTTTCGGACATGCCCCATCCTTCTATTAATGGGCAACCAGTGAGCTCAAGCCAAGCCTTGGCCGTGGCGGGGGTGGCTGCCATACCGCCCGCGATTGATAATTTTAGTTCACGGGTATCGACACTTTTAAAATCGGGGTGGTTAACTAATGCCTGAAACAAGGTATTAACCCCAGGAAGAATGTGAAACGGCTTAGCAGATAATATTTTGATAAAACCGGCAATGTCTTTAGGGTTAGTCACCAAGGTCATGCGCATGCCAGATTTCATGCCTAACATGGAAAAGATAAACGCAAAGATATGATATAGCGGCAACGCTAGGATACTATGGAATACTTGTTCGACATTTTTTTGTTGGTTGAGTACCGGCAAAAACCACTGATAGTATTGCTCAACTGCTGTCAAAATATTTCGATGGGTCAGCAAGATGCCTTTGGGTCTGCCAGTGGTGCCGCCGGTGTATTGGATAAAGGCAACATCATCAAGTGATTTGGATGGCTTTTGGTAAGGCATGGATTTAGCGGTTTTCATCACTTGACCCAATCGTAATGGCTGATACTTTTGGTCAATTTGGTAAGGCGCTACCATATTCTTGACATATTTTACAGCGATATCGACTATTTTACCCTTTAATCCTAACAAGTCCCCTAAACGGATAATCACGACTTTTTTCACTGGGGTTTTATCAATGATTTTTTGTAAAGTGTGAGCAAAATTTTCTAAAATAAAAATAACTTCGGTATTGGCATCAATCAACTGAAACTCTAATTCACGAGCTGTATGTAGCGGATTAATCGGCGTCAAAACATACCCTGAGCGAATCGCACCTATCATGACCGGTAAATACGCTTGTACGTTAGGCAGCATGATAGCGACACTGGCATTTGGGCCCAAGGATTGGGATTGTAGCCAGCGGCTGACAAGGCGTGCGACGTTATCCACTTCTTTGTAGCTGATCGCTCGCTCTATATTGCTGGTGAATTCTCGTGAGGCAAAGGCCGTTAAACGATCATCAAAAAATTCTATTAACGATTGATCTGTTAAAGCGGGAATGTGTGCGGCGGTGGCAGGGTCATAAAATTTTGTCCAAAAATTTTCCATGTTGTTATCCTTTTTCTGTCCTTAGAAAATAGGCTAATAGGCCCTTGAAAGGTTTTTTTCATGGGCCTATTAGGGTGCGCGTATTGCCGCGCTTTTTGATTGCTATCAATTACTGTGCCTTGAGTTGATAGTGACGCAAATGAATAGCCTAGTTGCAATCATTATCACACCAAGGCTTAACATTACCATACTCATCTTGATTAGCAAATAGTTCATGACAGGCGGCTTCTGCCAAGGTTAAAATAGGCGTCACGCACACATCAAATTGGGTAAAGTAGTGCTGCCAGTGGCTAAGTGGCTGCGAGGCAAATTTTTGGGCAATCGCTTGGGCAGCGGCTTGGCTCTGCGGATGAGTAGGCAGTACGCCCATTTGCCAATGGCTAGCCGCATGTTCATTAACATCTAACGCTTGACACAAGCCTTGCCAAAACTTTAGCTCAAGCGAGCCGACTGCCATATAACGACCGTCTTGTGTCTGATATAGCCGGTAACATGGCAGCACGCCGCCTAAAAAATCCTGCTCAGGCGTCGGTGTTACCTGGGTTAATGCTTTGACAAATTTCCCCGTCGCTTTTGGCATCACCAAATGGTTGTATAAACTATGGGTCATGCTGGTGATGATATGGCGACCTTTGCCAGTTAGCTTGGCATTGACAACGGCCGCTAATAAAGCGATGACCGCCGTGTCACTCCCGCCAGCCAAGTCGGCAAATTGCACATTGGGCATGGCTTGTTCACCCGATGCGGTTTTGAGTTGGTCAAGTACGCCACTCATTGCCATAAAGTTGATATCGTGCCCGGCTTTATCCGCCCAGTTGGGCGTCGTACCATAGCCAGTGATGGAAACAATCACCAGCTTTGGGTTTTCCGCAAGCAGTGCCTGTGGCGAAAGTCCCATGCCTTCTAATACGTTGGGGCGGAAACTATCAATCATCACATCAGCAGTGGCAATGTCGCTTTTAAGCTTAGCAATATCATCGGGGTGTTTGAAGTCCATTTTGTGACAAGCTTTGCCATGATTTAAAGCATCAAACAAATTGCCCAACGCCCGTGCAGGGTCACCTGACTTGGGTTCATACTTGATCACATCTGCCCCCAAATCAGCGAGCAGTCGTGTGGCAAATGGACCCGGCAAGTTGCGTGATAAGTCAATAACTTTTAGCCCTGTTAAGCAGTCAGCTATACCCAGTGCGGCTATGGCGTCATTCATTAACAAACTCCTTATGCGCTTTTGCCATAGCTACTAAAACTTGGGCAGGGGCAAAGCGCTCACCATAACGCTCGGCAAGTTGTTGACTGCGTGCGACAAAATTATCAACGCCATAGGCATTAATAAACTGCAAGGTACCCCCATGATGCGGGGCAAATCCCCAGCCAAAGATAGAGCCGATATTGGCATCTGCGATTGAATTAATCACGTTTTCTTCATAACAACGGGCGGTTTCATTGGCTTGGATAAACATAAAACGGTCAATAAGCTCTTGCTGAGTAGGCTGCGTGTCTGCGACGGGGAATAAGTTTGATAGCCCGGACCACAGTTGTTTTTCACCACCCTCTGGGTAGTCATAAAACCCTTTGCCGACTTTTTTACCCAAACGCCCGTGGGTTTTGCCCATCAGCTCGACCACGCTATCGGCGGGGTGATGGGGCATTTCCTTGCCTTCTTTTTGTAAATCTTTTTTGGTTTGCTCATTAATATGCAGCATCAGACCTAAAGACACCTCGTCTTGCAGTGCCAGCGGTCCGACAGGCATACCTGATTTGATACCAGCTACCTCAATCAGACGGGGATGGACGCCCTCAGAGAGCATGGCAGAGCCTTCGGTGATATAGGTGGCAAACACACGAGACGTATAAAAACCACGGCTATCATTGACCACAATCGGCGTTTTGCCAATTTGTAACACATAATCAAAGGCTTTGGCTAACGTAGTTTCATCGGTTTGCTCGCCCATAATGATTTCAACAAGCGGCATTTTATCGACAGGTGAGAAAAAGTGTAACCCGATAAATTGCTTAGGACGGCCACTCGCTTTGGCTAAACCGGTAATTGGCAAGGTTGAGGTATTTGACGCAAAAATCGCATCGCTAGCGGTGACTGCTTCTGTTTGCTGGGTACACTTGGCTTTAATATCACGGTCTTCAAACACCGCTTCAATCACCAAGTCACAATCCGCTAAATCTGCATAATCCGTGGTGGTTTGAATTTTATCCAGTAAGGATTGTTTTTTGCTATCATTGCTTCTGCCTTTGGCAATCGCTTTATTCAGCAAGTTTTCTGAATACGTTTTGCCTTTATCCGCATTTTCAATCGTGGTATCTAGCAATACCACGTCAATGCCTGCCTTAGCAGAGACATAGGCAATACCAGCACCCATCATCCCTGCGCCCAACACACCGACTTTTTTGGTTTGGTATGGCGGGATAGATTTTGGACGAGATTGGCCCTTGTTGATGCTGTTGAGTTGGTGCCAAAGCGTGCCAATCATATTTTTTGACACTTGTGACATGGCACAGGCGACAAAATAGCGGGATTCAAGCGCCAGCGCTGTATCGATATCCACTAAGCTACCTTCAAACACACATGATAAAATGTGGGTAATGGCAGGGTAGTTGCCATGCGATTTTTGATTTGCCATCGCAGGGGCAATGCTCAGCATTTGGGCATTTTGCGGGGTTAAGGCGTTACCTTGAGGGATTTTAAAGCCTTTGGCATCCCAAGGCTGCTGAGCGGTTGGATGCTCATGAATCCACTGTTTGGCTTGTTCAATCAGTGCCGTTTTATCAGTAACTACCGCATCGATAATGCCAAGCTGATGAGCGGCTTGGGTGGTAAGCTTAGTGCCTTGGGTCATCAACTCTAACGCTTTTTGCATACCGACAAGACGCATTAAACGCTGCGTACCACCGCCCCCAGGTAATAAGCCCAATTTGACTTCAGGCAGGCCATATTTGGCATTCGGTTGGTCAACGGCAATGCGATAATGACAGCCCAACGCTACTTCAAGCCCGCCACCTAAGGCAGTGCCGGTTAATGCAGCGACGACAGGTTTACCGCAGGTTTCAAGGCTGCGTAACACCTTTTTGAAATGTTCCACAAAATCAAAAGCTTGCTTGGGGGATTGGATATTGGCAAATTGGTCGATATCGGCACCCACGATAAAGCTATCTTTATCGCTGGTGATGATAAGCCCTTTGCTGTCTTTGTCTTCAATAAAACTTTGAGCGATTTTTTCTAAATCATTGCTAAAATGCTCATCAAGCACATTCATTTTGCGAGATTGTTGAATGGTCAAAATGACAATATTATCGTCGTCAGTGGCAGAAAAATTGGCCAATTGATTCGCCGCTTGGCTGGTAAGACTGGTCATAGAAACATCCTTTTTTCTTCAGTTTTTTAATTCAATTAAATAGGCGACTTAAACACGTTCAATAATCGTGGCAATACCCATACCGCCACCGACACATAAGGTCGCAAGTCCAGTGGTCAAATCACGACGCTCCAATTCATCTAACAAAGTGTTAATCAAAATTGCTCCTGTTGCGCCTAATGGATGTCCCATAGCAATCGCACCACCGTTGACATTCACGATATCCATATTAAGCCCTAAATCTTTTGCCGTTTTCATTGGCACCGCTGCAAACGCTTCGTTAATTTCCCATTGGTCAATATCAGACACCTGCATATTCGCCCGGGCTAAGGCTTTTCTTGCGGCTAGTGTCGGACCTGTTAGCATTATCGTCGGTTCTGACCCCACCACTGCCGCCATCGTGACTTTGGCGCGGGGTTTTAAATTCGCCGCTTGTCCCGCTGATTGACTACCAAGCAGACATAACGCGGCCCCGTCAACGATACCTGATGAGTTACCGGCATGGTGCACATGGTTAATTTTTTCAATCGTGGCATATTTATCTAAGACCACTTTATCAAAGCCCATTTTTCCTGGCATGGCAAACGAGGGCTTTAATTCTGCCAAGCGTTCAACGCTGGTATCAGCGCGTATGGTTTCGTCATGGTCTAAAATCATCAGACCATTGATATCTTTAACAGGAATAATCGATTTAGCAAAATACCCTTGCTCAGAAGCCTGCTGGGCTCTGCGATGAGACTCGGTGGCATATGCATCAACATCACTGCGACTAAACCCTTCTAACGTCGCAATCGTATCAGCGCCGATGCCTTGTGGGGCAAAGCCGGTGGCGGTATTGACGCGTGGGTCCATATACCAAGCCCCACCGTCTAACCCCATTTTGACACGGCTCATAGACTCCACGCCACCTGCCACCACCATATCTTCCATGCCCGACATGATTTTGCTTGCGGCTAAATTAATCGACTCTAACCCTGATGCACAAAACCGTGATAGGGTAACACCTGCCACCGATTCTGCCCAACCGGCATCAATTACCGCAATTCGGGCGATATCCGAGCCTTGCTCACCAACAGGGGTGACACAACCTAGTACCACATCATCCACCAACTGTGTGTCCAACTGATTGCGCGACTGTAAATTTGTCAGCAGTTCTCTGATTAACCAAATTGGAGCGACTTGGTGCAAGCTGCCATCGGATTTGCCTTTGCCACGCGGCGTGCGGATAGCATCATAAATATAAGCGGTATTACTCATTTGATTTTCCTTAATCATGATTAAAATTTGTCAATTGCTAAAGGCTAATCCTAATATCTAATCCTAATATCTGATACTAATATCTAGGCTAGCTAAAAAGTGGCGCAGCCATATAAAACGATGAGTTACATAAAACGAGACGCCAACTCTTTCATGATTTCATTGGTACCGCCATAGATTTTTTGCACTCGGGCATCAGCGTATAATCGGGCAATCGGATACTCCAGCATATAACCATAGCCACCAAATAGCTGTAAGCATTCATCCGTGACTTTGGCTTGTTTATCCGTGGTAAAGGCTTTTAATAGAGCGGCATGTTGTACGGTCAGTTTTTTGTTAAGATGGGCCTCGAGTGCCGCATCACACATCGCCCTGACGGCAAGGTAGTCCGCATTACATTCGGCAAGTTTAAATCGGGTATTTTGAAATGACCACACAGGCTTGTTAAAGGCGTGGCGTTCTTTGGTATATTCGATGGTAAGCTCAATCGATTTCTTAATCGCCCCGGCCGCCGCTAAAGCAATGATTAAGCGTTCTTGTGGCAACTCTTGCATCAACTGAATAAAGCCCATGCCCTCCACACTGCCCAATAAGTTTTTTTGTGGGACACGCACATTATTGAAGAACAACTCTGAGGTATCTTGTGACGATAAACCGATTTTCTCTAAGTTGCGACCCCGCTCAAAGCCTGCTAAACCATCGGTTTCTAACACCAAGAGAGATACCCCTTGAGCGCCTTTTTCGCGGTCGGTTTTACAAGCGACGATAATTAGGTTGGCCAACTGACCATTGGTGATAAAAGTTTTAGAACCATTTAAAATGTAGTCATCACCGTCTTTAACGGCATAGGTTTTGATAGCTTGCAAATCTGACCCCGTCCCTGGCTCGGTCATCGCAATTGCACCAACCAATTCGCCCGTTGCCATTTTTGGTAACCAACGCTGTTTTTGCTGTTCACTGCCATGATGCAAGATATAAGGTGCCACAATACCTGAATGCAAAAAGCCACCAAATCCGCTCAAGGCCGCATCGGCTTGGGCATAAATCAATGCCGCTTCATGACGAAAGTCGCCACCGGCACCGCCATACTCTTCAGGCATCGATGCACATAAAAAGCCCATCGAGCCTGCTTCAAGCCATGCTTCTTTATCCATCATGCCGTTTTTTCGCCACTCGATGTCTTTATCGATCCAAGTTTGAAAAAACTTCTTGGCAGTATCTTCTAGCATGGCGACTTCTTCGTTCATCCAGCTTGATTCAAAATGGTTGATCATCCTTGATTCCTCGTTCGTTATTGAGAGATTAATTAAACCGTTATAATAGTAATATTAATTACTACCTTAAAAAATTGCTCGGCTATTTATAGTTATTTATCCTTAAATTATATTATAAAGGTAATTTATATTACCAATGTAATACTAAATAAAAACCCTAAGATTATGATTAAATAGCCAAATAATGCCGCCATCATAACAAAGATAAAAAATGAGAACAATATTGTCTGCAGATATGGTAACCTATATTACTATTTTTTAAATATCTAAATAGAGAATGTTATGACTGCGTTGAAAAAGCCAATGACGCTTGGACGTCCTAGTAATACAATGGGTGATTTAACCTTACTTGCGCAGATACGACCTGCAACCTTAGATAAAATCGAAAAAAGTGTGATTACACTGTATGCCAGTGGTGAGAGTGAGGTCGCTGCGGATAGTGTGACTATGCAGTCAATTGCAAAACACGCGAACGTGTCACTGCAGACCTTGTATAAATATTTTGGCGATAAAAACACGCTGATTTATGTGATTTTAGATCGAGTGCTTAGTCGCCTAGCCGCTCGAATGATTGACCATTTGAGCGGTATTGATAGTGTCAAAGACCGGCTGCGTAAGACGCTATGGGTGATGTTTGATTTTGTTGACCACAATCCTGATGCGGTATTGTTTTTTTCTACAGCGATTCCTGTCTCCCACTATCAACATATTGCCATTTATGAAAACAAGGATTTGATGGAAGCTTTTTTGCAAGTGTTGTCGGATGGGCAGCAGCGTGGGGAGCTTAATCAAAATGTCTCGCTTAAAACCTTATTAGATGTGTTTATGGGGTTTATCACCCGATTGGGGCTGATGCACGTGTTAAGAAACGCTGCCAAACCGATGACAGCTGACTTTGATCCTTTGTTTGATATCCTATGGCAAGCTATTTCACGGCATGACTAAGAGAATAACGCATTTTACAAATACACGAACAACAATCTAGGAATGTTTGTCCGCTATTATTAATAAATGAACGGTCCAGCACTGGCTGTAGCGCTTGCGCGCTATGTTTTTCTCTACGCAGAATAGCATTTATCTGTCCACACACCCTTCCGCTATCAATAAACAATAAATTAAAGCGGTTAGCAAATTCCTCTATATTCTTATCAATTATAATTATTAAGCTTTGTTATTATTCTGTGGAATAATAGCGCCATTCGATGATGTTTGATAGCGCTTGATAGCATTTCATCTCGAAAAAAATGAAAAATTTTGAGGATAAGGACAAATTGTCCTAAATATTGCATAAGGTGTTGTAATGAAAAAAGTTTCTGCTCTACTTATTTCGGGGTTTAGTATTAGCTTGCTATTAGCAGGTTGCCAGCAAAATACCTCCAAATCTGCCAATGCGGCAACCACCAATGAAGCACACACCAATGACGCTAAGAGCGGTGATGCAAAACCACTTGAAGAAGTGCGTATCGGATTACAAAGTTCAGGGGCGTTGGTGTATTTGCGTGAAAGTAAGCTGCTTGAAAAGTCGCTCGAAAAATCAGGCATCAAAGTCAATTGGGTGCAGTTTCAATCGGGACCGCCGCTGCTAGAAGCGCTAAATACCAACAATATTGACTTTGGCACCGCAGGGGACACGCCACCTATTTTTGCCCAAGCCGCGGGTAGTAATCTGGTGTATGTTGCCTATGAAAAACCTTCACCACAGTCTGAAGCCGTCATTGTCCCCGCCAATTCAACCTTAAAGTCAGTGGCTGAATTAAAAGGTAAATCTGTGGCGGTGACTAAAGGCTCTAGTGCCAACTATACGTTACTAAAAGCATTGGAACGTGACAAATTGAGTTTTGCTGACATAGATGTCAAGTATTTACAGCCATCTGATGCCCGTGCTGCCTTTGAATCGGGGAAATTGGATGCTTGGACCGTTTGGGAGCCTTATCTGTCGAGTGCCAAAATTGAGCTAAAAGCACGAGTTTTGACCGATGCTACAGGTCTTAAGCCCAATAATACATCGTTTTATTTGGCATCAACGGATTTTGCTCAAAAACACCCCAATGTGATTAAAGACATTGTCAAAGCCATTGATGAAGCGGATAAGGCAATTACCGCTGACCCGGTAACTTTTAGCAAAATGATCCAAAAAGTCACCAATCTAAAACCTGACGTGGCGTTAGCCTCGGTGAAATCAAGAAATTACGGTGTCAACTATATCACCGATGACATCATTCAAGCGCAGCAGCAAGAAGCGGATACTTTTTATAAAAATAAATTGCTGCCAAAACAAATACAGGTAAAAGATATTGTCTGGTATCCACCCAAGTAAACCCTATGGCTAGTAAAAACATGGCTAGTAAAAAAATAGTAAAAACCTAGTAAAAAAGGGTAGGTAATCTTTATGACGCTAGCTTGCACTTACTACTTTGAAGCGATACAGGCGACAGTTAAGCTTTTAACAGTCATTAATAAAGTTGCATTGATAAATTTGCAGTGAGAGGTTGTTTATGAAAACGTCAAGTTTTGTTGCGGATAATTCAGTGGTAGCGGCATCAAAGCCGCTACCGACGAAACCGATAAGGGTGAATACGCCAGTCAAGACATTGTCAACCCGCAAGGTTGTTAAAACCCTATTTGGGCGTACAGGGGGTTGGTGGTTGCCGTTACTTATGTTGGCGGGTTGGCAACTGGTAGCAAGTTTTCAATTACTGCCTGAGGCTTATCTTAAAAATATTTCGTCACCCAGTGCCGTTGTTCAAGCGGGCTATGAACTCATAAAAAGTGGTGAGCTTTGGCAGCATCTCGGCATTAGTGCGCTGCGAGCGTTTGCTGGGCTGTTGATTGGCGGGTTGTTTGGGTTGGGGTTTGGGCTATTGACCAGCACTTTGCCTGTATTTCGCACGTTATTGGATACCACCTTTCAAATGCTAAGAAACATCCCACATTTGGCATTAATTCCCTTGGTCATCGTGTGGTTTGGGATTGATGAAGCGGCAAAGATTTTTTTGGTGGCAGTTGGCACATTTTTTCCGATTTATTTGAATACCTATCATGGCGTCCGTAATGTGGATAAACATCTGGTTGAGATGGCAAAAAGCTATGATTTAACAGGTTGGGCATTGTTTAAAGAAGTGATTTTACCTGGGGCATTGCCGAGTATTTTGGTGGGGGTGCGTTTTTCATTGGGCATTATGTGGCTGACGCTGATTGTCGCGGAAACCATTTCGGCCACCACAGGCATTGGGTATTTAGCCATGCACGCTCGCGAATTTTTTCAGATTGATATCATTATGTTTTCAATCTTGGTTTATGCATTATTAGGGTTTTTAGCCGATTTTATTGCCAAAAAGCTTGAGTTTGTTTGGCTCAAATGGCACCCCGCTTACCAACAAGGAGCACACTAATGTCAACGCCATTGTCAGCACCAGTGTCAGCGTTATTCAGAACGCCATCAAAAACCTCAGCAGGATTGGCTTTAAGTTTAACAAATGTGGTCAAAAAATTTGACAATCGAGAAGTCATTAAAGACCTAGATTTGCACATTCAAAGTGGGGATTTTATCGCTATTGTCGGGCACAGTGGCTGTGGTAAATCAACGTTGCTGCGTTTACTCGCTCAGTTAGAAACAGCGAGTAGCGGGGAGTTGACAGCCATGTCAATTGCCAATCAAGCAATGTCGCCTCAGGCATGGCGACAATCCACGCGGCTGATGTTCCAAGATGACCGATTATTGCCTTGGAAAACGGTACTGGAAAATGTGGGGCTTGGGCTAAAAACGCCAGACTGGAAAGCGCAAGCGTTGAAAGCGTTAGCGGAAGTCGGCTTGGTAGAGCGGGCTGATGATTGGCCATCGGCATTGTCAGGGGGACAAAAGCAGCGAGTGGCTTTGGCTAGAGCGATTATTCATCGTCCGCAGCTGTTGCTACTTGATGAGCCATTGGGGGCACTCGATGCGTTAACCCGTCTTGATATGCAGCAACTATTGGTCAAATTATGGCAAGAACATCGATTTACGGTGATTTTAGTGACCCATGATGTCAGTGAAGCGGTCATCACTGCTGATAGGGTGATTTTAATTGAACAAGGCAAAATTGGACTAGATTTGCCAATCTTATTGCCCCATCCCCGTAATAATATGACTAAAACTGCGCCATTTGAGCAAATTGTGCTGGATAAGATTTTAGCGGTGCATTGAGTCTCCCTATCGCTCAATGACAAGCCACTGATACCTTTTGGCACTCTTTGGCACCCTTTATTTAGCAAAAGCCCATTAAAAAATTAATGGGCTTTTTTAACGATAAACTTAATCGATTTGATTTTTCTGTCTAGGTTAGTCAAAGTTTTGCTCAGCGCTTTTATTGGTGCTAAGTCAGTCAGTAAAAACCACCTAAACATTATGCGGTCACAGTACCGCCTGTTAGCAGAATTTCTTATGTTCATATCAGTTATGGTTATTAAGTGTAATCAATAATTTATGAAATAATGCCTTTTTTATTTGATGCAAGTGCTATATCAAAACTGGGAGAAAGGAGCGTGCGGTCATGAATTTTTTGAAAAATGAGGATAATTGGTCGGTTGTGTTGGGACTATTTATTGTGGTGGTGATTTGCACCTTGTATATATTGCAAATACCTATCGCCAACTTAAATGTCAAAATAAAACCTTGGTCAGACTTTAGTGAGTTATTTAACCTAATTAGCCATTCAATCCTAGGACTGCTAAGCTTAGCGATTGGTTTTGGATTACTGCTATTTTTGGGTGCCAAATCAGCGCAACCTGAAATAAAATTACCTCCATTTTTAGCCAAATTTATCTTATTGTTTTTGATGGCGGCGGGCGTTTTGATTTTAAGCAGTAATAAGGTCGTCAAAGCATGGCAACTAGAAAGTCCTTTAGTAGCCTTTTTCATTGGTCTGTTACTTGGCAATTTTACCTCAATTGCTGATAAATTAAAGGAAGTGCTGAGAACCGAATACTATGTCAAAATTGGTATTATTTTAATGGGGGCGACCTTACCCTTCACTACGATTTTAAAAGCGGGTCCGGCCGCCATTGTGCAAGCCTTAATTGTTTCGGTTGTGACTTTTTCCACCATTTATTTCGTAGCAACAAAAGTATTCAAGCTTGATAACCGATTTGCAGCGACCCTTGGGGCAGGTGGCTCGGTGTGTGGGGTATCAGCGTCAATTGCCATTGGCGGTGCCTGTAGAGCCAAGCATGAGCATGTGGCGGCGTCAATTTCGTTGGTGATTGTGTGGGCGGTAATTATGATTTTTGCGCTGCCATTTGCTTGTAAGTTATTGGATTTGCCACCTGCGATTGCCGGTGCTTGGATTGGAACGTCTGAATTTGCAGATGCGGCTGGTTTTGCAGCGGTTGAAGCGATTGGTAATGAGTCTGCTACCCAAGCCTTTACATTAATGAAAGTGGTAGGCCGAGATATGTTTGTTGGATTATGGGCATTTTTGGCAGCTTATTTATCGGTCACTGTCTGGGAGCGTGCTTCAACGAACGAGCGAATTGATAAATCAGAGATTTGGCGTCGATTTCCTAAGTTTATTATCGGTTTTTTTATTGCCTCAATCATCACGACCTTATTTGTATTGATTGCACCCAACGCTGAGGCCTTTAATAAACAAGCATTAGGTCTTATCAAAGACTATCGCGGTTGGTTTTTTACCTTAACGTTTTTATCAATTGGTATGACAACGCGATTTAAAGCATTGGCAAGCGTGGGCATTAAACCTGTACTTGCGTTTACAGCGGGTGTTTTGGTCAATCTACCGCTGGGCTATTGGCTCTCTAACCATGTGTTTGCAAACTATTGGATAAATTTATGATCACCCAATCAACCACTATCAAAAGTCAAATCCCATTGCCAAAGACGGTGTTAGCGCAATTTGGCTTTAGCAATCATTGCTCCCAAGCCGTCTTTGATACGTGGGAGTTAAAAAAAGCCCTCAAAGCAGCGGGTATCGATGAAAATCAATATCAGCTGACAGTAAATTATCACCGACAGTGGGGATATTTTTGATGGTTTGAAAAAACCTATGGCGATAAATTAGCTTTGTTATTAATTTGAAATTCATCCAACAATTTACCTGTTGGTATAAGCCCTGATATAAGCCCATTAAAAAATTAATGGGCTTTTTTTATGTTCACCCAATCAATTAAATGACATGCTGTTCATCACATTTCTTGCTATAGATAGCAAAATATCTTGGTTATCTTTGCAAAAAAAAATCTTTACCATGGTGCCTTATTCAAGCATTTAGCAGTAAGGAATTAGCATGACGGATTTTAATCAGCCAGTTGATAAATATGCCAAAGCGCAACGCATTGTCACTGATGAGCAAGCCATTCAAGCTGCCAAGCAAGTGGCGGCTTTTGCCCTCGTCAAGCGTGACGAGCGCGACCAACAGCGGCAACTGCCTTTTGCAGTGATGGGCTTATTTAGCCAAACCGGGCTTGGCGGCATACGTATTCCCAAACAATATGGCGGCGCCGAAGTGTCAAATCGCACCTTGGCAGACGTCTTTCGCATTTTGAGCAAAGCCGATGCCAATATTGGATTGATTCCACAAAATCAAATCAGCCTACTCAATATCATCAATATCATCGGCAATGACAGTCAAAAACGCTTTATTTTTGGCGAGATTTTGTCAGGCAGTCGCTTAGCCAATGGCGGGCCAGAACGTGACACCAAAGACAGCAAAACCTTGGCGACGACATTGACCATTGCCAACAATGGTTACTATCTTAACGGGGAAAAATTCTATTCAACAGGCAGCAGTTTTGCCGATTACTTGGCGATTAAAGCCTTACACCCAGCGGGTCATGTGGTACTTACCATTATTGATAAAGCCGCAACCGGCGTTGAGGTAGTAGATGATTGGGATGGTTTTGGACTGCGTACCACCTCAAGCGGCACGGTCAAACTTAACCAAGTCAAAGTCCTACCTGAGCTAATTTTTGATGAACGCTTGCTTAGCGATGCACCGACCTATCGAGGGGCTTATTCCCAGCTGATACAAGCGGCGATTGATGTCGGAATTGCAGAAGGGGCGTTTGAAGATACCTTAGCTGTGGCAAAAAAAGCCCGTCCCATTGTCGATGCCAAAGTCGAAGCTGCGCGCTTTGAGCCGTATTTGCTACAAGTAGTGGGAAAGTTAAAAGTACGCTTGGATGCGGCTACCCTATTACTGCAAGAAGCGGCTGATTATTTGGATGCGCTGGATAGATTGGATTTTGTCACCGCAGAGGAGGCAGCACTCGCGTCTATCAAAGTGGCAGAAGCCAAAGTATATGCCAATGACGCCGCTCTCACGATTTCTGAAAAACTGTTTGAAATTGGCGGTAGTCGTTCATCACTTAGCGAGCATGGCTTGGATCAGCATTGGCGAAATGCCCGCGTGCATACTTTGCATGACCCAGTGCGCTGGAAGTTACACGCATTGGGCGATTATTACTTAAATCACAAATTGCCCAACCGTCATGCTTGGATTTAGAAAGTAAGGAAAACACCATGTCAGATACCATCACCCGCCCAGTAACGGACGCTCAAGCCTCGCTAGTCAAACCTACGCCTGTCGCCCATATCATCAAGTCGGACAACGAAGCATTAGAAATCGCCTATCAGCTTGCCCAATCGTTTAAACAAGCGCGTATAAAACGTGACCGCGAACGGCTATTACCCTTTGCAGAAATTGACAGCTTGAGCCAATCAGGGTTATGGGCAATCACCGTGCCAAAACGCTTTGGCGGCGCTGATGTATCAAGTTGGACCGTCGCTCAAATCATTGCGCTGTTGAGTGGTGCAGATGGGGCGATTGGGCAAATTCCGCAAAATCATTACTATGCGTTAGAAGTATTAAAAAACACGGGGACAGAAGCCCAGCAGCAACGCATTTTTGCTGAGGTATTACAAGGGGCGCGGCTAGGCAATGCGTTGGCTGAGTTTAAGCCCAAAAATGCCGTTGATAAAACCACCAAACTCACCTCAACGCTAGGCGGTTATCTAATCAATGGCGAAAAATTTTACTGCACAGGCAGTCTGTTTGCGCACCGTATTCCGACTTTGGTAAAAGATGACAATGAGCGCGAATTTTTGGCATTTGTGCAGCGAGACGCCAAAGGTCTCACGCTGATTGATGATTGGCAAAGTTTTGGTCAACGTACCACAGGCTCAGGTACGGTCTTATTTGACCAAGTTTTTGTGGATAAAGACGATGTCATTGCTTTGGATACAGCCTATCAAAATCCAACGGTTTGCGGGCCGTTTGCCCAGCTGTTGCACGCCGCCATTGAAACAGGTATTGCACGTGGGGCGTTTGAAGAAACCTTGGTACAAGTGCGGCAAGCTCGTCCTTGGATTGATTCGGGCGTGGATAAAGCCACCGATGACCCACTCACGCTATTGCAAATTGGGCGCAGTGCGGCAGATGTGCGAGCGGTGGAGGTGTTACTCAAACACGCTGCCCAAACCATCGATGCCGCTCGTCCAACGCCCAATGAGCAAAATATTGCCCAAGCGTCATTGGCGGTCGCGGCAGTGCGCGCATTAAGTACTGAAGTGGCATTAAAAACCTCCTCACAACTCATTGAGCTGGCAGGCAGTCGCGGTAGCCAACGTGACAAAGGGCTAGACCTGTATTGGCGAAACGCACGGGTGCATACCTTGCACGATGCGGCACGGTGGAAATACTACTTTATTGCCAATTATGCACTCAATGGGGTATTGCCGCCACGGCGAGGGACGTTGTGATGGGTGAGACGGTGAAACAAGAAAATAACCTGCCAAAGCCGATTATTCTTAACGCCTTTGATATGAATTGCGCTGGGCATATCAATCATGGTTTGTGGACGCACCCAAGGGATGAATCTTATCGATTCAATGAGCTTAGCTATTGGACAGGCTTGGCAAAAACCTTGGAGCAAGGGCTGTTTGATGGGTTGTTTTTGGCGGATATCACAGGCTGTTATGACGTTTATCAACATAACATTGATGTGACCCTTAAAGAGTCGGTGCAATTGCCAAGCCATGACCCGACCACCTTGGTGTCTGCCATGGCGTCGGTGACCGAGCATTTGGGCTTTGGTATCACTGTAAATTTAAGTTATGAGACGCCTTATCAATTTGCTAGACGTATGGCGAGTCTAGATCACTTAACCCAAGGTCGTTTGGGATGGAATATCGTGACAGGGTATTTGGACAGTGCTGAGCGATTGATTGGTAATCAAGGGCTAAAGGCACATGATTTACGCTATGAGCAAGCGGACGAGTTTTTGCAGTTGTGCTACCAGTTTTGGGAAGGCTCATGGCAAAACGATGCAGTCAAAATAGACAAACAGGCGCGCATTTTCACTGATCCTGCCAAGGTAAAAGCGATTCACCATCAAGGGCGTTTTTACCAAAGTGACGGCGTTTTTCAAGTGATGCCGTCTATTCAGCGCACGCCGGTGTTATTTCAAGCAGGGGCATCAGCCAAAGGTTTGGCATTTGCTACCCAGCACGCGGAGGCGATTTTTATTGGGGGTGGCGAAAAATCAGCGATTAAACGGCAGGTGGAGACGATTCGCCAGTTGGCAAAAGCACAAGGTCGCAATCCCAATGACATCAAAGTGCTGATGGGGATAACGGTAGTGACTGACGAGCGTCACGACCTTGCCCAAGCAAAACTGGCAGAGTATGAAGGCTATGCAAGTAGCGAGGCAGGATTGGCACATTACTCAAGTTCGGTGGGGATTGATTTATCACAGTATGCCGATGATGAGGTGATTGCCTACCAACAAACCAATAGCATTGCGTCGGTGAACCAGCGCTTTCGGCAGCAGGTTACCAAAGCGCAGCTGATAGCCGAGCATCGGTTAGGGGGACGCTATCCGCTAATCGTGGGTGATGGGCGCGAAGTGGCTGAGGCGTTGTTGACCTGGGTGGACGAGACAGGAATTGATGGTTTTAACGTCACTCGCACGGTCACGCCTGAGTCTTACGAGGACTTTATCCAGTATGTCATTCCTGAGCTACAACGTCGTGGACGCTTCAAAACCGAATACAAACAAGGCAGTCTACGCCACAAGCTCATTGGCAAAGGTGAGCGGTTACCCAGTTCACACCCAGTGCAAAGCTTTCGATGTTAAGGGCTTGTTTAGAGGACTTTTTTCAGCGTTATCAGTTTTTTATGTTTTAAGCAGCTATTTCTAAGCAGCTATTTTTAAACCATCATTTTTAAGGAGCTATTATGGCAATCGCAGCAAAACATCGTGCTACTGTTTTAGGGGTAACTATCATTGCTGTCTTGGTGTTACTGAGCGGCTGGGCATTTTACAATAAAAGCCAAGCATCAAACGTCACCAAAGACAATCCGTTAACCATCGGTATTAGCCCGCCTTTTGCCAATCCACTTAAAGAAGCAGTCGCGGCGGCAAAACAGCAAGGTATCAACGTCAAATTGGTCGAGTTTACGGATTGGAATACCCCAAATGTAACACTTAACAGTGGCGACATCGATGCCAATTATTTTCAACATCAGCCGTTTTTAACCAATGCACTCAAACAGCATCCAGAGTATAAGCTATCGGCTTTGGGGAAAGGGGTTGCCACCCATGTCGGTTTGTATTCTAAAAAATACCAAAGCCTAGCAGCATTGCCGACGCGTGCCCGTGTGGTGGTGCCAAATGACCCTGTTAATCAAGGGCGAGCGCTACTACTGCTGCAACAGGCAAAATTAATTGGGCTAAAAGACCCAAATAATTTTCTGTCTAACTTAAGCGATATCAGCAGCAATCCAAAACAATTGCAATTTGTTGAAGTCGAAGGCCCGCAGACCGCAAGAGCGGTTGATGATGCTGATTTGGTGTTTAGCTACCCGCATTATTTGCGCTTAGCCAAAACCATTGACCCCAATCAAGCCTTAATCCTTGATGATACCACCAACAACCGCTATGCGATTTTATTTGTCACCCGGGATGATTTTGCCCAAAAAAATCCTGAACGAGCCGAACAGCTGAAAAAATTTATTCACATTTATCAAACTTCCCCTAACGTAAAACAAGTGCTTGACAAAGAAATCGGGGGAAAACTTTGGTTTCCAGGTTGGACCTCGTAATGCGTTAACAAGTTTTAGCCATAACAATTACAAAGGATCATGCTATGCAGTCGTTTACTCATATTACCCAAGATGACAGTCATTCATCACCTCCCTATATCCGAATCGATAAGGTCAATAAGTTTTATCAAGGACAAGCGCAAGCGATTCATGCACTAAAAGATATCTCACTTGAGGTGCCAACAGGCAAAATTCTGGGTATTATCGGTAAAAGCGGGGCGGGCAAATCATCGTTGTTACGCATTATCAACGGCTTGGAGTCGATTAGTGATGGTCATGTTTATATCGATGATAACAATGTGGCCTCACTCAACCAAACACAGCTGCGACAGCTGCGACAAGGCATTGGTATGATTTTTCAGCATTTTAATCTGCTGTCGAGTAAAACGGTACAAGACAACGTCGCCTTGCCCCTAAAAGTCGCCAAAGTAAGTCAGGCTGATATCAATAAACGTGTGGCGCAAGTGCTAGAGATGGTGGGTCTCAGTGATAAAGCATTGATGTATCCTTCCCAGCTATCAGGCGGTCAAAAACAGCGGGTAGGCATTGCGCGGGCGCTCGTGAATGAACCCAAAATTTTATTGTGTGATGAAGCCACATCAGCACTAGACCCAGAAAGTACCCAGTTAATTTTGCAGTTACTCAAGCAAATTAATAAAAAACTTGGCATTACCATTGTGCTCATTACCCATGAAATGCAAGTCATTCGAGATATTTGCGACCAAGTGATTGTCATTAACCAAGGGCAAATCGTTGAAACAGGACCGGTGTGGAAAGTATTTGCCTCACCCATGCACACCATGACCCAAGAATTACTAGGCTATAATCAGTCATCCATTGATTTGGGTGAGGATAAACTCACCGACAAACACAATGCCACTCATACCTTGCTCAACCTAAGATACGTTACCCCAAGAAAATCTGCGCCTGATTTAAAGGCAATTTTTGCACAATTTGAAGCGCCCGTCTCTTTGTATCAAAGTCAAGTAGATACCATTCAAGGCTATTTGGTAGGCAATATCGTTGTTGGCGTCGCAACCACGGGTTTAGATGTCGCCCAATTGACCCAGCGCTTGGGACATCAAGTTTTGCATGTGGAGGTAATTGGTTATGCTTGAATTATTACTGACGGGGTTGATTGATACCCTGATTATGGTTGGCGTATCAGCGATTTTAGCATTTTTATTGGGGTTACCGATCGCATTGGTATTGGTCAATTCAAGCGAGCAAGGTATTGCCCCATCATTTTTGACCAATCTAAGTTTGGGTTGGTCTGTGAACATTGTGCGTGCCATTCCTTTTTTGATATTGATGGTGGCTATTATTCCAGCCACTCGAATGATTGTCGGTACAAGCTATGGTGTGTGGGCAGCCGTGGTACCGTTAACCTTAGCAGCGACGCCTTTTTTTGCCCGAATTGCCGAAGTGAGTCTGCGTGAAGTTGACCCAGGGCTCATAGAAGCGGCACAAGCAATTGGCTGTAACCGTACACAGATTATTCAGCATGTGTTATTGCCCGAAGCATTGCCTGGCATTATTGCCGGGTTTACTGTGACGCTTGTTACCATGATTAATTCGTCTGCGATTGCTGGCGCGATTGGGGCGGGTGGCTTGGGCGATATCGCCTATCGTTATGGCTATCAGCGCTTTGATGTGCAAATGATGGTATCAGTCATTGTCGTTTTGGTGGCATTGGTGATGTTGGTGCAAGCCACAGGCGATAGTTTGGCTCAATGGGTCGATAAACGCCAATTGTAGTCATGCAGGTCTGCCACTTTGACTTTGATATGGCAAATCTGATATAGCAAAAAATCAGCTAAATAATGCAGATATTGTTGTTTCACAAACGGCTTAATTTTTCGTTTAATGGGGTTATCGACATGTCATCGATTTATCTGATTACACTAAATTAAGGAACAAAGATGTCTATCACTCAAAATTTCACAAATCAACCAAATCCAGCCATTCCACTCAATATCGTTGCGGTATCAGGTGGGCTCAACACACCATCAAAAACCGAAAGTCTGGTACAAAATATTGTAGATGAATTGGCACAAGCCACGCCCATCAACGTACATTTTATCAAACTTAGTGAAATCGGGCCTTTACTCAGTGGGGCGATTTATCGTAACCAACTGCCAGAACGTGTGCAAAACGACTTGGCAGCGATTGAGGCGGCGGACGCCTTGATTGTAGGAACACCGGTGTATCGCGCGTCTTTTACCGGCTTGTTTAAACACTTATTTGACTTTGTGGAGCAAACCGCGCTCGTGGATGTGCCGGTATTATTGGCAGCGTCGGGCGGTAGCGAGCGTCATGCACTGGTACTAGAGCACCAACTTCGCCCATTGTTTAGTTTTTTCCAAGCGCAGACATTGCCAATTGGCGTGTATGCGACAGATAAAGACTTTACCCCAGAATACACCGTCGCAAGCCAACAGTTGCGTGACCGTATCGTATTAGCGGTGGCGCGCGCGTTGCCCATACTTGAGTGGGCACCCGCCAAAGGCAGACGCGCCCAAGCCATTAAAGAAAAATCGGCGCAAGCCAATCAGCAATTAGGCATTAATAAACCAGTCGAACAAGCCGAAATATTACCCTCTGTGGCAGTGCCAGATTTATCGAGTGCCGAAGCCAGACTACACCCGCAAACTACTCAATCATCCCCTAAAAACCATCCATCCGTCGCCTAAAGGGCGCATGCCTTAGTGCGTATTAGCTGATATCACCAGCTCAGTATGAGTAAATACAACCCGAGCAACAAACTGCTTGGGTTATTCAAATTTTGTTTTTTTGTGTGAGTGATATATGTAATTTTGGAATATTAATTTGTTTGATAGGCGTTTGTTGTCCTAGGCCGCTCGGCTTACACTAATTTGATTAATTATCGGATTATTTGGGGCAACAGACTATGAATTTTCAACAACTTCGTATTATTCGAGAAACGGTGCGCTGTGACTATAACTTGACGGAAGTAGGCAATGCATTATTTACCTCACAATCGGGTGTATCCAAACATATCAAAGACTTAGAGGATGAGCTTGGGGTAGGGCTGTTTGTGCGTAAGGGCAAACGGCTATTAGGTTTGACCGAACCGGGTAAAGAGTTATTGGTGATTGTAGAGCGGATGCTACATGATGCCAACAATATCAAAACCTTGGCTGAACAATATACCAGCCAAGATAAAGGCGAATTGACCATCGCAGCCACCCATACCCAGTCTCGTTATATTTTGCCGCCCGTTGTGCAAGCGTTTAAACAGCTTTTTCCTAAAGTGCATTTGCGATTGCTACAAGCCGCACCGCCAGAAATTGCGGCAATGCTACTTGATGGACGAGCGGATATTGGCATTGCCACCGAAGCCTTGTCAAGCTATAGCGAGCTTGTGACTTTTTCTTATTATCACTGGTATCATGCGATTGTGGTGCCGCCAAACCATCCGCTAACCCAGCTTGAACAGGTAACGCTTGCCGACATTGCCCATTATCCGATTATCACTTACATTAGTGGTCATACCGGGCGAACGATGATTGATGAAGCGTTCGCCAAAGCAGGATTACAGCCTGATATCGTGATGACGGCCTTGGATTCTGATGTGATAAAAACTTATGTGGAATTTGGCATGGGCATTGGTATCATCGCGGATATGGCGTTCAATCCCAATAAAGACACCCAGTTAACATTACTGGGTTGCGAGCCACTATTTCATCAAAATACTACCTTGCTAGCAGTGCGACAAGGGCATTTTTTACGAGGATTTGGCTATCAGTTTTTAGCCTTGTGTAACCCCACATTAACCCAAGCAACAATGCATGATGCCATACAACCTAGCAGCTAACGCTAAATCCTGATAAGCAAGTTTGCAAATTTATCGTCTGTTACATCCGAGGTAATACGCATGAAACTCGCTTGCTGTCTCGCTTGCTGTGCTATTTTTAAGATTTGGGCTTGTTTATCTGGTGTTGATATCAATGCATTTGACGATAAAACGCTTTGTGGTGAAAACTGTAAAGCGTTTTTTTTGATGTCACTGCTTTAGCGATTAAATTGATAGGGTTAGCAGCAAAACTATTAAGTAGTTTTTGTGCTAACCAAAGCAGTTTTTGTTATTTTTTATTGAGCGATATTTGCTTTAAGCTTATGGCTACTGATAAACCGCCCATGACAAAAGGCGAGTTATCTTAATCAATTTTTGAGCTTACAAGCAGGTGTTACGATGAAAATTTTTTGGTTTATACCAACACATGGCGACAGTCGTTATTTAGGCACGAGTAAAGGGGCAAGAACCGTTGACCATACTTATATGAAGCAAATTGCCGTGGCAGCCGATAACCTTGGCTATGAAGGCGTGTTGATTCCGACAGGTCGCTCATGTGAAGACCCTTGGCTGGTCGCTGCTAGTCTCATTGATGCGACCACTCGCTTAAAATTTTTGGTGGCATTACGCCCTGGGGTGACGACACCCGCGCTTGCTGCTCGTATGACAGGCACCTTTGATCGATTATCAAATGGTCGATTGCTACTTAATCTGGTCACAGGCGGCGATGAACAAGAGCTTAAAGGCGATGGCATCTTTGAAGACCACGCGACGCGTTATCAGACAGCCAGTGAATACACCACGATTTGGCGAGAGATTTTAACCCGCTCGCACACAGGCGAATCCTTTACTTTTAACGGTGAACGCTTGCAAGTCGAAGATGCCAAATTGCTGTATCCCCCTCTACAACAGCCATATCCGCCCTTGTGGTTTGGCGGTTCATCTGAGGCGGCGCAAACACTGGCTGCCGAACAAGTTGACAGTTATTTGACGTGGGGTGAGCCGCCTGCTGCCGTCAAAGGGAAGATTGAGCAGCTTAAAACCAAAGCCGCTGCCAAAGGTCGCACATTAAGCTATGGGATTCGTCTGCACGTGATTGTGCGTGAAACCAATGAAGCCGCTTGGCAAGCCGCTGATGAATTATTAAGTCATGTCACTGACGACACCATTGCCGCCGCCCAAGCCAAATTCGCCCAAATGGACTCGGTGGGACAACAGCGTATGGCGGCATTGCATGGCGGTCGCCGTGATAACTTAGAAATTTCGCCCAACTTATGGGCAGGGATTGGACTGGTGCGTGGTGGCGCAGGCACGGCACTGGTGGGCGACCCACAAACCGTTGCTGCGCGTATTCAAGAGTATGCGGATTTGGGCATTGATAACTTTATTTTTTCAGGCTATCCACACTTGGAAGAAGCGTATCGATTTGCTGAATTGGTTTTCCCATTATTACCGATTGACACCCAAAACACCTTGGTCAAGCCAAATTTGACAGGGCCGTTTGGTGAAATTGTCGCTAATAACTATGCACCACCGCAACAAACCCGTGACACGGCAGCCTCAAAAACACCTGCCACTGAAACACCCAAACACGCCATCGCCTCTTAACTTCATCTTAAATACATATTAAAGGCCTCTTAAATGCTTGTGATAAAACGTGCTAACTAAGGCACGTTTTACGTCTCGTCTATACCTATCTATATCTATTATCCGACAGCGTACGTGGAATCTACTCTAGCCATGATAAACATCTTTTAACTGATAAATCTTTTAACTGATAAACATTTTTTCAAAAGTGGTAGCCAGTTATAGGGTGAGATTAGACCAGCAAGCTACTTTGCTAAAGTTAATCATCAAAGTCCAAGGTCCCAAATTTTTTGAGGTCCCACATAGCAGGAAAAGTGATTTTTCTACACAGATTTTATATTTAAAAGTTAAATAATCTATTGATTGTAATGAGAATTTTTTAAATTAATGCTTCGGTTTTATGGTTTCTAGTATGTCATTTTTTAATCAATAGTTTAGTTTTGTAATTTTATGGGTGATAAAAGTTAATTTAGCGCTTTTTACTTTTTACGGCTTATATAATGAAAAAGATTTAAATCTTAAATAATAAAACTATGAGATAAATAAATTTAAATCAAGCACTTTACTTAATGATCAACTAACTATAAGGGCAATAAAACATGACAACTGAAAACAACGAAAAACTTTCTTTATTAGATGATGTGGCATTGAAAGCACAAATGCTCATGGCAAACTTCAAAGAGGGCGCTAATGATGGCTATGACCATTCTGTCACCAGTGCCGGTGAAAAGGGCTTAAAATCAGGCAAAGTGTCTGAACTCACCGCCATCGCTCCCTTAACCAAAGATGGGGCAGCTCGTATCAAGCGAATTTTAGAAATCACCAAAGGCAATCTTGCAGGGGCGACCAATGTAGGCACCTTGCATGATTTGCGGTTGGTGTTTTTAGACAATGACACCAAGCTCCTGTTTTGTACCGCCTATGATGGCGATTGGGATGCTTACATTAATGACTTTGCTACCAAAATTCCAGAACTCATGGACTTGATTTTTGGCAATGTAGAGGGTTGGCCTGGGATTAAAAGCCCGACGGTTAAGCAATTCATCCTTGACCATCAGATTACCGCTACCGGTTGGTATGTGGGTGTGCCTCATCTGACGGTTCGTGATATTGCGCGTAATGACAAAATCGTGCGTGGCATCAATAAAGCCATTGAACAAGCCCAATAAGCCGACTTAGAACCTGTATTCACCATATCACGTTTGTCAGCGTACTCTTAGCGTACTCTGAACGGGCAAGCTTTAGGTTAAAATTTCGATACAAAAGCCATTTGTTGCGTGATTTTTACCATAAACGATATTTAGCGTGGTGTATGGTGAACAGGTTCTTAGCATCAAATTTTTGAAATTCCCTGCTAGGAACGACCATGAATAACGACAACCCAGCGAATGAAAGCCTACTTGGCAAATTAAAAACCCATCTACAAGATGGTATCGAGCATGGCATAGAGGCCGTTAAAGACAAATTTGAACACAGCGATACACCCACTGAAAAAGGCAGTGTCAAAGAACGGGTACACGAAGCCAAACAAAAAATCAGCACGCAGCTGCACAGCGTCACCACACGGGCAACGAACGCTATCTATCCCAATATCGCCACGATGGAACTTGAGGATATTCAAGCCATCATTTTGCATGACCGCCCTGCACCTTACTATGGCACGCTTGTCGCGCTAAAAGTCAATGACAGCAACGCGGGTCGTGAATTACTAAAAGCGGTATTACCAAACGTCACAGGCTCAAAAAATTTCCAAAAAGATATGGATGCCAATTTGACTATTGTGATGACGTATGAGGGGCTAAAAGCTTTAGGCTTACCGCAAAGCTCGCTTGATTCTTTCCCAGAAAATTTCAAAACAGGTATGGCAGGTCGCTCAGATATCTTGGGTGACAAAGGCGACAATGACCCTAGTAACTGGCTTGCGCCATTTGGTGATAAAGGCGATATTCATATTTGCGGCGCGGTAATTGCCGATAGCCAAGAAAAATGGCAAGCCAAACTTGACGAACTTAAACAGGCGTTTGCCCCTTATTTAGATATCAGCCGTAACGCCATCGAAATCTTGGTGGAACATGATTTTGGCGCAGATGGTGACGTCAAAAATGTGTTTGGTTATCGCGATGGCATCAGTAACCCAGAAGTTGATGGCAGTGGTATTAGCCTTGAAAATAACACCGAACGCCCGATTGCGGCGGGTGAATTTGTGTTAGGTTATAAAGGTGAAGCGGGCGTGGTACCCCCTATGCCACAGCCTGAAGTATTGGGTAAAAACGGCTCGTTTATGGTACTACGAAAATACCGCAGTAATGTGGCTGACTTTCACCGCTATTGCCTTGAACAAAGCGACAATGACCCAGCTAAAGCCGATAAACTGGGGGCAAAAATGTTTGGTCGCTGGCGTTCGGGTGCCCCCATCACCCTAAGCCCAGATCACGATGATGAAGCCCTCGGCAAAGACAATGTAGCAAACAATAAATTTGACTACACGGATGATCCCTATGGTAAAGGCTGCCCATTTGGTGCCCATGCTCGCCGTATGAACCCCCGCAATACCAAAGACTTTATTTTAAGCGATGTGCGTCTTCACCGCATTATCCGCCGTAGCGTTTCGTATGGCGATATCGTGCCGCCCAACGTGACCCAAGACGATGGTCAAGACCGGGGTTTATTTTTTATCGGTATCAACGCGCATGCCATGGACACGCTTGAGTTTTTGCAAAGCCAATGGATTAATGACGGTAACTTTATGAACCTTGGGGAAGAACGTGACCCAATGCTAGGCGTACACGCAGGTAGTGACGCTGATAGCGATGTATTCACCGTACCCGATGAGCCAATTCGTAAGCGTCATACCAATATTTTGCAATTTAATACCCTACAAGGCGGTGAATATCTTTTTGTACCGAGCTTGTCGGCACTTAAATGGATTAGTGAGCTTAACGAAAATTCATATTAGAGTAAAACTAAATAAAAAAAGGTTAGGCGTTTTTAGTACCGCTCACCTTATAAAATAATGAAAATAACAAAGGACAATCATCATGTTAAATAAATTATTCGGTCGTCGTTATGCCAAGTTTGACCCAGCCATCGACCAGCTTACCAGCGACGATGAAAAAGCCATCGACCAAATCACCGCAGACATTCGTGACTATATCGGCAAATCAGACACGGTTAGCAAAATCAACTATCACACCCGAGATGCCCATGCCAAAGGCTACTGTGCCTTAAAAGCTAACTTTGAGATTTTACCAAAACTGCCCAAAGAATATGCCCAAGGTATCTATGCCAAACCCGCTCGCCATGAAGCGGTGATTCGTTTTTCTAACGGCTCATCTCGTGTGGCTGCTGACAACAAGTTGGGGCTTTCTCAAGGGTTGGCGATTAAAGTTTTTGGTGTCAAAGGCGACAAATTATTGCCAGATGAGCCAGATAGCCCAAACTTTGACTACAATCTGATTAATTTTCCTATTTTCTTTTGTAACACTATTCAAGACTATAGTTATATTTCACGGCTATTTTTACAATTAAATGATTATTTTGCCAAAGGCGCAAAAGGTCAGGCCAAATTTGCCTTTGATTGGGTCACCCAATATGGCAAAAAACTGCCATCCAAAGAATCCCTCAAGACTTTTAGGGCTTTTAGTAAGTTTAAAACCATCAAACCGCAAAATACCTTGTTATACAGTTTTTACTCACAAGGGGCGGTGCGTCATGGCGACTATATGGCAAAAATCCGTGTCGCGCCGACCAAAGCGTCACAAGCCAAAATCAAGCGCCGAGATCTCGATGTCAACGCCACCAGCGAGGCGATTCGTCCTCTGATTTTACAAGAAATTCGTGAGCATGATTATGAGTTTGATGTGCAAATCCAGCTGTGCCGTAACTTAAAAGACCAGCCCATCAATGACTTGACCAAAGAATGGGATGAAAAAGACGCACCGTTTGTGACAGTGGCAAAACTTACCATCCCTTGCCAAGATGTGCCGGATGACGGCAACTTTGACATTATGGAGCATTTGTCATTTACCCCGTTTCGCTGTATTGAAGCCAACCGTCCGATTGGTAATTTGCAACACGCGCGACTGCGTGCGTATCAAACCGCCTCAACCACTCGCCATCGTTTAAATCATAAAAAACGTGCCGAGCCAACCAACCTAAAACAGGCGTTTAATAAAGATTTTTATAACCTTTAATTAAAAAAACCTAATTAAAAAATAAGGATAACAAACATGAAAGCACAACAAAATATTTTAGTCACTATTTTTGATGTATCAACTGAAGCCTACAAAGCCTTTACCGAGCTAAAAGCTTACAAAAGCAACGCTGAAACCTTGATTGCGCAAGCGTTACTCATTAAGAAAGAAAACAGTGTGATCACAACAGTGGATAGCCTAGACCAAGGCGAACAAATCAGTGGTGGGGCAGTTATGGGTGGTCTGTTTGGTGCGTTGCTTGGCGTATTGGGCGGACCTGCAGGTTTGTTAATCGGCGGCTCACTGGGTATGGTACTCGGTAGTGATGTCGGTGCGGCAGCGTCTTTTGGTCAATCATCGTTACTTGAATACGTTGCCCAAAATCTAAAAGACGGTGAAGTGGCGATTTTAACGTTGGTTCAAGAGCAAAACGAGCAACCACTCAACGACTTTTTTGCGCAGTATAACACGCATAGCCAACGCTTTGACGTAGTTCATGTACAAAGTGAAATAATCGCAGCCAAAGAAGCACATGACCAGTCGGTTAAACACTTGCAACAAGTATGGCGTAAACAACGCAAAGCTGACCATTCGTCAAAATTGGACGCATTTCGTGATGAAATAAACCAAAAATTTCATCAATTGGGTGAAAAACTCAATCTCCATAAATAAATCAAAAACCGTTAGTGTTTGAACATGCTAACGGTTTTTTACCTTTCAATCTAATTAAAAATAGTCGACGGCAAATACGATAATATCAAAAAAATTTACCTTAATCATCAATTATAAAGTCGCGTATTTGCTCATTAACGCTAGGAGCATAGTATGTCAGAATCGTATAACCTTTCTAATTTTAAAAATATCACGGTCGCAGGCAGTGGTGTTTTGGGCTATCAAATCGCCATACAAGCGGCGTTTCATGGTTTTAAAGTCGTTGTGTATGATATCAATGACGAGGTGCTCAATAAAGCCAAAACCAAATTTGCCGATATCGCCAAACGTCATCAGGATGATTTGGGCGAAACAAGCGAACAAGCCAAACAGGCTGAGCAAAACTTGAGCTATACATCAGATTTAACCGCCGCCTTAAAAGACGCCGACTTGTTGATTGAAGCGGTGCCTGAAGATGTCGCCATCAAAAAAGATTTTTATCAAAAAGCCTCAGCAGCCGCCCCCGAAAAAACCGTATTTGTCAGTAACTCATCTACCATGTTGCCCAGTGATTTGGTCAAATTTACCGACCGTCCTGCCAAGTTTTTGATGATGCACTTTGCCAATGAGATTTGGAAGCGCAATCTTGCCGAAATTATGTCGCATGCTGATACTGACCCTAATGTATTTGATGCGGTGGCTGCGTTTGCCAAACAAATCGGTATGGTGCCTATTATCGTCAACAAAGAAACCTCGGGCTATGTACTAAATTCACTACTCAATCCTTGGTTGAATGCAGGGATGCAGCTGTATATCCAAGGCATTGCTGATATTCAAACCATCGACAAAACTTGGATGCTTGGCACAGGCTCGCCGATGGGGCCATTTGCTTTTTATGATATGCTGGGGCTGACTACCCCTTACAATATTTATAAGCTTGCTGTGGCTAAGGGCAAACAACAAGACCAAGCGGTCGTTGATATGCTCAAAAAAGAGTATATCGAGCAACATAAACTGGGCGTGCCAACGGGCGAAGGATTTTATCAATACCCCAATCCCGCCTTTAAAAATCCTGACTTTTTAAAACCACCCAAAGCGGATTTATCCAAAGTACCCTATAAAAATATTACCGTGGCAGGCAGTGGCGTATTGGGCAACCAAATTGCGGTGCAATGTGCGTTTCATGGCTTTAACGTGACTATTTATGACATTAACGATGACGCGATTGCTAAGGCGAAAGCCCGCTTTACCGACCTTGCCAATCAGCATCAGCATGACCTAGGTGAAACCGATGCCCAAGTGGCAGCAGCCAGCAAAAGTTTAGCTTACACCACGGACTTGAATGAGGCATTAAAAGATGCAGACCTATTGATTGAAGCCGTGCCAGAAAGCTTAGATATCAAAAAAGATTTTTATAGCAAAGCCTCAGCCGCCGCCCCTGCCAAAACCGTGTTTGCCAGTAACTCATCAACGCTATTGCCAAGCGTGTTATCGACCTTTACTAACCGTCCAGAAAAATTCTTGATGCTGCATTTTGCCAATCACATCCATATCCGTAATACGGTGGAGTTGATGGCGGCAGCAAGCTGTGACCCACAAGTCTATGCTGACGTCATCGAATTTGCCAAAGCCATTGCTATGTTACCGATAGCGGTGAAAAAAGAACAATCAGGCTATGTGCTTGATAGCTTATTGATTCCATTATTGGTAGCTGGGTTAAAACTGTGGGCAAACGGCGTCGCCGATGCCGCAACCATTGATAAAACGTGGATGATAGCCACGGGTTCACCCTTTGGACCGATGGCGATTTTGGATAAAAATGGCATGAAAACCAACTACAACATCTTTAATGAACTGGCAAAAACGGACCCTTCTTTACAGCAGCCCGCTGAAAAGCTCAAAGCAGAACTGGTCGATACCAACAAACTGGGTGAAGCCACGGGTGAGGGGTTCTATCAATATCCTAACCCAGCTTATTTAGCGAAAGACTTTTTAAGCTTATCTGACTAAACTGCGTTTGGTAGAGGAGAATAAAAAAGGGTTAATTTACTAACTTGACGTATCTACCGTTGCCACTACCGACATGCCTGGCATCAATTCATTCAGACGACTTTGGTTGCCATCGATGTCGATGCGTACAGAAATGCGCTGTACCACTTTGGTAAAATTCCCGGTGGCATTGTCGGTTTTAATGACACTAAATTCTGACCCTGTTGCGGGGGAGATGCTTTTGACTACCCCCGTAAATTTTTGTTTGCCTAGGGCATCCACAGTAAACCACGCTTTTTGCCCGATTTTCATTTTATCAATTTGGGTTTCTTTAAAATTGGCAATGACCCACATCGATTTTGGGATGAGGTAAACCAACTGTGTGCCTTGCGTCACCAGCTGACCGGTACGGATATTGATTTGCCCTAATTTACCTGAGGTCGGGGCGGTGATTAAGCCATACTCTTGGTTGGTATTGGCTTGATTTAGCTGTGCATTGGCGCTTTTAATCTGTGCCACCAAACCAATCTTTGCTACTTCCGCGGTCTTTTGACCTTCGCGGGCGACATCGACACTGGCCATTGCTTGGCTCATCAGTGCTTCATTGTTTTTAACTGCCGCTTTGGCAGTATCGACTTCATTTTGTGACACGGCGCCAACACCGACCAAGGATTCAAGTCGTTTAAGCTGTTGGATAGACAATTCTAGCTGGGTTTTAACTTGTGCTACTTTTGCCTGCGCGGCTTTGACATCGGCTTTGCGCTGCTCGATGATTTGTTGCTGGTTGGCTAAATTAGTAGTCGCTTGTTCCAGTCCTGATTCGGCTTGTACTACTTGCTGTGAGTAGTTAGCACTGCTGACTTTAACTAACGGCTGACCTTGTTTGACGTCCTCAAAATCGGTGACGTAGACTTTTTCGATATAACCATTAATTTGTGCCGACAATAGGGTGATATTGCCTTTGACATAACTGTTTTCGGTTTGTTGCAGTGGCGTATTAAACGGACCCAAATGCCATGCCCATAAAATCACCCCAACACCGAGCAAAAAAACCACCAACATGATAATTAAGGTAAGCGGTCTAGGGTTAATAATCTTTTCCGGCGCCTGTGTGGGTTTATCATCGCTGTCATCAGCTGGCGCATCATTTTGGGTTTTTGCTTCACTACTCATGAGTTGGGTTTTCCGTAAGCATTTTATTGATGATTAAATTTTATTGGTCATTCAATTTATCATTAAACTGTTATTTAAAAAACCAGTTATCTAAAAACAGTTATCTAATTAGGTCGCCTTGTTAAATGCATCTAGCGTATCCAGTCTATGTTTGCTTAATTGCTACTTTTTGCCGATTTTCAATGTATTTTTTGCGGGCGATATTAATCATACCCCAAGCAAATAAAAACGTGGCAATGTAACTGTTCACAGTAATGATATCGCCATACGCTTTAATCTGCGCCTCTCGCGTGACAATTTGATTGAGAGATTGTTGGGCTTGTTGCTGCGATAAATTGTTGTCGGTGATGACGGGTTTAAACCCTGCTTGGTATTGTTGAAGCCGCTGGGTTACTGTGGCATCGGTCGATTGCATTTGCTGTAAAATACTTTGTTTATGATACTGGGTACGCTGCTGTTGCAGGGTGCTATAAAAAGCCGAGCCTACCAGCCCGCCAAAGTTTTGGGTCGCACCAAACAATATGATAAAGGTGATGACATGATTGACGCTTTGTCGCAGCGTCAGCCCAAATCCCATCAATACCAATGGACCCATAAACAGTGAGCCTGCAAACGCGACTGCAAATTGACTGAGATAAAAATTTTGGGGTCGTACGTCACTGGTGAGCATATTGGCATCATACACACTGGCAATCGCTACGAGCAAAGTCGCCACTACCATCGGCGGAATCAAATGATCCCGTGAAAAGGTCAGTGCACTGACTATCAAACCTGCCAACATACCAAAAAATATGACCGTATAAAAACCCACAAACTGGTCGGACATGAGCCCTTGAGATTTTAAAAAATTCACCACCGCATAACTTTGCTCAGACATAATCAAACGCAGTAAAAAAGCGCCTACTACAAAACGCCATAACGCAAAACTCCCCAGCCAGCGGGTCATAATCAAAGGATTTTTGCGGTAATGCTCAAAGAAAAAGCCTGACATCAACAGCGCCAACGCGCCAATGAGCATATAAGCCAATAAGGGTGAGTTTTCCCACCATAAAATAGGCCCTTGTACTAGCACACCACACAGTAACCCAAAACCGGGCGCCAATAACAAAAAGGTGAGAATGTCTTTCTTTTCATACACTTCGATACGTAAACTTCGTGGCAACTTGACGGCGACCACCATCGCAAAACAACACAGCGCCAAACCAAACTCAAACGTGTAAAGCCGAGTCCAGTCGTTCACATTGACCAAATAAGGGGACATTATCCAAGCCAACGGAATCGCCAGCGCACTGATCCCAAAGCCAATATACAAACCTTGCAGGCGATACTGACTACTAAAGGCTTGCATCACATAATAAAGCCCGAGTGAGGATAACGGTGCCGCGACAAAGCCTCCTATCGCCCTCACCAGTAAAGCCATCGGATAGTTTTGCACAAATATATGAATAAACATCACCAGCATGAACATCAGCAGGGATATTTCAGAAAACCAGCGTAACCCAAATTGTTGACGCGCTTTAAACAGCAGCAGGTTAGCGCTGACATTTGCCATCACATACACAGCAGGTATCCAAGCCACTTGTGAGGGTGTCAGCGCATATTCGCCTTGGATTTGCGGTAAATTGGCGGTAATAATGCCGTTGCCCAAGCCGCCACAAATTGCAATGAAAACGCCGATGACAAAGTACACAATGCTTTTTGATCTAGAGTGAGCAATACTCGGCGGTGAACCGGGTAACGCGGGTTTTTCATCCTCGGTCCAATTGGGTGGCGTTTCTAAGATTCTAGGTGATTTCAAAGGGTAGCTCGATTTTGATACTGTTAAGACAAGAGAGGTTGGCTATAGTGTAATCAAAAATAGGCTTAGCGTCAGCGACAAAATAGTTCGATAAATGTGAAATTATACATATTACATGGACTAGCGCTATGCTAGCCATCATTACCCAACCCGTCATTGTCCAACCAATCATTATCCCACGGGTCATTGAAACCCATCAGGCAAGCTACGGTCAAACACACCCAGTAAATATACCCAGTCGATTAAGGTCTAACATTTTTAAACAAAAAAATTCGATTTTTTTGGCACATAAGTATTTTTTAGTTGCCAAAATGCGCTAGGCTATCTATTCATTCATCACTGATTTATCACTGCTATGAACCCGCTTTATCAAACCGATTTGCCGACACTGGGGCGCAATACTGACATTGACCACCATGCTGATTTACAAGTGTTGCAGCGTATCAAACGATTTTTATTGCCCCGTGATTTTGAGGTGTCAAAGGATTTATTGCAACAGATGCAGCAGGGGTATGGTGTCGCAGATCAGCCTGTCGATGCGCTGTTATCCAGCGGTATCAAATTTGCCAAACCCCTGCAACAATTGATTTTGCATGAGCAAGGGATAGCGCAAACAAGTAACGTATCGGCAGCCAAAGCGTTATTGCAACAGCCAGCGTTTGAGGCGCTGTATCAGCAGTTTTGCCAATATCCGAGTTGGTATGATGCTAAGCTTGCCGAGATTGGCGCAATTGCCTATCGGCGCTATCCGTTGATGCTGATTTGGTTACTGCGTAATGTCGCGCTAATGGCAGGGTATAGTATCCCTGCGCTCTCATTGCCACTCATCAAAACAGGGGCGTTAGTGCATGATGCACTGCCTAGGCTCATGCGAACCTATGCATATATTTTGGCAGTGTCTGAGTACCCAGCGATTAGCCGCAACCAGCAACCCCCATTGGCAATTGGCACAGAAGGCTGGCGACAAAGTCTGCAAGTGCGTCAGACACACGGTCTGGTACGACAACACTTATGCAGTCATGATTGGGACAGTAGCTACTGGGGGGTACCCATCAACCAAACCGATATGGTGGCAACCCACTTGCAGTTTTCACTACTTATTATGCGCGGACTAAAATTACTGGGGGCAAGAATCAGCGCCGAAGAGTCCCAAGGCATCATGCATTTATGGCAACTGGCGAGTTGGTGGATGGGGATTGAGCTGGCACGCATTCCTGAAGATGAAACCGAGGCGTGGGCATGGCTTTATAGCTATTTGGCAACCCAGCAATTAGATTTTGAATTTGGTAAACCCCTCGCCAAAGCGCTGCATGATTTACCCTCGCAAATTATGGGTGAGGATAACAGACGTGGACAGCTGGTTGAGCGGATCAATGCCAGTGTCACACGGACTTTGGTGGGTGATGATATTGGCGATGGCTTGGGACTGCCTAGCCCAAAATGGCGCTATGGCGTGCTTGTCAGTGTGCCGATTCTGTTTGGGCTCGATACCGCACGAGCGCACAATGCGGCTATTGCCAAAAGATTGGAGCAATTTCGCACCAAACGCCAAGATAACATGAACTGGTGGCTCAAAAAGCACGACAACTATTACCAATGAAATAGCTCATACCAATCAACTAGCACATACGACGTTAGTAATTTATAACAGTGATAGTAACGCTTATCTATGCCGAGTTATATAGGCAAAGTTATCTAAGAATTGCAATCACTAGGCTTTTAAAATCACCTTCATCATGTTCCAAAAGGTCTTGCCATACGGTGGTTGGAGCAAATGCGCGAAGTTAAGGTGACTTTGTTTAAACACCGCTTTTGGATGAGAGAAAGTATCAAAGCTATATTTGCCGTGGTAACGCCCCATCCCTGATGCCCCGACACCGCCAAACGGCAGATTTTGCTGGGCAATGTGAAAAATCGTTTCGTTAATACACGCGCCGCCACTCACCGTATGCGCGAGTACGTAGTCGGTGTCGGCTTTATCCTCGCCAAACACATACAGCGCCAGTGGGCGGTCACGCTCATTCACATACGCCACCGCTTGCGCCAAGTCTTGGTAGGACACCAGTGGCAATACAGGGGCAAAAATCTCCTCTGTCAGCAACTTAGCATCGCTGGGTAAATCGGTGACAATCATCGGTGGGAAAAATCCAGTCTCGATATTCACTTCATAATCGGTCAGTGGAATGAGGGTGGCACCGCGCTGTTTGGCTTCATCGAGATAACCTTGTACCCGGCTGGCTTGTTTGGCGTTAATAACAAAGCTATAGTCGGGATTGTCTGCAAGATTGGGGTAGTGGGCATCAAGCCATGCGATTGATTGTTCGATAAAGGCGTGTTTTTTATCCGCCTGCATCAACACATAATCAGGCGCAATACAGGTTTGCCCTGCGTTCATGGTTTTGCCTGTCCATACGCGGTTGACAGTTTTTGCCACATCGGCGCTTGGCGTCACCACGACAGGGGATTTGCCGCCCAGCTCAAGGGTGACAGGGGTCAAATTCTGGGCAGCGGCTTTCATGATATGTTTGCCCACTGCGGTAGAGCCAGTAAAAAACAAATGGTCAAACGGTAATTGACTAAAGGCTTGCGCGACTTCGACATCCCCTGTAATCAAGGTCACTTCGTCTGCGGCAAAGTATTTGGGTAACGCATTAGCCAGCCACTGCTCAAAATTCGGTGAGGCTTCTGAGACTTTGAGCATCGCACGATTGCCTGCCACCAATGCGGCAGCCAGCGGCGCAATCACCAAATACAGCGGATAGTTCCAAGGTGCGATAATGCCTACGAGTCCTAACGGCTGCGGCTGGATATAGCTACGAGCGGGCAAAAACCAAATCCCAGTTTTGACGGGCTGTTTGGCAGACCAAGCCTTACCGTGCTTTTGTGTATAACGAATGGCTTCAAGCGTTGGGAATAGTTCAAGCATGGTGGTTTCAGCCGCTGGGCGTTGTCCAAAGTCGGCATGAATAGCGGTGATAATCTCGCTTTGGTTATCCATCACCAGCTGCTCTAATTTTTTTAGCCGTGCACTACGAATTGACCAATCGACATATTGGTCTTGGCGGCTAGCCGTTCGCATGATGTCAAACTGCTGCTGCATGGTATTGATAGTTGCATCCGAATTAGTTGCATTTGAGTTGTCTTGAAGTGTCATGTGTATTATCCCAATCATTTAGTTAAATTTTAACTCAACATAGCAGTTAAGCTGGTATCTTGCTAGCATCCTTTTGAACCAGCATCTTTTTGAACCAGCGTCACGTTTTGGCTCGTGGTATCAGCAGGGTACGGTGGCTGGGGTGATTTGTGTGGAATATGGCTCATGGCATGCTCTGTCAATGCTGTTATGGTGAGGCTTGGGTTGACGCCCAAGTTGGTCGAGATATTGCCGCCATCGCACACATAAAACCCTTGATAATTAAACAATCGGTGGTACTTATCGACCACGCCATCTGCTGTAGAATTGCCTAGCGAAATCCCACCCATACAATGCGCGGTGGTTGGAATGTTCAAAAACACTTCCGACAGCACGCCATAACCGACTCCCCCCATTTGGGTTGCCATCTGCTCGGCAAACGCGCTCGCTTCTGGGATAAAGGCGGGTATGGCAGGACCATAGGTTTGCATCTGATAGCGACTACCCAACCAAGCCCGCCACCACGGGCTTTTTTGATAGCGCATTTCAAGCGCATACGGCGTGCTTTGCATACATAGCAAGATAAGGCTTTGTTTTGCCATATTATGTGGTCGAAATGCACGCCACGCCTGACGGGGCTTGAAGATAAACTGCGCTATAAAACACCATAACCAAGCCAGTAGCGACATTTTTTTGCCGTTTTTATAATTGCTTAACGTCGCCAAAAAGGAGGCAATATTAAAACCTTCAGGATAGCGCGTTGCCTCAATGTGTGTGCCATCGCCCAAATAAATCCCAGAGCCGATAGCCACGCCATCGCTCATGGCGCCATGTTGCTCATCCAAAAATCGCACGCCTAGCAAAGATTCAGCATTGGTATAGATACGCTTGCCAAGATAAGGGGAAATATGAGGCATATTGCCTTTATGGCGCTGCTCAAACAGTAGTTTTTGGCTACCGAGGCTGGAGGCTGACAGTACAATCTGTTGGGTGGTGATTTGATACTCCCCTTTATCCGCTGATTGCAGCGTCACCCGATAGCCTTGCGAACCGTTTTGATAGGCAGGGTCGCTTGGCGATTTGCTAGCATCTGCTATCGGTACTATATCCGTGACTTTGGTTTCAGCGAGCAGGGTAGCGCCATTTTTTTGGGCAAAATACAGGTAGTTTTTATCTAGGGTATTTTTGGCGCCATAACGGCAGCCGACCATACATCCACCACAGCCTATACAGGGACTGCGCTTAGGACCTGCACCGCCAAAATATGGGTCACCATTGACAGCAGGGTGAGCATACTTATCCTGTTCACTAAAGTAGGCGCCCACATCGGTAAGATAAAAACTATCGCCCACGCCACTCAGGTTTGCCATTTTTTGTAGCATCAAATCTGCGTTGCCGACTTTTTTATTTTGGCTCACCCCTAGCATCCGTTTGGCAGTCTCATAATGTTGTGGCATCACCGCTTGCCAGTCGTGAAGCCCTGCCCAGCTACCTTGTTGCCAAATTTTGTCTTCTGGCTGTAATAAGGTGTTGGCATAAGTGATTGAGCCACCGCCCACCGCGTTACCATGCAACACCATGACATGCCTAAATAACTGAAGCGAAAAAAAACCTTTGTACTTGAGCGCAGGCAACCACAAAAACTGCTTGATATCGCGCACGGTTTTGGGCATGGTCTCGGGAGAAATATGCTTGCCTTGCTCAGCGATAATCACGCGATAGCCTTTTTCGGTCAGTCGCATCGCCGAGACGCTACCGCCAAAGCCTGAGCCTATGACCAAAAAATCCGTATCAAATGATTGACCTTCCATGTATTGCTTTCCCCTTATTTTCCTTAATAGTTGTCCTTAATAGTTATCTTTCATAGTTGTCCTTAAAGCTAGCCTGCCGCGAGCTACTTTGCAGTGAATTTTTGGCTGTATCTGTCTTTGTATAACAGCGGTTTACCGCTAAACAGTTCAACCCGCTACTTGATTAGGGTATACTAATTTTTCAGCAGGCTGCTGCAACTGTGACATTTGGGTTTGTTTTGTTTTGATAAATTAAGTAAAGGATTGAGTTGAAAGGATTAATGCGTGCCAAAGCCAACCTTCACACCGCTTCCATCGCCCACGGGTACAAGTATTGAGTCGAGTTTGAGTGATTTTGGCCAGCAGGCGCATATCATGGGCAATGCCAACACCGTAGTCAGACGTTCGCTCGCCATAGCGCTGCTCAAATTCATGGAGTCCACACCATTTGCCGATATCAGCGTCACCGAGCTGACCCAAAAGGCAGGCGTGAGTCGCATGGGCTATTACCGCAATTACGATAGCAAACTTGCGTTACTCAAAGACTATTTGGCGCAGATTGAGTATGATTTTCCTTTTATCGACTTGACGGCGGCAAGCGAGTCCGAGTTTTATGCGTTTTTGGTACGCGTGTTTGACTATCTGAGCAAGTTTGAATTATCGACCAAGATTTTGCTCAATCAAGGCTTTGAAGGGCTGATTTTAGACACCCTCCTTAATAGCAAAATTTTTGTCGAATACCGCAAAAAGCAGGCATCGACTTGCCAAGCTATGACAGCGCCACAGGATAAAAGCGGGAAGTATAATCTGGTATTTGCCTCAGGAATGCTGTATCACACCTATATTCATTGGGTGCGGCAAGGGCAAACAGAAACGCCACAGCAACTAGCCAGTTGGCTCATGGCGGGTGGGTTCTATCGGTTATTTCATCCTGCTGATGACTAAGCTGATTGGGTTTTATCAAACGCTATCACTATTCCCATACCCACTAGCATGGCGACAAAAAACACCATCCCTTGCCAGATGCCCATGCCCACCAGGACCACCGCAGGGGCAGGGCAGATACCAGCGATGCCCCAACCGACACCAAATATCATCGACCCAATCGCCAAGCGCTTATCAATACCGCGGCGAATCGGTGGAAACGGCGCACCCGATAGACTGGTCTTTTTTAAGCGACTTAAGTTAAAACCAATGGTGGCGACAATGAGCGCGCCAACCATCACAAACATCAAGGCAGGATTCCAATCGCCTGCAAGATCAAGAAAGCTTTGCACGGTTTTTGGGTTTGCCATATCACTGACAATCAAACCCATACCAAAAACCAATCCACAGATAGCACTGATCAATAACACAATTTCTTTTCGCATGATATATGCCCCTAACGTCTCAATTAAATCAATGACAACAAATGACGACCGATAAACACCGTCACACACCCTGCGGACATAAAGACAATGGTTGCCAGCAGTGAGCGCGGTGAAAAGCGCGCATTGCCACAAATACCATGACCACTGGTACACCCTGAGCCCATCCGCGTACCCACACCGACCAATAACCCTGCGATGACATACAGCCAAGGCGATGATGATACCGTGATGGTTGGCAAACCAAATAACTGACCAAACACCCAAGGCGATACCAGCAAGCCCACAAAAAACGCCAATTGCCAAGCAAAATCGGGTGAGTTTGGCTGCCAGAGACTAGCGACAATGCCACTGATACCAGCAATCTTGGCAATACTCCACCACAGCATAACCGCAGAGAGCCCAATCAACATACCACCCACCAATGGATGACTATAATCTGCAATAGAAAATAACAACATACGCCACCTAAGTATTTCACGATAATATATATTATACAATATTGTATAATATATAGCGCGTTTAAGGGTAAATTTTTTTTTAAAACGGGAGAATAATCAACGAAAAACCACCGACCAACGCGCTTTTTGCAAAAAAAATATGCTAGATTAAGGCAAATACCTAATAATGACAGGGATGAAAAAACCAATCATGTATAAACTCACCACATACATACCGACCGATTATCTTGAGCCTGTCAAACAAGCCTTGTTTGACGCAGGGGCAGGGCAGATTGGCAATTATCAGTATTGCTGTTGGCAGGTGTTGGGTACAGGACAGTTTATGCCATTGGCAGGCAATCATGCCTTTATTGGTACGACCAATCAATTACAAACAATCGAAGAATGGCGAGTCGAGATGGTGGTTGTAGATGAGCGCATCAAAGCGGTGGTGCAAGCCTTAAAACAGGCACACCCGTATGAAACGCCCGCTTATGATGTGCTAAAGCTTGAAGATATTTAGTCATCCAGTTTATCATCCGTTGCCGTAAAACCACCGCCTTTAGGCGGTGGATATAAGGCAACTTGTACACTATAACGCTTGCATAAATTTTGCTAAAATAATTTGCATGAAAACACTCAAGCTACGCATACGAGATAAACACACAGCAAAGCTTAACCGCCTAAGCGGTTCGGTGAATTTCGTATGGAACTACGTTAATGCGTTAAGCTATGAGCATCTTAAGCGTACTGGCAAGTTCTTTAGTGCTTACGACCTAAACGAATACACCAAATGTAGCGGTGAGTTACTTGGTTTACACTCGCAAACCATTCAAGCCATCAACGAAACCCACGCCAAAGCTAGAAAACAATTCAAAAAAGCTAAATTGTCATGGCGAACCAACAACCCAAATTCAAAACGTAAATCATTAGGCTGGCTACCGTTTAAACAATCTGCCATCAAACACATCGCCACACACCAAACAGGTAAAAAAGGCTTAAAATCCACCTTGCAACTAAGCCTAGCCAAAGGGCAAAAGCTAATCATCGACCTATGGGACAGCTACAACCTTAGCCTATACCAAATCAACACATGCGAATTGGTACAAGACAGCCGTAACCGTTGGTATGCCTGTATCACCGTCAAAGACTACCCCAAGACACAATGCGGAACGGGTAGCGTAGGCATTGACTTAGGGCTTAAAGACAGTGCCACTACCTCAAGCGGTGACAAACTCACCATCAAGCAAACGCTCAAATATGCCAAAGATTTAGCCATTGCTCAACGAGCTAAAAACAAACAACGTGTCAAAGCGATTCATGCCAAAATCAAACATACACGCCAAGACCTCATCCATAAATTCACCACCCAATTAGTTAAAGATAATGCGCTAATCGTGGTCGGTGATATTCAGAGTAATCAATTTAATAGTAAAAAAGGCAAACTAGCCAAATCGGTTTACGATGCAGGCTGGTTTGAACTGAAACGACAACTGACCTACAAATGCGAGAACGCAGGTTGCCGTTTTGAAATCGTGAATGAGAGATACACGACCCAGCGATGTTCGTGTTGCGGTGAAATCACCGCCAATAGTCCGAAAGGTAGAAAATCGCTTGGAATAAGAGAATGGACTTGTGCAACGTGTGGCACACGGCATGATAGAGATATCAATGCCAGTAAGAACATTCTTGCGGTCGGGCTTGACCGTCTTGTAGAAGGAATCCCCTTGCTTTAGCAAGGGGAGGAAGTCAAATGAAAAAGGCGAATATAACGAATTGGCAGTACCAAATATCTTATTCAATAGTCACAAATAATTACCCAGCAAACTGATGGGATAAACACTACAACACAACAACCCCAGTACACGGCATTGGGGTTTTTTAGTTTTAAAGAGAGCAGCAAGTAGTTCACTACCATTGCTGCCAAACCATTGCTGCCAAACCATTGCTGCCAAACCATTGCTGCCAAA